>NZ_QKSX01000003.1:0-257234 GCF_003234305.1 Curtobacterium sp. MCLR17_055
GCTCTGCTCCGGGGATTCAGGGGAATGGCGACGCTCGGCCGACCCCCCTCCGGTCGAGCGTCGCCATTCCCCTGAATCCCCGGAGCAGAGCCCATGAGCCAGACCGCAGCGATCCCGCTCAGCGGCATGCTCGACCGCCCGGTCCTCCGCGGCCGTCAGGTCACCCGCTCCGAGACGGTCCTCGCCTGGTCGGTCGCCGCGATCGCCGCACTGCTCCTCACCGCCGCCGTCCTGTTCCTCTCCGCCGGCGGCCGCTGGTTCGTCGTCGAGACCCCCTCGATGGGCGAAGCCGCCCCGGTCGGCACCCTCGTGCTCGACCTGCCGGTGGACGTCGCCACGCTCAGCGTCGGCGACATCGTCTCGTTCGAGACCTCCGCCAACCCGGACGTCGTCTACACCCACCGCATCGTCTCGATCGACGCGGACGGCGGGATCCACACCCGCGGTGACGTCAACGGCGCGACCGACCCGTGGACGCTCACCCAGGCCGACGTCATCGGCACCCCCGCGCTCCTGGTCCCGCGCATCGGCTGGCTGCTCCGCGCCGCCCCGATCCTGCTCATCGGCACGCTGATCATCCTGACCCTGACCAGCGCGTTCACCGACCGGGTGACCCGCACGTGCCTGCGGATCGCGGGCAGCGCCCTCACCGTCTCGTACGCGGCGTTCGTGTTCAAGCCGTTCGTCAACGTGACGACGATCACGAACACCTCGAGCCCGACCGGCGTCGAGGCCACCGTGATCTCGTCGGGGATCTTCCCGGTCCGTGTCGACGCCCACGGCGGCAACAGCGTCCACCTGGTCGACGGCGAGATGGGCAAGGTCGTCATCCACGAGTTGACGAAGAACGGGCACTACCAGCTCATGTCGAACATCGACCTCGACCCCCTGGGTTGGGTCGCCCTGATC
This sequence comes from Curtobacterium sp. MCLR17_055, assembly GCF_003234305.1. Taxonomy (NCBI): domain Bacteria; kingdom Bacillati; phylum Actinomycetota; class Actinomycetes; order Micrococcales; family Microbacteriaceae; genus Curtobacterium; species Curtobacterium sp. MCLR17_055. The sequence continues at coordinate 910 of NZ_QKSX01000003.1, forward strand.
GCCGTGTGCCTCGTGCCGCTCGTGGCGTGCCTGGCGGTCGGCCGCGTCGAAGCGGTGCGTCCCTCGTGATCCTCCGCCGCCTGCGCGACGGTCGCGTCGTCGCCGTCCTCCTCGTGGTCGCCCTGGCCGTCGTCGTCCTGCTGAACCAGTTCGCCCCGACCCGCTCGGCGTACACCGCCCGCGTGACCAACAGTGCGAACACGGCCGCGACCGCCCCGTACTTCACCTGCACGGGCGCCGTCGGCGCGGACACCGCGAACGCCCTGTTCGCCTACCGCCTGACCGAGGCATCGGGTTCGCGGACGGCCACCGACTGGTCCGGTCGCGGCGCGAACGGCACCTACCAGGGCACCATGACCGCGACCACGCCGAGCCCGAACGCCTGCCCCCGCGACAGCGGGAGCGCGTACGCGCTCAACGGCTCGACGAGCTACGTCTCCACCCCGCGCTCGTACGCCAACCCCACGACCTTCAGCGAGGAGGTCTGGTTCCGCACCACGGTCGCCGGCGGCATGCTCATCGGCTTCGGCAGCAGCCAGACCGGAGCGTCGAGCCAGCACGACCGGAAGCTCTACCTGACCACCAGCGGCCAGCTCGCGTTCGGCACGTACAACGGCGCCACGCAGGTCCTCACCTCGCCGAAGGCCTACACCGACGGCGCCTGGCACCACACCGTCGCCACGATGTCGCCCACCAACGGGATGCGCCTGTACGTCGACGGCACGCTCGTCACGTCGAACGCGGCTTTCAAGAGCCCCGAGAACTTCACCGGGTACTTCCGCGTCGGCTACGACGTCGTCAGCGGGTGGCCGGGTGCCACGAACAACCCGTACTTCACCGGGTCGATGCGGTACGCCGCCGTCTACGGCACCGAACTGACGGCCAGCCAGGTGGCCGCGCACGCGGCCGCCGGTTCCTGACGCACTGACTGCCGGACTGGAGGCTCGTGGCGGGCACGGCCACGAGCCTCCAGTCCGTCCCCTGGTCACGTCGAGAACGTGGGCCGGGTTGGCGGACCGGGCCCACCAACCCGCGGATTCGGGGAGACGAATCCCGCTGATCAGGCCTTTTCGTGCCCCAGACCGTGCCAGGATCGTCAGGTCCTGAGACGTCGGAGTCTCCATCCGACCGTCTCGAAAGGCGCCACCCCCATGTCGTTCTGGGCCCTCTTCCTCATCGCGCTCGGCGTCTCCGCAGACGCCTTCGCCGTCGCCCTCGGCAAGGGCCTGCACATGAAGCGCTTCGACGTGCGGCACGCGATCGTGATCGCGCTGACGTTCGGGGTGTTCCAGGCGGTGATGCCGTTGCTCGGCTGGCTGCTCGGGTCGGCGTTCGCGCAGTACATCGCGGCCTTCGACCACTGGGTCGCGTTCGGGCTGCTCGCGCTGATCGGCGGGAAGATGCTGTGGGAGGCGTTCTCGAAGCACGAGGACACCGAGCAGGACACCGACCGGCTGCCGGTCCGCGAGCTCCTCGTACTGGCGGTCGCGACCAGCATCGACGCCCTGGCGGTGGGCGTCACCCTGGCGTTCCTGCCCGTCTCGATCGGGGGCGCGGTGCTGCTCATCGGGATCACCACCGCGGTGCTGTCGTTCGTCGGGGTCCTGGTCGGTCGCCGTGTCGGTGCCCGCTTCGGCAAGCCGGCGGAGATCGCGGGTGGTGTCGTCCTGATCCTGATCGGTCTGAACATCGTGCTGGAGCACACCGGCGTCATCGGCTGAGGCCACGCTCGGAACCGACACCGGACAGACGGGAGGCCCGTGGCGAGCTGCCACGGGCCTCCCGTCTGGTGCTGGTGGGCGTCAGTAACTGCCCATGCTGCCCGCCGGAGCGTTCGCGACGACAGCGATCAGGAAGATGATCCAGATGATGCCGAACACGAGCGACAGGGCGCTGATGATGATGCCGGCGAGGGCCAGGCCGCGGCCGCGCTCCCCGGTCTTCTTGATCTGCGAGAGCGCGATGATCGACACCACGAGGCCGGCGATGTTCACCACGAAGGCCAGGACGAACCCCACGATCGCCATGACGTTGAAGCGGTCGGACGACGGCTGCATCGGAGCGCCGTAGGGCTGCCCGCCGGCGGCGTAGGGGTTCGGGTTCTGCTGGTTGTACTGGGGCGTGCCGTCACTCATGGCGCCGCGTCCTCTCTGGTCAGGGGATGTCTACACAGGAAACGTACAGGACCAGCGAGCCGCACGCTTCGTGGCCTGGGATGATTGTCGGTGCCCCGTCCCCCGACGGGCGTTCCCGGACCCGGAGGAGCAGTCGTGCAGGTGACCCAGCCGTCCGGACGACGCGAGCGGAACAAGCAGGTCAAGCTCGAGCGCATCGTCGCTGCGGCGAAGGAGTTGTTCGCCGAGCAGGGTGTGGACGAGGTCACCACGCAGCAGATCGCCGAACGTGCCGACATCGGTGCCGGCACGCTCTTCCTGTACGTCAAGAACAAGGGCGAACTGCTGCTGCTCGTGCAGAACGAGCACTACCGCGAGGCCCTCGAGCTGGGCCGACGGGCCGCAGCCGACGCACGAACGCTCGTCGACGCCGTGGTCGCCCTGGTCGAACCGGTGGTCGCGTGCAACCGGGTGCAGGTGGAGAACGGACGCACCTACCTGCGGGAGATGGCGTTCGGTGACCCGGGCGAACCGAACCACGCCGAGGCCCTGACGATCGCGGGCGAGACCGAGCGCACGGTGGCGGGACTCATCGCGGAGCACGGCGGTCTCGACGAGGACCGGGCGGCGACCCTGGCGCACGTCGTCTCCGCGGTCTTGTTCGTGACGATGGTGTCCAGCGCCGACCCGGGCACGAGCGTCGCCGAGGTGGTCGCGACGATCCGCGCACAGGCCGGGGCGGTCCTGCCGAGCTGATCGGTGCAGTGCGCGTCGGGGTCAGCGCCGCAGGAACTCCGCCGCGACCGGAGCGAACTGCTCCCAGTACTGGAACACCCCGCCGTGGCCGGAGTTCGGGTAGATGACCAGCTCCGAGCCGGCGATGCGGCGGTGCAGGTCCTCGGACAGGACCGACGGCACCATCCGGTCGTGATCGCCGTTGGCGATGAGTGTGGGCTGCGTGATCACGGACAGGTCCGACGGTGTCGAGCGGCCGAAGCGCTTGATGGCCTGCAGCTGGGTCCCGAACGCCCGCAGGCCGATGGGTGCGTCACGGTCGACGTTGCGTTCCTGCAACCGCTCGAGGAACGCCTTGGCAGCGCGCTTGCCGACGGCGTCGCGGTTGAAGAACAGGAACTCCTTCGGGTCCGACCGGGTGAGCGTCGCACGGAGGACGTCGAAGTACGTGGTGGTGACGACCTTGTCCATGTCCTTCCCGCCGCGGGGTCCGGTGCCGGTGAGCACGAGCTTCCGGACGAGACCGGGGTGCGCGACGACGAGGTCCTGCGCGATCATCCCGCCCATCGAGAACGCGAACACGTCGACCTGGTCGTACCCGAGGGCGGTGATGAAGGCGTGCGCGTCGTCGGCGGCTGCTTCGATCGTCCGCGGCACCGTGCCCGACGAGGCGCCGACACCCTGCTGGTCGAAGGTGATCACGTGCCGGTGCGCGGCGATCGCGTCCACGATGCGCGGGTCCCAGTTGTCCAGGGTCGCGGCGAGGTGCACGAAGAACACGACGGGGACGTCCTCGACCGGGCCGAGCTCGCGGTAGGCGAAGGTGATCCCGCCGGCGGTGATGGTCTTCGCGGGTGCCAGTGCGTAGGAGGTGACGGGTGCTGCTGCGTCGTGCATGGTCGTGGTCCGTTCGTCAGGTGGTGCGTGGAGGGGAAGGTGCTCAGGCGCCGGTGACGACGGTCTTGCCGCGCACCCGGCTCGTGGTGATCGACTCGAGTGCCTGCGGGGTCTCGTCGAAGGGGAACGTGGCACCGACGACCGGCCGGATGACGTCGTCGCGGACCAGGTCGGCGATCCGGCGGAGCTGCTGCCCGTCGGCGCGCATGAACAGGAACTCGTAGGTCACCCCGAGCCGCTTCGCCCGGCGGCGGATCTTCCGGCTGATGGCGGCGATGACCAGGCGGAGGACGGGGTTCAGCCCGGCCGCCCGCGCGAAGGCGGGGTCGGGGGCGCCGCTGATGCTGATCGCCTTGCCACCCGGTCGCAGCACGGTGAGGGACCGCTCGAGGTTCTCGCCGCCGAGGCTGTCGAGGACGAGGTCGTACCCGGAGAGCTCCTGGGCGAAGTCCTGCGTGCGGTGGTCGATGACGACGTCCGCGCCGAGCTCCCGGACGAAGTCGCCGTTGGCAGCCGACGCGGTCGTGGCGACGTGTGCACCGAGGTGCTTGGCGAGCTGGATCGCGATCGTGCCGACGCCGCCCGAGCCCGCGTGGATCAGGACCTTCTGCCCGGCCTGCACGTCCCCGCGCTCGACCAGGGCCTGCCACGCGGTCAGGGCGACGAGCGGGAGCGACGCGGCCTCGACCGGACTCGTGTTCGCGGGGGCGTGTGCGACGTCGGCCTCGTCGATGGCGATGCGCTCGGCGAAGGTGCCGATGCGGTGGTCACGCGGTCGCGAGAAGACCTCGTCGCCGACGGCGAACCGGCGGACCGCGGCACCGACGGCGATGACCGTGCCGGCGACGTCGTGCCCGAGGGTCAGCGGGGTCTTGTACGGCAGGATCAGCTTGAACTCGCCGAGCCGGAGCTTCTCGTCGAGCTGGTTGAGCCCGGCGGCAGCGACCGCGACGAGCACGTCGTGGTCGCCGACCACCGGCTCGGCGACGTCGGCTCCGTGGAGGGGTTGCTTGTAGTCGTCGAAGATGAACGCGCGCATGGGTCTGGTGCTCCTGTGGTGGTGAGGGTCTGGGGGTACGGGGGGCTACTGGCCGAGCAGGTCGCGGACCGCGTCGACGACGGCCGTCCGGTCCTGGGAGACGACGCCGTGCCCGGCATCGGGGACGATCCGCACCGAGGCGTGCGGGAACCGCTCGCGCAGGACGTCGACGTTGGCGACCGAGACCATCCGGTCGGAGTCGCCGTGCACGAGCACCGCGGGCCCGGTGAACCCGGACGGCGTCGGCACGAGGGGCCGATCGCCCCACCGGCGGACCGCGCGGAGTTGTGCGCGGAACACCGCCGGGCTGATCGCACGGTCTCGGTCGGCACGCGGACGGGTGAGGCGTGCCCGGTAGTCGGCAGCGGCACGGCGCCCGACAGGTGTCCTGGTGAAGAACAGCAGGGTCGTGGGATCCGTGGCGGTGACGAGCCCCCGCAGGATCGTGCGGACGACGACACCGGTCATGCGTGCGAGACCGGGCCCGCCAGCCGGTCCCGACCCGGCCAGCACGAGGTGCTCCACGAGGCCGGGTGCGCGCTCGACGATCTCCTGCGCGACCATCCCGCCCATCGACAACCCGAACAGGTCGATCCGGTCGAGACCGAGCGCCCGGATCGCTGCGAGGGCATCGGTGGCCATCTCCTCGATCGAGTCGCGGGCACGTCCTCCGGCGCCACCGACTCCGCGGTAGCCGAGCAGGACCACGCCGCCGTGCTCGGCCAGCGGCTGGACGAGCTCGGGGTCGAAGCTGTCGAGGTTGGCGGCGAGGTGCGTCAGGACGACGAGCGGGATGCCCGCGGTGGTGCTGCCGAGTGTGCGGGCCAGGACGGTCCCGCCCGGGACGGCGATCGCGCGGGTCGTCGTCGACATGGTGCGCTCGGTGTGCGGTTCGTCCTCCATCGCCGTCCTCGTCTCGTGTGGTGCGCCTCGGCTTGTCCGAGTATGCTCAATAATGATCACACTCAGTAATGTTGTCAAGGAGCGCGATGGAATCCACCCTCGGTCGGCGGGAACGCGGACGGCAGGACAAGACCCGGCGCATCCTCGACGCCGCACGCACCCTGTTCCTGGAGCGGGGCGTCAGCGGGGTCACCACACAGCAGATCGCCGACCGGGCGGACGTCGCCGTCGGCACCCTGTTCCGGTACGCGGCGACCAAGGCCGAGCTGCTGATCATGGTGCAGAACGAGCGGTTCGCAGCGGCGATCGACGACGGTCTCGTGGCGGTCGCGGCCGCCCCCGACGATGCCGATGCCGTACCGGTCGTGCTCGCGCTGCTCGGACCGGTGGTGCACTGTGTCCGGGAGCACCCCGAGAACGGTCGGACCTACCTGCACGAGCTGGTGTTCGGCGACCCGGCGGAACCGAACCGGCACCGCGGACTCGCCCTGGCCCAGCGTCTCGAGGACGGGGTGGCCGCGGTGCTCGAGCGGCACGCCCGGGTCACGACCGTCGACGCCCCGGTGCTCGCCCGGGTGGTCACCGCCGTGCTGCACATCGGGCTGACCGCCACCGTCCACCAGGCGCTGACGACCGAGGAGCTGCTGCAGGACCTCAGCGCCCAGACCACCGTGGTCCTCGGGCCCGCGCTGCGAACGAGTGGGCGTGCAGCACGGTGAGCACTGCGCTCGGGGGTGAGTCCGGTGAGTCCGGTGGGCCCGGAGCCGCCCGGTTCAGGACCGTTCTGCGACGAGCTGGACCAGCGCGGCGACCACCTCGTCCGGCGTCGTCTGCCACATCTGCGGTGACAAGTGTCCACTCGCGTCCATGCTGGCGATCCCGTGCGCACTCGTGAGCAGCATCGCGCCGTAGAGGTGTGCTCGCTCGGTGCCGACCACGTCACCCACGATGGCCAGGAACTCGGCCTGGGCCCGCGCTGCAGCGGCGATGGCTTCGTCCGGGTCGTTGGCCGGCAGGGTGAACATCATCCGGTAGACCTCCGGCTCGTCCTTCGCCACCGTCATCAGGGCCTCGAGTGCCGCCCGGAGGACGGCCTCGGACGACCGGTGTCCCCCCGCCCCGATCTGTGCGAGCTCCTCGGCGATGCGGTCCCAGCTCTCGGCGCCGACCGCGGCGAGCAGGCTCTCCTTGTCCGCGAAGTGCCGGTACGCGGCACCACGGGACACCTGGGCTCGGTTCCCCACTTCGCGGAGGGTGACACGCTGCGGCCCGCCCTCGTCGAGCAGCGACCTGGCGGCGTCGAGGAGCGAACGGCGCGTGATCGCAGCGGATTCTGCTCGGCTGACCATCCCACGATCATACAGTTGACAATGTCATCCGAAGTGCTACGTTACCCAGATGACAACGTCAACTGAAACTGGTTCGCTCTTCGTCGTGACCGGAGCCTCGACCGGCATGGGTGCAGCGACCGTCCGTGCGCTCGCTGCCCGGGGCCACCGTGTGCTCGCCGGTGTCCGACGGCCCGAGGACGGCCACGCCCTGCAGTCCGCGACCGTGCGCCCCGTCATCCTCGACATCACCGACCCCGCGCAGATCGCGGAACTCGCCGCCGTGGTCGACGCGGACGGTCACCCGCTGGCAGCCGTGGTCAACAACGCGGGCATCGCGGTGAACGCGCCGGTCGAGGTGCTCCCCATGGACGAGTGGCGGCGCCAGTTCGACGTGAACTTCTTCGGCCACATCGCCGTGACGCAGGCCCTGCTGCCCGCGCTGCTCCGGAGCCGTGGTCGTGTCGTCATGATGAGCTCCCTCGGCGGTCGCTTGGCCCAGCCGACCTACGGCGCGTACTCCGGGTCGAAGTTCGCACTCGAGGCCGTCAGCGACGCACTCCGCCGAGAGCTCGCGGCAGACGGTGTCGGAGTCGTGATCGTGGAACCCGGAGCAGTCAAGACCGAGATGGTGGGGCGCGGTGGCACGACCGCGCGGCGCCTGGCCGACGCAATGACACCGGACCAGCAGCGTCGGTACGGCGGGCTGATCCACGCGATCCTCGCCCAGTCGGACACCTTCCTGCGCGACGGGGTCACCGCTGCCGTCGCGGCGGAGACCATCGTGACTGCTGCGACCCACCCGCGCCCGAAGACCCGGTACACGATCGGGCGTGACGCGGCGCTCCTCACCCGACTGGCCCGGATCCTCCCGGACCGTGCCCTCGACCGCGTGCTCGCCCGCGCACTCCGCCCGCTGTTGCCGTCCGCCCGCTGATCATCGTCCTCCCCACTCGACAGGAAGCAGACCCCATGCCCTCTCTCAACGACGCCGTCGTCCTGGTCACCGGAGCGAACGGCGGGATCGGCACCGAACTCGTCCGTGTCGCGCTCGAACGCGGCGCCGCCAAGGTCTACGCGACCGCACGCACACCCCGAGACTGGGACGACCCACGCATCGTGCCGCTGCGGCTCGACGTCACGGATCGTTCCTCGATCACGGCCGCCGTCGCCGCAGCCCAGGACGTCACCGTCGTGATCAACAACGCGGGCGTCCTCCCGCCGACGGCGAGCATGCTCGACCTGGACGAGCGGGACCTGCGGCAGGTGATGGAGAGCAACTTCTTCGCACCGGTCCAGGTCGCACAGGCGTTCGCACCGCTCCTGGTCGCGGCCCGCGGCACAGCACTCGTCACCATCCACTCCGTCGCCAGCTGGCTGGCGTACGGCGGCTCCTACAGTGCGTCGAAAGCGGCACTCTGGGCTGCCACCAACGCCTTCCGACTCGAACTCGCGCCGGCTGGGGTGCTCGTGACGGGCGTGCACGTCGGGTACGTGGACACGCGGATGGCTGCGCACACCGACGCCGCGAAGACGTCCCCGGCAGCCGTCGCGGAGATGGTGCTGGACGGCGTCGAGCAGGACGAGTACGAGGTCATCGCAGACGACCTGAGCGCGCACGTGAAAGCGAACCTGGGGGCACCGATCGGGGTGCTCTACCCCGAGCTCGCCCACGAGACGCCCTGACCGACGGCCCGGCAGGGCGAGCCCGTCAGATGTCGAGCACCCCGTCCACGGCGTCCGACCGGTCAGCGATGTGCCCGGTGGCGATCTCCTCCTCCAGGTGCACCGTGACGTAGGTCCAGTCCTCCACGTGCCCGGCATCGTCGAACACCCGGTAGCGCCGACGGAGCCGCAGGTACGGCACGGCGCGGTGCTCGAACGACACCACGACCTCGGTCGCCGGCCACTCGCCCTCGACGGTGACCTCGACGGCTCGGTAGTCGCTCGCCGACCGCCGGGGTTCGGGGTGGTCGCGGGTCCACAGGATGCCGGGCTGGTCGAGCGCCTCGAACACGCCCACGAGGTCCGCGACCGCGCGCTCCCGTGCGGCAGCGTCCAGGTCGTGCAACGGCCAGTGCGCGCCCTCGACGTCGGTCAGGTCGAAGCGCTCCGTCCACGGTGCGAGGGCTGCTTCCAGACGTTCCTGTTCGTCCTCCCACGACGTCTCGTCCTCGTCGCTCGCGGGGCGGGACGGCAGGTCATCGGTGGTGACGGCGCTGGGTAGGCCGGCAGCGACGTCGAGGTCGACCTCCCGAGCGTCGTAGTGGTAGGTCAACCCGCCCGTCGGATCGGGCGTGCGCCGGGGTCCGGTGGGCATGTACCGGATGGTGAGGACCGAGCGGGTACGGCGGACGTCCTCGACCAGGTGGTCGACGGCGATCGTCGTCCGGCTGCCGTCGGTCCGGACGAGCACGAGTTCGGTCGGCGGGGTCGGCAGGGGCGGCGCGGGGTCAGCCGGTGGTCCCGACCGGCGAGGGAAGTCGTCCTCGTCGTCGGCGTCGGATCCGGCACTCCAGAAGTAGCGGGGGCGGACGTCGTCATCGTCGTCGTCCAGCAGCTCGGGGTCGTCGTCCTCCGGCTCCTCGCCGGCCGCCAGCGTCGCCGCCCACTCTTCCGGCGACGGCCAGAACGGCTCCGACGGCGCCCACGGCAGGGTCTCCGGGTCGACGCCGTCGAGCGGGTCGTCCGAGTCCTCGTCGTTCTCGACCGCCTCGTCGTCCTCCGGATCCTCGAGGCCCTCGTCCTCGTCCTCACCCATCCACATCGACGCGTCACGCGGGTCGCCGATCCAGAGCCCCTCGACGTCCGCCCCGAGCACGCGTCGATCACCGAGGTCGACCGTGCACGTCACCCCGGTCGGCGTGACGTGCACGGCGGTCCGGGACATCTCGTCGAGGTCGTCGCCCACCTCCTCGCGCGATCCGTAGACGACCCAGGCACCTGTCGCGGTCCCGAGGACCCCGACCTCGTCGACCGCACCGTCCGGCAACGGGGCGTCCGGCCACGTCACCCACCGCACGTCGTCGCCCGTGACGACCGCCGCGACCGGTCGTGTGGCGTCCGGCACGATCGTCGCGTCACCGACGCCGACGGCGTCGATGGGCTCGAGGAAGCTGCTCATGCAGCGACCGTACCGCGGCCCTGTGGCCGGCCCGTGAACAGCCGGGAGGCCCGTGGCGGGCCCGCACCGCGCCTCCCGTCCGCCCGTTCCCGGTCCACCTGCCGGACCCGCCGCAGCGGTCGGGCGCATGATGGGCGGATGGCACGCATCCTCGTCACCGGATCCACCGACGGCCTCGGGCGGGGAACCGCCGACTCGCTGCTCCGCAGCGGACACGACGTCGTCGTCCACGCGCGCAACCGGGCCCGCGCCGAGGCGGTCGCCGACCTCGTGGAGCGCGGCGCCGAACTCGTCGTCGCCGACCTGGCGGACCGCGACGCCGTGATCGCCACCGCCCGGGAACTCGATGCCGGCACCCCGCTCGACGCCGTCGTGCACAACGCCGGGGTGATCTCCGGCCGTTCCCTGGTGCCCGTCAACGTCGTGGCGCCCTACCTGTTCACCGCGTTGCTGCGCGCGCCGGGGCGGCACGTGTACCTGAGCAGCGGGATGCACCGGGGCGGCCGCCCGCGCCTGGACACCGTCGACTGGACCGGCGCTTCCGAGACGAACTCGTACTCCGACACGAAGCTGTTCGTCACGGCGCTCGCCGCCGAGGTGCCGCTCCGACGCCCGGGCGTGCTGAGCAACGCCGTCGACCCGGGCTGGGTGGCGACCAAGATGGGCGGGGCCGGCGCTCCCGACGACTTCGAGCTGGGACACCGCACGCAGGAGACGCTCGCGACCGACCCGGACCAAACCGTGACAGGTGGTTACTGGTTCCACGGGGATCGGCAGGAACCGCACCCGGCGGTCGCCGACCAGCGGTTCCGCACCGAACTGCTCGACGCGCTCGCGACGGCCACCGGCGTCACGCTCTGAGTCGCGCGCACCGCCGTCAGGAGCGGCGGAGCGTCTCGCTCGGGTACTCGCCGTGCCGGTCGGCGTACGCGGCGGAGAACCGGCCCGCGTGGGCGAAGCCCCAGTAGCGGGCGACGTCGGCGACATTCGTGGTGGCCGCGTCGGACGCCAGCAGTTCGGTCCGGATGCGGTCGAGCCGCACCGAGCGGATGTAGGCGTTCGGCGACATGCCGAGCAGCCGCTGGAAGGCGGCCTGCAGGGCGCGGAGGCTGAGGTGCGCCATCCGGGCCAGGTCGGTGCTGGTGATCGGCAGGTGCGCGTGCTCGTGGACGTACTCGACGACCTGCCGGATCCGACGGTGCTGCGGCAGCAGGAGTTCGGGCGGCAGGTCGGCGGTGGCGCGGGGGTAGAGCTCGAGCAGGGACACCGCGGCCAGCCGGCCCATCTCGGCCTGCAGCAGCGGGGACGCCTGTCGGTCCAGGGTCGTCGCGGAGATGAGCTGGACCGTCTGTCGCCACTGCCGGATCGCCGCGTCGTCGATCCGGGCGGTGTGGTCGAAGCGGCGGAGCGACAGGCCACGCTCGGCGGCGACCCCCTCGACGGCGGCGCGGTTCACCTGGACGAGCCGCTGGTCGTAGTCCTCGAAGCGGAACGGGAACGCCTCGTTCGGCCACATCTGCGGGCGTCCCGGCACCAGGTGGATGGCGGTGCCGCCGTCACCCAGGACGCCGAGCCCGCGGGTGATCCACTGCACGACGAAGTCGTCACCGGCGGGCATCTCGCCCGTCAGGCGTCCACCGAAGTGCACGGCGCGGAGTGTCATCGTGCCGTCGCCGGCTGCCGTGTACCGGTAGTCGAACCCGTCACCCGTGGTGTCGGCGTGCCACTCGATGCCGTCGTACGCGGTCGCGAGGGTCTGCTTCGCGGCTGCGAGGTCCGTGCCCTGCTCGTCGACCCGGATACGCGCGGGCTGCTCGGTGTCGTCGTTCATGTCGCTCGAGCAGTAGTTTCACACCCCGGTTCGGGGCCATCGTGCGATTGTCCGGATGCGGTCAGAACAGGGCGTCCCCCTCGTGCACCGCGAGCAACATCGCCGCGGCGGTCCGGGCCGTGCGGACCGGTTGCACCGAGCGGTGGACCGTCGCCTCGACGTGGGCTCCGTGGAGCAGCAGGGTGAGCGCCTGGCCGAGGTGCGCCGGCAACGCGGCGGCCGCGCAGCGTTCGGCGACGTGCGCCTCGACCTGCCGCAGCTGGTCGTGCAGCAGGTCGACGAGATCGGTCCCGTCAGCGGCTGCTCCTGCTCCGGCGTGGGCCGTGTCGGACCACGCCCGGTGCCCGTCGGCCACGAGTCGGTGCTCCAGGTGGGTGAACACGGCGAGCAGCCGGTCCCGGGGGTCGTCGAAGGCGGCCTCATGCTCCAGCAGCCCGCGCATCCACTCGTCGTGCCGGTGGCGGACGGTGTCGAGCGCATCGAGCGCTCCGAGCCCGACCGGCGCTCCGGACGAGGCGGTCGGTTCGGCCACGAGGGTGGTGCTGCTCACGCTGCGACGAAGAAGTCCGCGTACGTCGGGTCAGCCGGGACGCCCCGCACCACGCCGGACAGCCGTCGGGTGATGAGCGCCTCGAGTTCGGTGGGGGGTGTCAGGCCGCGGCGGCGCCACTCGAGGGGCTGGGCACGGAGTTCGTCCATCGCGTCGTCGTCGAACGGCTGGGCCACGGGGCTCATGCGCCGAGACCGATCACGACGACGGCCGCGGATGCCGTGGCGGTGACCGAGACGATCCCGGTCGCGGTCGCGGCGACCATGAGCGTCCGGAGCCGAGCCTGTTCGCGGATCTCGGTGAAGGGGCTGCGCTCGGAGACGCAGCGTGCACGGCGGGCCACTGCAGTGTGGGCGTGCTTCGGGGCGAGTGCGGTGTCGGTGGTGAAGGTGGTCGTGGTGGTCATGGCTCGGGCCCATTCCTCTCTGCGTCCTCGCCGGCGTCGGCGGTCCTGGCGATCGGGCTGGCATCGACGGTAGGTCGGGCTCCCCGGCGGTCGTGGACGAACCGGGGTCGGACGGCGAAAGTCGGACAGCCGATGTGCGGAAGGTGTCCGGAACCGGCCCGCCCACCAGCGCGATCCGGCCAGGACGGTCCTGCGAAGGCGTTCGTGGCGTCCGGACGAGGATGGCGTCGACACGACGAACGGAGGACCCGGTGACCCTCGGCCTGCACAACGGATCGAGCGGGTGGCAGCGCGTGCGACGGCACGGCCTGCTCCTCGCGAACGTCGCCGTCTTCGTCGTGTGCTTCGTCGGCATGGTGTTCGCCGGGTGGCGGGTGTCCGCGGCGGACGCGCTGCAGCACGGCGAGGCGGCCGTGTCGCTCTGGGGCTTCCTGACGAGCGGTGACTTCGCCGAGGCGACCTTCGAGAACTGGGAGAGCGAGTTCCTGCAGATGGGCGCGTACATCGTGTTCACGGTGTTCCTGTTCCAGAAGGGGTCGAGCGAGTCCGAGCCCCTGGACGAACAGAGCCCGCAGGACGAGGACCCCCGGGAGCACGCCGACGACCCGAAGGCTCCGTGGCCGGTGCGCCGGGGCGGGATCGTGCTCGTGCTGTACGAGAACTCGCTGCTGATCCTGTTCGCGGTGCTGTTCCTCGGCAGTGTCGTCGGGCACGTGATCGGTGGCGCTGCGGCCTACAACGAGGAGCAGCTCGAGCACGGCGACAGCGTGGTCTCGGCGTGGGGCTACCTGGGCACGAGCCAGTTCTGGTTCGAGTCGATGCAGAACTGGCAGTCGGAGTTCCTGGTCATCTCGGTGATGGTGATCGCCACCGTGTCACTACGGCAACGAGGGTCGAGCCAGTCGAAGCCCGTGGCCGCGCCGACGGAGCAGACCGGGGCCTGAGCCGACCCGGCTGACGATGATCGCGGGGTTTCCCCACCGACCACGGGGGGCAGCACCGGTGTGCGGGCGGACCCCCGCGGCGAGGCTGGTGTCGGGCAATAAGCTCGTCACCGACACGAAGAGGTCCGCATGTACACCGCCGTCGCCACCCCGGGCGCCCCCACCACCGCCCCCCGGTTCCGACCGTTCCGAGCCGTCGCCGACGGCAGCACCTGGCGGGCCTTCGCGTTCCACGCCGCGCACCTGCCGATCGCGATCGCCGCGCTGGCGTGGTTCGTCGTGGTGCTGGCCGTCGGCATCCCGGTGTCGTTGACCTGGGTCGGCCTGGTCGTCGCCGCGTTCCTGCTCGGTGGGTCGCACTGGTTCGCCGCGGTCACCCGCCGGATGTCCGCCGCGCTGCTCGGGCAGGTCGTCGTCGCCCCGGCACCGCCCCGTGCAGGTTCGACGCCGCTCGGCACCGCGTTCGCCCGGCTGTCGGACGGCCCCACCTGGCGGGCGTTCGCGTACCTGCTCGCGGGGTTCGTGCTGACCACCACCACGTTCGCCGTCTCGACCGCTGTGCTCGTCAGTGGTCTGGGCGCGATGACCCACGCGGCGTGGGGGCACTTCCTGCCGGCGCAGCGGAGCACGGACGGCGAGCTCCACAGCGGTGCGCAGTTCCTCGGCGTGTACGTCGACACCCCGCCGCTGCAGGTCGCGTTCGCGGTGCTGGGCCTGCTCATCGTGCTGTTCCTCTGGCCCGCGGTGAACCACGGGCTCGCGGCACTGCAGCGCGTGGTCATCCGCGCTCTGCTCGGTGCCACCGCCCGCGACCTGCGGCTCCGCCAGGTCACGGCCTCGCGCGACGCCGCCGTGCTCGACGCCGACACCACCCTGCGCCGCATCGAGCGGGAGCTGCACGACGGCACCCAGGCCCGGCTCGTCGGCCTGGCGATGACCCTCGGCGACGCCCGCGACCGCCTGCAGACCGGCGCTGACCCGGACGCGGTCACCGCGCTGGTCGACCGGGCGCACGCGTCGACCAAGGAGGCCCTGGTCGAGCTCCGCGCCCTGGCCCGCGGCATCCACCCGCCCGTCCTCGACGAGGGGCTCGAGGCCGCGCTGACCTCGGCGTGCTCCCGGACCCCGTTCCCCGTCGCGCTGTCGGTGGACCTGCCCGTCCGGCCGTCCCGCGTCGTCGAGGGCATCGCGTACTTCGGGGTGCTCGAGCTGCTGACGAACGTGTCGAAGCACGCCGGAGCCTCGGCCACCGCCGTCCGGGTCGGCATGCTCGGCACCGACCTGCTCGTCGAGGTCGAGGACGACGGCCACGGCGGGGCCCACGTCGCGCTCGGCACCCCCGACGGTCACGGCACCGGCCTGGCTGGGGTGCTCGAACGGCTGCGCGCCGTCGACGGTGACCTGCAGGTTGACAGCCCCGCCGGCGGCCCGACCCGCATCCGGATGCGCATGCCGAGCGGAGCCGAACGGTGAGGATCGTCGTCGCCGACGACAACACGATCGTGCGCGAGGGGCTGACGTCCCTGCTGCGCGGTCGCGGGCACGAGGTCGTGCCGGTGTCGGACGGCGACGCCGCGGTGGCCGCCGTCGCGCACGGCGCGGTCGACGTCGTGGTGATGGACATCCGGATGCCGCCGACCCACACCGACGAGGGCGTCCGCGCGGCCATGCGGGTGAAGGACGTCCGGCCCGACGTCGGGGTGCTCCTGTTCTCGCAGTACGCCGAGGCGCAGTGGGCGCGGGCGCTGCTCGACGTCGCCACCGTCGGCGTCGGGTACCTGCTCAAGGACCAGGTCGCCGAGGTCGGCACCTTCATCGACTCACTGCACCAGGTCGCAGCGGGCAACGTCGTGCTCGACCCCGAGGTGGCGGCCGCACTGGTCCAGGCGCCGCGTGCCACGAGCGGTCCGCTCGACTCGCTCACCGCCCGCGAGACCGACGTGCTGCGCCTGATGGCCGAGGGGCGGTCGAACGCCGCGATCGCGGACACGCTGTTCCTGTCCGGCGGGACCGTCGAGAAGCACGTCACCGCCGTCTTCACCAAGCTCGGGCTCGAGGCGACGCCGAACGAGAACCGGCGGGTGCTCGCGGTCCTGCGGTTCCTGGCGGACTGAGCGGGGCCCTGGACGGGCCGAGCCTGAACGGGAGGCCCGTGGCGGACCCGCCATGGGCCTCCCGTCCGGTCCGCACCACGCTGGTGCGGTAGGTTCCTGCCGAACGCAGTCCGCACGTGAGAGGGGGCGCCCGATGGCGCAGGGGCACCGCTCTCCGCCCACGATGAGCGACGTCGCCGCCGTGGCGGGTGTCTCGAAGAAGACCGTCTCGAACGTGCTGTCCGGCTACGAACACGTCTCCGTCCGCACCCGTGACCGCGTGATGGCCGCCGTCGACGAGCTCGGCTACGAACTCAACGTCTCGGCCCGGAACTTCCGCGCCGGACGCTCCAAGGTGCTCGGGCTCGCGGTGCCGGAACTGCGGCAGGCGTACTTCGCCGAACTCGCCGACGCCGTCATCCGCGCTGCCGGAGCCGTGGGCTACACGGTGCTCATCGAGCAGACCGCGAGCGGCGTGCGCGAGGCGGACGCGATCACCCGGATGCGCGAGCACTCCATCGACGGCATCATCTACAGCCCGCTGACCGTCCGGCCGAGCGACGCCGCCGCGCTCGAGGTGAAGTTCCCCCTGGTCGTGCTCGGTGAGCCGATCCCGGACGCCCCCGTGCCGTTCATCGCCATGTCGAACGCCGACGCGCTGCGGGACGCGACCGCCCACCTGCTCGACGCCGGTCGCCGGTCGATCGCGTTCATCGGCTCCGACCCGTCGGGCCCCGTGCGCACGGCGCAGGAGCGACTGCGGGGCTACCGCGAGGCGCTCGACGACCACGGTGTGCCGTTCGCTCCCGAGCGGGTCGTGCCGACCGCGCTGTGGCACCGGGCCGAGGGTGCGGCGGCCGCACGGCAGCTCCTCGACGCCGGCGTGCCGGTCGACGGGATCGTCTGCTGCAACGACGCGCTGGCGCTCGGGGCGATGAGTGCCCTGCAACTCGCGGGCCGGACCGTGCCGGACGACGTCGCGGTCGTCGGGTTCGACGACATCGAGGAGTCGGCGTACTCGACCCCGGCGCTGACCACGGTGTCGGCCGACTTCGACCGCACGGCGGCGACGGCGGTCGGGGTGCTCGTCGCCCAGCTCGAGGAAGGCGCCCCGGCGGCACCCGGGGTGCTGCGCTCGCGCCACGCGCTGGTGGTGCGGGCGTCGTCAGCGACCCGCTAGGGACGGGAGGCCCGTGGCGGACCCGCCACGGGCCTCCAGTCCGTCAGGTGCCGGGTCTCAGGCCGCGACCGCCTCCGCAGGTCGGTCACGCAGTGCCGGGCAGTGCTCGGCGGTGGGGTGCTCGGTGATCTCGATGACCTGGTCGAGCCGGCCCCGGACCGCCTCGAGCTCGGCCAGCTGCGCGGTGATCCGGTCCCGCTCCGCGATGAGCAGCGCGAACGACTCCGGCGTCGACTCCCCGCGGTCGACGCATGGCAGCAGCTGCACGATCGTGCGGCTCGCGAGCCCGGCGGCGAACAGCTGCTGCACGAGCTGGACCCGCTCGACGGCGGCGTCCGTGTAGACCCGCTGCCCGCTCGCGGTGCGCGACGCGGTGAGCAGCCCCTGCTCCTCGTAGTACCGCAGCGAGCGGACGCTGACGCCGGTCTCTGCTGCGAGGTCACCGATGCGCATGGTGCTCCGATCCGGGGCTTGCCCCTGACATGGATGTGAGGTCTTAGCGTAGCCGAGCCGCTGCGGGAGACACCCGAGCGGCAGGAGGAGACACCATGGACATCGCTGGATCGGTCGCACTCGTCACCGGCTCGAACCGGGGCATCGGACGCCGCTTCGCCCTGGAGCTGCTGGAGCGCGGGGCGTCGAAGGTCTACGCGACCGCACGCCGCCCCGAACTCGTCGACGTCGAGGGCGTCGTCGCGCTGCCCCTCGACATCACCGACCAGGCCTCGGTCGACGCGGTGGCCGCAGCCGCGGGCGACGTGACGCTGCTCGTGAACAACGCCGGCATCTCGACGCAGGGCTCCCTGGTGACCGACGACCTGACCATCGTCCGGAAGGCCATGGACACGCACTTCTGGGGCAGCCTGTCGATGATCCGCGCCTTCGCACCGGTGATCGAGCGGAACGGCGGCGGCGCGATCGTCAACGTGCTGTCGGCCCTGTCGTGGTTCGCGGCGCCCGGCGCGGGTGGCTACGCCGCGGCGAAGGCGGCCGAGTGGAACATGACGAACGCCGTCCGCCTCGAGCTCGCCGACCGGGGCATCAGCGTGCAGGGACTCCACCTCGGTGCGGCCGACACCGACATGATGGGCGACTACGACGGTCCGAAGACCGACCCGACGGACGTGGCCCGAGCGGCACTCGACGGTGTGGAGCGTGGCGTGGCCGAGGTGCTCGTCGACGACTGGAGCCGGATGGTGAAGGCGTCGCTCGCCGATGCACCGGAGCCCTTCTACGCGCAGATGGCCTGAGCGCCGCCCCTGACTGGGGGCGTGTCCCCGCAGCGCAGTCCTGGACCCGCTGCGTGGTCATCGGCGAGCATGGACCCCGATCAGGAGCGGGGGGCACGTCGCCTGCCGCTGGAAGGGAACCATGCGTCCTGTCAGGAACGCGCTGAGCACCGGGGCGATCGTCGCGATCCTCGCCGGCCTCACCATCACCGCAGCACCCGCCCAGGCGGCGACCCCGGGGGCCGGCGCGAGCTGCGCCCCCGGGACCCTGTCCGTGCAGACGCTCGAGAGCGGCTGCACGGCGACCTCCGGCACGGTCGTGACGCCGGACGGACGCACCTTCGCGCTCCCCGCGCCGGGTGAGAGCGTCATGGCGAGCAGCTCGGCCGCCCCCGGGGCGCCCGAGCTCGCCGACGTCCTCATCGCGAACAACGGCTCCGCCGGTGTCGCCGTCCGAGTGGACGAGGCCTGGACCGGTTCGGCCCCCGCCGTCCAGCAGGAGCGTGCGCAGAGCCAGGCCGCGACGGCACAGGCCGCTCCCGCCGCGACGACCGCTGCGACCACGAAGTGCACGAGCACGGCGTACAAGGCGTCCGGCTACACCTGGCCGAGCACGGTCAAGTGGTACTACAACCAGACCGGGCAGAAGTCGACGTACGCCAAGGACGCCCTGCGCAAGGGGGCGAACGCCTGGAACGGCACGATCTCGGCGTGTGACCGGACCGTCACGTCGACGGCGAAGAACGACTACCTGCGTCTCGCGACCCAGAAGCCCAACCTCACCGACCAGGGCGGCTGCTCGCGGAACAACGGCTACAACGTGATGGGCTGGGGCAAGCTCCCGACCGGCACCCTCGGTGTCACCTGCGTCTGGTTCGACGGCAACGGCAACGCCCGCGAGGCCGACCAGCGCTACGCCACCGGCTTCAAGTGGAGCTCGACGGCCACCTGCTCGGGTGCGCGCTTCGACACCCAGGTCGTCGCGACGCACGAGTGGGGCCACCTGTACGGCCTCGACCACGTGAAGACCGGCACCGGCCAGGTCATGGAGCCGTCCGGCGGCTACTGCGAGCTCGACGGCCGCACGCTCGGCCGTGGCGACATGACGGGCATCTCGACGCTCTACTGAGCTCGACGCTCTGCAGGGACACGGACGGGGTCGTGGCGGAGAACCGCCGCGACCCCGTCCGTTTGCGGGTCTCGGTCAGACCGCGTCGGCGCAGTCGGTCTCGGTCAGACCGCGTCGGCGCGCAGGAACTCCGCCACCGGCGTCGACCCGGTGTTGAAGCGGAACGTGTTGCCGGCCGTGCCGGGGTTCTCGACCACGTCGGCGACCACGTGCGCCACGTCACCGCGCGGCACCTGCGTCGACGAGCCGTCCCAGTCGACGGAGCCGGTCGGCTCGTCGTCGGTCAGGGTGCTCGGGGCGACGATCGTCCACTGCAGCCCCGAGTCGCGGAGCACGGCGTCGGCGATCATCTTCGACTGCGCGTACGCGAAGAAGTCCTGGTCCTGCGGGACGCCGTGGTCGAGCTGCGAGCCCGAGAACGACACCATCACGTACCGGTCGACGCCGGCCTGCTTCGCCCCCTGGATCGACAGCACCGCAGCGTCGCGGTCGATCGCCCAGGTCCGGTCGACGGACCCGCCACCGGCACCGGCCGACCACACCACGGCGTCGTGCCCGCGGACGAGTTCGGCGAAGTCGTTCAGGGACTGCTGCTGGATGTCCGCGACGAGCGGTTCGCCGCCGTGGGCTCGGATCTCGTCGGACTGGTCGGCGTTCCGGATGACGGAGGTGACCGTGTGTCCGCGCTCGGACAGGATGCGGGTGGCGAGGAGTGCGACCTTGCCGTGGCCGCCGAAGACGATGACGTTGCTCATGGGCCGGACGCTACTCGGCGCGGCTCCGTGCCCGGGGAACGCCCGGGGAACGCCGGACGTCCGCCCGTCGCCCGCGATGCTCGGAACACCCGAGGTCACCCTGCGTACCGTCGGGGGCAACACGACAGGAGTCACGATGAGCAAGCAGCACGAGCAGCACACCCTGGTCCGCACCCTGGTCCTCGGCATCATGAGCGGCGGCCGGAGCGCCACCCCGCTCGCCGTCCTCGCACTGAACCACGACCGGTCCTCGCTGAAGGGTTCGTGGCAGCAGTGGAAGGTCTTCAGCACCCCGGTCGGCCGCGGGCTGCTCGTGGCCTCCGCCATCGGTGAGCTCATCGGCGACAAGCTGCCGAAGACCCCGAACCGCATCGCCCCGTCCGCACTGCTCGGACGGATCGCGTCCGGTGCCCTCGCCGGTGCCGCCCTCGGCACCACCGGCAAGCGCGACCTGCGCATCGAGGGCGCGATCCTCGGTGGCGTCGGTGCCCTCGTCGGCAGCTTCGTCGGCTGGGGTGCGCGGAAGGCCCTCGGGGGTGCGGGCCTGCCCGACCCCGTCGTCGCGCTCGCCGAGGACGCCGCGACCATCGCCGGTTCCGTGAAGGTCATCACCGCCGACTGAGCGCGGCGGGCGCGGCGCTCGTGCGCGGCGCTCGTGGGCGCCGCGCACGCCGCGGGCGCGTTTCGTGAGCAGGAACGGTCGGGTCGCACCGCCGCACCCGACCATTCCTGCTCACGATCCGCACGCCTCGGCCTACGGTGGCCCCCATGCACATCGTCGTCATCGGAGCCACCGGCCACATCGGCTCGTTCCTCGTCCCCCGTCTCGTCCGCTCGGGTCACCGGGTCGTCGCCGTCGCCCGCGGCACGAGCACCCCGTACGCCGACGCCCCGGAGTGGCAGCAGGTCGAGCGGATCACCGCCGACCGCGAGCAGGAGGACCGCGACGGCACCTTCGGCAGCCGCATCGCCGCGCTCGGTGCCGACGCCGTCGTCGACCTCGTCTGCTTCACCGAGTCCTCGGCCGCAGCGCTGGTCGACGCGCTCCGCGGCACCGGCACGCACCTGGTGCACTGCGGCTCGATCTGGCGCGCCGGCGTCTCGCACGTGCTGCCGATCACCGAGCAGAACGCGACTCCGCCGTTCGGTGACTACGGCGTCAAGAAGGACGCAATCGCCCGGATGCTCAAGGAAGAAACCGCATCAGGCGGTTTGGTCACGACGTCGCTGCACCCCGGGCACATCAGCGGTCCGGGCTGGACGCCGATCGGTCCGCTCGGCAACCTCGACACGTCGGTGCTGACGAAGCTGTCCGCCGGCGAACCGCTCGAGGTCCCCGGTCTCGGCGCCGAGACGATGGCACCCGTGCACGCCGACGACGTCGCGCAGGCGTTCCAGCTCGCGGTCGAGCACCGCGATGCGGCGGCGGGCGAGGACTTCTTCGTCACGGCTCCGACGGCGCTCACCGCGCGCGGGTACGCCCACCTGGCAGCGTCGTGGTTCGGCCAGGAGGCCCGGCTCGACCCCGTCACGTGGGACCGGTTCCGCGAGACCACGGCTCCAGAGCACGCTGACGCCAGCTGGGAGCACCTGTCCCGCAGCCAGGTCTTCAGCACCGAGAAGGCGCGTCGCCTGCTCGGCTACGCGCCGGCGTTCACCGCCGAGGAGACCGTGCTGGACGCCGTGCGCTGGCTCGTCGACCACCGTGAGCTCGAGGTCGCGAACCCCCTGGTCCGCTGAGCCCCGTGATCAGGCCCGCTCCGGCTCGACCACGAGCCCATGGTTCCGGTGCACGACCCAGACCGTCGCGGCGAACCCGGTAAGCACCGCGGCGCCGATCGTGACCGCCGTCCAGCCCCCGGCGTTCCACAGCACCGACGCCAGCGCGGAGCCGATCGCACCGCCGATGAAGTTCGAGGTGACGAACGCCGTGTTGAGCCGGCTCCGCGCGGCCGGGTCCACCGAGAAGAGCCGGGTCTGGTTGAGCACGTTCGCGGCCTGCACGGCGACGTCGAGCAGCAGCACGGCGAGCAGCACCACGACGATCGAGTGCGCACCGATCCCGGCGACGACCAGGGAGACGAGCAGGAGCACGATCGCTCCCCCGGTGACGGGTACCGACAGCCCGCGGTCGTGCAGTCGCCCGACCCGCTGCGCCGCAACGGCACCCGCGAGCCCCACCAGGCCGACCAGCCCGATGCTGCTGGTGGAGAAGTCGTAGGGGTCGCTGCTCAGCAGGAACGTCAGGGCGGTCCAGAACATCGTGAACACGGCGAACACCGACGAGCTGATCACCAGCGTGACCTGGACGGTCCGGTGGGTCCGGACGGCACGGAACACCGACAGGATGAGCTGCGGGTACTGCACCCCGCCGCGGGCCTCAAGTTCGGGGATGGCGCGCCGCAGCAGCAGGGCCAGGACCACCGCGACGACGGCGGCGAGCACGTAGATCGCACGCCACCCGAACGCGTCCGCGACCAGGCCGCTGATCGTCCGCGACACCAGGATGCCGGTGAGCACCCCGGACGCGATCGTGCCGACGACGCGTCCGCGCTGCGCGGGGTCGGCGAGGTCCCCGGCCAGCGGGATGAGGAGCTGCCCGGCGACCGTGGTCAGCCCGACCAGTGCCAGGGCGACCAGGAGCGTCGCGAAGGTCGGAGCGATCGCGGCGAGCAGCAGCGCGACGGCGGAGGCGACGAGCACCCAGGGGATCAGGCGCCGGCGGTCGAGGACGTCCCCGAGCGGCACGACGAGCAGGATGCCGAGGGCGTAGCCGACCTGGGTCAGCGTGACGAGCAGCCCGGCGAGGGACGCCGAGGTGCCGAGCGACGATGCGATGTCGTCGAGCAGTGGCTGCGACCAGTACAGGTTGCCGACCGCTGCTCCCCCGGCGACGGCGAACAGCAGGGTCCGGCCCGTCGACATCGAGTGGTCGGTGGTCATGCTGCGGGTGCTCCCTCGTTCACGGCGGCCAGGGCGTTCAACGTGCGCGGGTAGCCGATGAGCGGGACGAGCACGGTCAGGACGTCCAGCATCTGCCGGCGGGTGTTCCCGACGTTCAGGTTGCCGGCCACGTGCCCCTGCACCTGGGCGTCGGCCCCGCCGAGTGCCGCGAGCAGCGCGAAGGTCAGGAGTTCACGGGTGGGCAGCGACAGGCCGTCCCGGCCGACGGTGTCCCCGAAGCAGTTGCCGGACAGGAACCGCTGGAAGTGCACGGCGTCCGCGGGGGCGGTCTCGTACATCGCGTCGACGCGGTCCGCACCGACGACGGAGCCCTGCACCGCTCGGCCGCGCTCGAGTCGGTCCGCCGGGGTCGTCGTCGACTGTCCGGCCAACGGCAGGGTGACCCCGCGGGCGACCAGCACGGTGTTGGTGATCGTCAGGAAGTCGCCGACGCGTGCGGAACCGACGTACGCCACGGCCTGGTAGACGATCTCCTTCGCCTCGGTGGGCGAGAGCGGGCCGTCGAGGGCCTCGTCCAGCAGGTCGCGGAACGCCGCCGGCGCCCCGGCCGCGATCGTCGCACCGAGCTGGACGACCACGCGGTCGTGCTCGCTGAGTGCTGCGTTCCGCAGGGTCTCGTCCACGAAGTCGGCGTGGTACCGGGCGAACTCGGGGTCGGTGTCGGCGAAGGTCATGTCCTCGACGCTAGGGCCGACCGCGGAGCCGTGACAGGTGCTGTCCTCCCCCCTCAGCCGTCACCGTCGCCGGAACAGCTCCCCCAGGTGCCACGGGCCGGGCGCGAGCCGCACCGCTGCCTCGGCTCGGACCCGCTCCTCGAGTTCACGGTCGCGGGTGAGCTCGTGGATCTCCTGCTCGGCACGCCACCGGAACCGCAGTCGGCCGAGGAACCCGGTCGGCGGAGCCGGGACGACGGTCTCGACGGACTCGGTCTCGTTCACGCGTCCTCCCCGGCAGCAGCAGCACCAGCGACGGAAGCAGCACCGGCGACGGAAGCGGTCGACGCAGCCGCCGCACTCGTCGCACCGGTCGCGCTCGTCGCCGCGAGGTTCGCCAGCAGTTGCAGCCGTTCCTCGGACGCCGACCCGGGCTCGGTGCCGTACACGACCATGGTCAGCCCCGAGTCCGTGACGAGCTCCATCGTCTCGTAGCTCATGTCGATGTCGCCCACGTCCGGGTGGTGCACGCGCTTCACACCGCTCCGGTGCCGCATCACGTCGTGTGCGGCCCAGCGCCGCCGGAACTTATCACTGCGGGTGGAGAGCTCCCCGATCAGGTCGGTCAGTCCCTTGTCGTACGGCGAGCGGGCCGCCTCGGCGCGCAGGGCGGCGACCACGTCGCCGGCGACCGAGTCCCAGTCTCGCCAGAACTGCTGACCGCGCGGGTCGAGGAACGCGAAACGCGCGGTGTTCGGGGTGCCGGAGGGCGACAGGAACAGCGGCGAGTACACCGCTCGGGCGAGCGCGTTGCCGGCGAGGAAGTCGAACCGGCCGTTGCGGACCCAGGCCGGGGCGCTGATCGAGTCGAGCACCCGCTGCACGTTCGGCCGGACCTTCGACGTCGGGATCGTCCGGCGTGAGGCACCCGAAGCGTTCTGCAGACGGGCCAGGTCGAACAGGTGCGCGTGCTCGGCATCGTCGAGAAGGAGCGCGCGGGACAACGACTCGAGGACGCTCTCGGAGACCCCGGTCAGGTTTCCGCGCTCGAGGCGGACGTAGTAGTCGACGCTCATCCCCGCGACGAGTGCGAGCTCTTCGCGCCGCAGTCCCTTGACGCGGCGGACCCCACCGAAGTCGGGCAGACCGACCTGCTGCGGCGTGACGCGCTCGCGGCGTGTGCGGAGGAAGTCGCGCACTTCGCTTCTGGTGTCCATGCGTCCACGGTACGGCCGGCCGGGTGCCGGAAGCAGGGGTTGCTGGTACCCGTCAGCAGGGGGTCGGCGGCGTAGCGTCGTCGGCATGGAGACAGTCACCCTGAACAACGGACTCGAGATCCCCGCCATCGGTTTCGGCGTGTTCCAGAGCGCCCCGGAGGAGACCGTGGACGCCGTCCGCACGGCGCTGGAGACCGGGTACCGCCACATCGACACCGCCGCCGCGTACGGCAACGAGCGCGAGGTCGGCGAGGGCATCCGCGCCTCGGGCGTCGACCGCGACGACATCGTGGTCGAGACCAAGATCTGGGTCTCGGACTACGGCTTCGACGAGACCCTGCACGCCTTCGACAAGGCCACCGGCAAGCTCGGCTTCGACACGATCGACGTGCTGATCCTGCACCAGCCCGCACCGGACCGCTTCGAGCAGACCGTGCAGGCGTACCGGGCACTCGAGCGCCTGTACGCCGACGGCCGGGTCCGCGCGATCGGTGTGAGCAACTTCATGCCCCACCACCTGCGCTCCCTGCTCGAGCAGTCCGACGTCATCCCGGCGCTCAACCAGGTCGAACTGCACCCGTACTTCACCCAGCCGGACGTCCAGCGTGCCGACGCCGAGCACGGCATCCTCGACCAGGCGTGGTCTCCCATCGGCGGCATCACGTTCTACCCGGGCTGGGGCGACGAGCGGGTCAGCGTGATGGACGACCAGACGATCCGGTCGATCGCCGAGGCGCACGGCAGGACGCCGGCGCAGGTGATGCTCCGCTGGCACGTGCAGCAGGGGCGGAACGCGATCCCGAAGTCGACGAACCCCGGTCGCATCGCCGAGAACTTCGCCGTCTTCGACTTCGCGCTGACGGACGACGAGCTCGCGCGGCTCGACGCCCTGGACACCGGCCGTCGCAACGGCCCGGACCCGGACGGGACGGACACGAGCCGGTTCGACCGGGTGATCCCGGAGGTCTGACGCGACCACCAGCGGCCGGGAGGCGCGGTGCGGGCTGGCGCCGTCCTCCCTCGCAGGCTCGGTCGGCGCGGCCCGCGTGACGCTGGCGCGTCACCGCTGAGCGGGCCGCGCCAGACCCTGGGTGGTCGCGACCACCGCGTCAGGCGAGCTGGCGCGCCCGCTCCGCGATGCCCTCGGTCGCCGCCCACGAGGCCAGCACCCGCAGGGCGTCGGCCGTCGGGCTGCCCGGGGTCGCCGGGTAGATCGTGAGCGAGAGCCCCGGGTCCTCGGCGAGTTCGAGCGTCTGGAAGTGCAGTTCGAGCGGCCCCACGACGCTGTGCCGGAACGACTTCACGCCGGCGTAGTGGCGTCGGACGTCGTGCGCTGCCCAGAGGCCGCGGAAGTCGTCGCTCCGCATCGACAGCTCGCCGATCAGCGCGGCGAGGTCCTTGTCGTTCGGCGTCCGGCCCGCTTCGCGGCGCAGGATCGCGACGTTCGTGTGCGCGGCCCGCTGCCAGTCCTGGTAGAAGTTCCGCGCCTGCGGGTCGAGGAAGATGAAGCGCGAGAAGTTCATCGGCCGTGCTGGTGCCGCGACCAGGTCCGAGTGCATCGCGAAGCCGAGCGCGTTCGCGGCGACGATGTCCTGCCGGTTGTTGATGATCATCGCCGGGGCGTCCGTGACGACGTCGAGCAGGTACTGCAGCTCGGGCCGGACGGCAGCGACGGGCACGACACGACCGGCGCGACGCGGGGTCTCGTTCTGGTGCTGCGACAGGTCGCGCAGGTGTTCCTGCTCGGCGGGGTCGAGCTGCAGGGCCCGGCCGATGGCGTCGAGCACGCTGTCCGAGACCCCCTGCAGGTTCCCGCGCTCGAGTCGCGTGTAGTAGTCGATGCTGACGCCGGCCAGTCGTGCGACCTCTTCGCGACGCAGCCCGGTGACGCGGCGCCGTGTGCCGAAGGTCTCGACGCCGGCCTGCTCGGGGGTGATGCGGGCGCGACGGCTGGAGAGGAAGTCGCGCGCTTCGTCGCGGTGGTTCATGCCGTCACGGTACTTGGCCCCATCCGGGGCGAGCGAGGGGCTGCGGGAACCCCTTT
Organism: Curtobacterium sp. MCLR17_055; assembly: GCF_003234305.1. NCBI lineage: Bacteria > Bacillati > Actinomycetota > Actinomycetes > Micrococcales > Microbacteriaceae > Curtobacterium > Curtobacterium sp. MCLR17_055. The sequence continues at coordinate 28,045 of NZ_QKSX01000003.1, forward strand.
CACGTGCGCGTGAACGGGACGGAGACGATCCGGTCGTCCCCGCTCGACGGCGTCCCACGGCCGTCGGTGTTGTTCGTGACGAACCAGAGCGTGTCCGACGGGCCCTCGAGCACCGTCCGGATGCGGCCGAAGTCACCCGCGAAGTACTCGGTCGCGGTGCCGGGGTCGTCGGCGGGGACCGCCCGGAGCACCTCGCCCCGCAGGTTCGCGACGAACACCGTGTCGTTGACGACGGCGAGGCCGCTCGGGGACGCCTCGTCGGTGGACCACTGCTGCACGGGGTCGACGAACCCCTGGTCCTCGCCGCCGGTGCCCTCGACCTCGGGCCAGCCGTAGTTCGACCCGGGCTCGATCACGTTGAGCTCGTCGTTCGTGTTCTCGCCGAACTCCGACGCGAACATCGTGCCGTCCGACGACCACCCCATGCCCTGCACGTTGCGGTGCCCGAGGCTCCACACCGGCGAGCCGTCGATCGGGTTGTCGGCGGGGACGTCGCCGTCCGGGGTGAGCCGCAGGATCTTGCCCGCGAGTGACTCCTCGTCCTGCGCGTCCGTGCTCGCGCCGGCGTCCCCGACGCTCGCGTAGAGCATGTCGTCGGGCCCGAACGCGATCCGGCCGCCGTCGTGGAACGTGTTCTTCGGCAGCCCGTCGATGATCGTCGTCGCCTCGCCGAGCCCCCACGACCCGGTGCTCCCCGTCAGCTCGTACCGCTGGATCCGGTTGCCGTCGTCGGCCGTGGAGTAGACGAACAGGTCGTCGTCGTGCAGCGCGAGCCCGAGCAGTCCGCCCTCGCCGCCGTGGCTGACACCGTCGACCGTGCCGACCTGACGGGTGGTGCCGTCGGACCGCAGCTCGAGCACCCGGGCCGAGTCGCGCTCGCTGACCAGCGCGTCGCCGTCGTCACCCGTCAGGACCACCGACCAGGGGGCCTCCAGGCCGGTGACCACGTCGGTGGTGTCACCGTCAAGCGCCACCTGACCGGCCGACAGGTCGGCGGGCGCGGTCGCGCGCGCCGACGGCGAACCGCCCCGGTCGGATCCGTCCCGCTCTGCTCCGTCGCCGCTCGTGCAGGCGGTGAGGGCCAGTGCGGCGACGGCGGCGAGGCCGGCCACCGACCAGCGGCGGCGGCTGCGGGGCATTCCGGCGGGTGTGTCCACGATGATCCTCCCGGGGTCGTGGGTCGATCACACACGCTGCGTTCGGGAAACCCCTGAGGGGGTCTGTCGGCACCTCCCGACGGTGCGCACAGCCGCCTACCGTCGTCGGCATGCAGATCGAACCGAAGCAGCCGACCGTCAAGAACCCGCCCGAGCAGTTCACCGGCGACGTGTACCTCGACGCCATCGCCTCGCCGAAGGAGCCCGGTCAGACGATGACCGTCGCCAAGGTCCGGTTCCTGCCCGGCGCCCGCACCGCCTGGCACTCGCACGCCAAGGGCCAGACCCTGCACGTCACCGAGGGCGTCGCGCGGATGGGCACCCGGGACGGCCGCGTCATCGAGGTGCAGGCTGGACAGACCGTCTACACGCCGGCCGGCGAGGAACACTGGCACGGCGCGACACCCACCGACTACATGGAACACCTCGCGATGCTCGAGGCCGCCGACGACCCGGCGACGACCACCACCTGGCTCGAGCACGTGAGCGACGAGGAGTACACCGCATGACCACCATCGCCATCGTCGGGGCCGGCAAGGGCCTCGGCCTCGCCGTCGCCGAGCGCTTCGCCCGTGAGGGCTTCGCCGTCGCCCTGATCTCCCGCAACCAGGACCGCCTGGACGGCCTCGCCGCGGAGCTGCGCGAGCGCGGCCACACCGCAGCCGGGTTCGCCGCGAACGTCCGAGACGGGGACTCCCTGCGCACCGCACTCGAGCGCGCCACCGAGCAGCTCGGCCCCATCGAGGTGCTGCAGTACAGCCCGCTCCCCGCCAAGGAGTACATGCGCCCCGTGCTCGAGACCACGGCGGACGACCTGGTCGGCCCGATCGAGTTCTCGGTCTACGGCTCGGTCAACGCCGTCCGCCAGGTGCTGCCCGGCATGCGCGCGATCGGCCACGGCACGATCCTGTTCGTGAACGGCGGCAGCGCGGTCCGACCGGGCGCCCGCGTCACCGGCACGTCCGTCGCCTTCGCCGCCGAGAGCGCCTACGCGCAGCTGCTGCACGACGCCGTCCGCGACGAGGACGTCCACGTCGGCCAGCTCATCATCCCGTTCGGCATCGACGACGGGCGGCCCGAGCACTCCGGGGAGTCCATCGCCGACCGCCTGTGGGCGATCCACACGGAGCGCGGCGACTTCCGCACCTACGCGGAGGCGCTGCCCGAGCTCGCGTGAGTGGCATCGAGTGAGCAGAACGCGACGAGTCCGAAAACCCGACCCATCGCCTTCTGCTCACTCCATGACGGACTGGAGGCCCGTGGCGACGCCGCCACGGGCCTCCAGTCCGTCACTCCGGCAAGTGCACCTTCGCGAGATCCATCGACGCGTCTCGCCAGGAGCGCGCGCGGGCGGTGCTCATCACCGCGACGTGCGGTTCTGCCCATTCGGTGATCGCCGGCCCGCGCATCAGTCGACCGGTGTGCGCGATCACGGCTCGGAGTGCGGCCTCGGTCAGCTCGGCCGCGAACGCCTCGCCCCCGGGCACCCCCGCGAGTTCGGTGAGGTAGGCATCCCCGAACCGTTCCGCAGCCGCCGCGCGCAGATAGGGGCTGTCGAGGCGCTCGTACCAGCGCCGGACGAACGCGTCGTACGGAGCCATGTCCACAGCGAAGCCGCCCGAGGCGAAGAGCAGGTCGGCCACCCGGTCGGGAGCCAGCCCCTGAGCTTCGGCGACCGCGGCTTCGATCGCTCCGGCATCGACGAGCCGTGCAATTTCGCTCATCTCACCCATCCGTTGCTGATGTGGCCACTCAAGGACGTCCGCGCTGTGATCGTTCGGTTGTTGTGACGCCAAAGGTAGTCAATGTGCTTCCGAGTCTTCGTTGCGGGTCACTTCGTGAGCAGAAGACGTCGAGTCCGAGCAGCCGACTCGACATCTTCTGCTCACCAAGCGAAGCGGAGCGCACGAGGCAGCGCGCGCGTCAGTGCGCCCGTCGCACCGCCACCCGCCGCCGACCCCGCGAGGTCAGCCAGGCCCCGGCCGTCACCACGAGGGGCAGGCCGATCGCGAGCAGCGCCAGCACCGGCCAGTCCGGCACGAACGGCATGTGGTTCACGCCGACCGGGCTCTCGGTGAAGCGCAGGGTCAGGGCGCGGATGGGCAGGAGTCCGAGGAGCGTCCCGATCACCGAGCCGACCGTGGCCAGGATCGCCGCCTGCCAGGTCGACACCCCTCGGCGCAGGCGCGGTGCGGCACCGATGGCGTCGAGCACCTCGTCGTCCCGCCGGCCGTCGGACCGTGCGAGTCCGATCGCCACCGCCGTCGCACCGATCGTGACGGCCGCGGCCAGTGCGAGCACGATCGCCCGGATGATCGCCTCGTTGTCGGTGGGGCCGGCTTCGTACATGAACGACGGGCCGCTCCACCGGGCACGGTCGTCGCCGCCGAAGCTCTGCCACGCCGAGCTCAGCTCGTCCGCCTGGGCCGGGTCGAGGTCGTGGGGCAGCGTCGTGACGAGCATGCCGTCGACCACGGGCACGCCGTACCGTTCGGCGGTCGCCTTCGTCATGAAGACGCCGACCTGGATCCGCGGGGTCTGCACGTCGAGCACGGCGGGGATCGAGACGCTGGCCGCCGGTCGGCTCCGCTCGGTGATGGGGTCGCTCTCCCACGTCCGGTCGTGGAAGGTGTCGACGCGGACCGCGCCGTCGTGGGCGTACTCGGGCCAGAGCGACACGGCCTCGCCGCCCTCGAGCGCGTCCCGCACGGCGGCGGACGGCCGGTGCCCGGTGAGCACGGCGTAGTCGTCCACGGTCCCGGTCCAGATGTGCGGGCTCGACACGCTCGCCGTGTCCAGGTAGTACGAGCAGCTCCTGGTGTCGTTCACCGGGCAGTCGTACGCGCTCCAGCGGTGCGGGATCGTGACGGTCGAGGGGGTGTCGCCCGGCTGCTCCTGCGCGACACCGAGCACCCGGATGCGGTCCTGGTCGAAGACCCCGGACACCACCTTCGCGGCGTGGGCCGTCAGTTCTGCGTCGTGGCGACCGGTACTGCCGCCGTCCTTCGTCTCGGTCTGCACCTCGGCCGTCGCGACCCCGACCGCCGTCGAGTACTCGTACCCACGGACGTACTGGGCGTGGCTCGACGCACTCCACGTGATCACGACGGAGGCCACGAACACGACGCTCATCACGCTCGCCAGCACGGGCACCGTGCGGACCGGGTTGCGGCGGGCGTCGCGGGCGGCGAGCCGGGCGGACAGACCGGCCCGCGAGGTGAGCCGGGTGATCAGGGCGAGCAGCCACGGTGAGCAGATGGCGATGCCGAGCTGCATCAGGCACGGCCCGATCGCGACGCCGGCACCGACGACGTAGGCCCACCGGTCGTGCTGCACCGGGCGGTCGTTGAGCATGAGGACGCCGACGCCGCACGCCATCGTCATCACGGCTCCGAGGACCATGAGCAGTGGGCCCCAGATGCGCCGACGACGGCGGGCCGGACGGCTGACAGGCACCGGACGGAGCGAGCCCCGCAGCGCCGCGAGCACGTTGATCCGGGTCGCCGACCGTGCGGCGACGAGCGCGGAGACGAGTCCGGCGAGCACCCCGGCGGCCGCGATGGACAGCAGCAGGAGCGGCGGCACGTGCAACCCGGGGAACGACGCCACGTTGCCGTTGTCGATCAGTCGGTAGGCGAGCACCCCGATCCCGGTGCCGGCGGCGACCCCGAGGACCGCGCCGACGAGCCCGAGCACCAGGCCCGACCCGGCGACGATCGTGCGGACGAACCGTTTGTCGCCGCCGACGCTCGTGACGATGGCGTACGAGCGGGTGTCCGCCCGTGTACCGACCAGGAACGCGGCCCCGGCGAGCAGGGCGACCTCGAACATCGCGAAGACGCCGAGCAACCCCATCGCCCCGAGGTACCAGCCGAGCGACGAGCCCAGCTGCCCACCGGGGAGCCGGGCGTCGGGCGGGTCGAGCACGACCGGACGCGACTGCACGATGATGCCGTGCGCATTGAGCTGCCGGATCTCCGACCACGTCGGGGCGTCCGACGGCAGGTACACGGTGACGTCGGTGAGCCCGACGTCGTCGGTGGTGTCGGTCGTCGAGAGCGTCGTGCCCCAGGGCAGGAACACGCCCTGCGAACCCGGGTCCGTCCCCAGGTCGGTCATGGTGCCGGTGATCGTGAAGCGCTTGGTGACCGGGTCGGTCAGGTCCACCGTGTCGCCGATGTGCGCCCCGAGGCGGTCGAGCGTCGCCGGCGTGACCATGAGCTCACTGCGCGTGGTCGGCCTGGAACCGTCGAGCACGTGCCAGTGGCCCTCGAGCGACGGGTCCCAGACGCTGCCCTCGACCGCGGTCAGGCCGACGGGACCCTTCGGCCCCTGGACCACGACGGGTGTGCCGCCGACCGGGATCGACAGCGCGCCGTCGGGCACGTGGGCCAGGACGTTCGTGAACGGGGAGTCCTCGTCCGACTCCGTGACGGGGCTGTTCCGCTTCGAGTCCGTGGACTGCCACTGCACCGGGTCCTGCACCATGCCGGGCAGGTCCGGGCCGGACACCCGCATCTGCGCCGATGCCTGGCCGAGGTCGTAGTCGAGCCGCTCGGTTGCGGTGGCCTGTGTGGACTGCACCACGACGGCGACCGCGGCGAACCCGGCGGTGGGGATCCCGATGAGCGCGATGATCAGTGCCGCACGGCCCGCCTTCGCGAACGCCAGTCGACGCCCCAGGCGGAGCGCCGGTCTCAGGGCGAACGGCGTCCGGCCGGTCCCGGCACGCCGACCCCGGCTCACGAGGCGGTCCGGTCCGTCAGCGCCGCCTCGACGCCCGAGTACACGGTCTCGTCGACCACCCGACCGTCGCGCAGGAACACGATCCGGTCCGCCCAGGCCGCGTGCCGGGCGTCGTGGGTCACCAGGAGGGCGCCGGCTCCGGCGTCGACGTGCCGACGGAGCATGCGGAGCACGACCTCGCCGGTCTGCGAGTCGAGGGCTCCGGTCGGTTCGTCGGCGAGCACGAGCCGGCGCTCGCCCACCACGCCGCGGGCGATCGCGACGCGCTGCTGCTGGCCGCCGGACAGGTCGTCCGGGTAGGCGTCGGATCGGTGCGACAGCTCGACGTTGTCCAGCGCGAGTTCCGCGGCGCGGCGGGCCTGCGAGGCCTTCCACCCGTCGAGCTCGAGCGGCAGTGCCACGTTCTCGACCGCGGTCAGCGAGGGGATCAGGTTGAAGTCCTGGAACACGAACCCGATGAGCCGGCGCCGCAGCGCTGCGAGCTCCTTGGCGGGACGGTCGGACACGAAGGCGCCGTCGATCAGCACCTCACCGCTCGTCGGTGGCAGCAGGGTGCCGGCGCAGGCGAGCAGCGTCGACTTGCCCGACCCCGAGGTGCCCATCACGGCCACCATCTCGCCGCGCTCGACCCGCAGGTCGATGCCGGCCAGGGCGGTAACGGCCTTCGCGCCGGAGCCGTAGTGCACGCTCACGGCATCGAGCTGCAGGAGCGGTGCGGCGGTCACCGTGCGCTCCGGGCAGCCGCAGCGGCAGCGGCAGCGTCGGCACTGGCAGGCGCCGCCGGGTGCTCGTCCGGCCGGTACCGCGCGACACTCGACTCCACGTGGTCGAGCCAGCGCACCTCGGCCTCGGCCTGGAACACCATCGACTCGAGCACGAGCGACCACGCCAGGTCCGTCGACGGGTCGGTCGTCCGCTTCAGCCGGGTCAGGTCCTGGAGGTTCCGGATCGCCGCACCGCGCTGCACCTGCACCAGCCGGGCGACGTCGACCCCGGGCACGGTCACGGCGAGGGCGAACTTGATCGCCAGCTCGTCGCGGCCGCGCTTGGCCGGCACAGGCTCGCTGAACCAGCGGGCCACCTCGGCCCGACCCGCGTCGGTCGCCGTGTAGACGACGTGTCCGTCGTCGTCGGCGTCGCCGCGGGCCACGAGGCCGTCGCGCTCCAGGCGGTCCAGGGTCGTGTAGACCTGGCCGATGTTCAGCGGCCAGCTCCCGCCGGTGCGGTGCTCGAACTCCCCCCGGAGCTGGTACCCGTAGCCGGGTCCCCCCACCAGCAGCGCGAGTACGCCCATCCGAACGCTCATGACACTTCCCCTGTCCCGGGCCACCGTGGCCATACTGAGTATGCACATACCCGGTATGCGTGCGCAAGCACGGATCTGGACAGGGCGGGAAAACGGACGGGAGGCGCGGTGCCAGCTGGCACCGCGCCTCCCGTCCGTCTGCTGGTCGCGTCGGGTCAGTGACCCAGCTTCGCCAGCTCCTCGAACTCGTCGTCGGTCAGCTCGACGGTGGCACCCGCGAGGTTGTCCTCCAGGTGCGCGACGCTCGACGTACCGGGGATCGGCAGCATCACCGGGGAGCGCTTGAGCAGCCAGGCGAGCGCGAGCTGTGCCGGGGTGGCACCCTTGCGCTCGGCGATCTCGGTGAGCGGCGAGTCCTCACCGGTCAGGCCACCCGTGGCCAGGGGGAACCACGGGATGAAGCCGATGCCCTGCTGCTCGGACCAGTCGAGCAGCTCCTCGGCGTCACGCTTCTGCAGGTTGTAGAGGTTCTGCACGGAGACGATCGTGGCGATCTCCTGCGCGGCCTTGACCTCGTCGACGGAGACCTCGGACAGGCCGATGTGGCGGATCTTGCCCTCGTCCTGCAGCTTCTTCAGCTCGCCGACCTGGTCCTCGAGCGGGACCTTCGGGTCGATGCGGTGCAGCTGGAACAGGTCGATGCGCTCGAGGCCCAGGCGGCGGAGGCTCATCTCCGCCTCTTGCCGGAGGTACTCCGGGCGGCCGACGGGCGGCCAGACGTTCGGGCCGGTGCGGGTGAGGCCGGCCTTCGTGGCGATGACGACGTCGTCGCCGTAGGGGTGCAGGGCCTCCTTGAGGAGCTCCTCGGCGACGTAGGGGCCGTACGAGTCGGCGGTGTCGAAGAAGTTCACGCCGAGTTCGACGGCACGCTTGAGGACGCGGATCGCCTCGTCGTGGTCCTTCGGCGGTCCCCAGACGCCGGGGCCGGTGAGCTGCATGGTGCCGTAGCCGAGCCGGTTGACCTCGAGGTCGCCGCCGATGCGGAAGGTGCCGGAGGACGCGGCCGGACGGTTCGTGGTGTCAGTGCCTGTGGTCATGTCCCCGGTCTACGCCCGGTGCGTTGCCGGTCCCTGAGTCGGTGTCCCCCGACCGCTTTCCGGGTTCGCAGGGTCTACGGACGGGTGGGCCGCGGGTACGGGGTCTCGCCGCGTTCGAGTCCGCCGACGAGCTTGGCGAGCCGGTTCGTCCGCACCGTGGCGTTCGGGGCGGTGGTGATGCGGTGCAGCACGGCGTACCGGTTGGTGGCGTCGAGCTCGGCGAACAGCGCGGCGGCTGCGGGGGCGGCGTCGAGCGCGGCCTGCAGGTCCTCGGGCACCGTGGCCGTTGCCGAGCCGGCGTAGGCGCGGTCCCACCGGCCGTCGCCCTTGGCGCGCTCGATCTCGGCGTGCCCGCGCTCCCGCATCCGCCCCTCGGCGATGAGTGCGGCGACCAGGCCGAGGTTCCGCTGCGACCACAGCGAGGCCTTCCGGCGCGGGGTGAACCGCTGGCGGTAGGTCGTGTCGTCGCGCCCGCGCCGCTGCCCGTCGATCCACCCGGAGCAGAGCGCCTCGTCGAGGGCCGTGTCGTAGGTCAGCGTCGTCGGCTCCGTGACGCCCTTCTTCGCGAGGACGAGCCACACCCCGTCCGGTTCGTCCTCGTGGTCGTCGAGCCAGGCACGCCACGCGGCGACGTCCGGCAGCACCAGGTCGACGATGTCCATGCGGTCATCGTAGGACCGGCCGGCCGCGCGGGTCAGGCCGCGCTGCTGCTGATCCGGGTCGCACTCGCCCAGTCGTGCACCCAGTCGGGCACGGTGAGGTCGCGGTCCGCGCCGCCCGCCGCCTCGAGCAGGTCCGCGGTCGGCACCGTCCCGCCGGAACGCCGCAGGAACCGGGCCTGCACCACGGCGCGGGCCATCACGGCACCCTGCCGCACGAACGTCTGCTCCAGGTACACGGCACGGTCGTCGACCCCGAGCACGTGGGTGCGGAGCTCGAACCGCTGCCCGAGCGTCAACGACCGCTTGTACGTGATCGTCTGCGCCGAGACGACGGGGTACCAGCCGTGCTCGGACAACGCGGCCCAGTACCCGGAGCGGAGCATCAGGTCGAGCCGACCGAGGTCGAGCATCGACAGGTACTTGCCGTTGTTGACGTGGCGCAGCGGGTCGAGGTCGGTGGGAGCGACCCGGAACGGCGTCCGGACCTCGTCCCAGAGCGACGCCCGACGGCGTCCACCGACCCGAGCGCGCAGGCGGGTGCGCAGCTGCAGCAGGAACAGTCGGAAGTACAGGTTCACGGATTGATCACACCAGTGCGCGGAGCACTCGTGCGAGCACCTTGGAGGAACCTCACGAAGCGCCGGTAGCCCTGGTCACCGCGGACCCGCTGCTTCCGACAACCGCCGGAGCGGCCGGGTGGGTCAGCCGGAGAACATCCCGCTGGAGGCGCTGCCACCCGGGTGCGCGGTCCTCGACACCCCTTCGGCCGTCGATCGAGCGGCGTCGGCCTCGACCATGGCACGTGACCCGGCCGCGGGGTCGGAGAAGTCCTCGAGGTCCGCGAGCGCCCGCCGCCGACGGCGGTTCTGCACCTCGAGCACGACGAGCAGGGCGCCGAGCACGACGACCACGGCGATGACGATCCAGATGACGACCACGACATTCCCCCGAGCCCGGGGCGTCTGCCCCGTCCCTCGCAGCGTAGCGGTGCGGAGGCGGGTACAGCCAGTGCCTCCCGCCGTCAGGGGGACCGGGAGTAGACCTGCAGCATGCAGACACGCAAGCTCGCAGACCTCGAGGTCGGACCGATCGGCCTCGGAACCATGGGCATGAGCGCCTTCTACACGGGCGCCGGCACCGACGACGACGAGTCGATCCGCACCATCCACCGCGCGATCGACCTCGGCGTCACCCTGTTCGACACCGCCGAGGCCTACGGCCCCTACACGAACGAAGAACTCCTGCGCCGCGCGCTCGAGGGCCGTCGCGACGACGTCGTCATCGCGACCAAGTTCGGCCTGTACCACCACGAGGCCGGTGAAGAGACGCCGACGCAGCAGCGCGGGATCTCCAGCAAGCCCGAGTCCGTGCGCGAGGCGCTCGAGGGCTCACTCCGTCGCCTCGGCACGGACCACATCGACCTCTACTACCAGCACCGCGTCGACCCGGCCGTCCCGATCGAGGACGTCATCGGCCAGCTCGCCGGCTTCGTGCAGGAGGGCAAGATCCGGCACATCGGACTGTCCGAGGCCGGTGCCGAGACCATCCGCAAGGCCCACGCCGTCCACCCGATCACCGCGCTGCAGAGCGAGTACTCGCTGTGGACGCGGGACCCCGAGGGCGACGTGCTCGACACCCTGCGCGAGCTCGGCATCGGCCTGGTGCCGTACTCGCCGCTCGGCCGCGGGTTCCTGACGGGTGCCATCACGAAGCCGTCCGACCTGGACTCCGACGACTTCCGCCTGGCGAACCCGCGCTTCCAGCAGGAGGCGTTCGAGCAGAACATGCGCATCGTCGACGCCGTCAAGGACATCGCGACCGAGGCCGGCGCCACCCCGGCGCAGGTGTCGCTCGCCTGGCTGCTGGCCCAGGGCGACGACATCGTCCCGATCCCCGGCACGAAGCGGGTCTCCCGCCTCGAGGAGAACGTCGGCGCAGCCGACCTGACCCTCACCGCGGACCAGCTGTCGCGCCTGTCGGCGCTGCCGGTCCCGACCGGTGACCGCTACCCCGACATGTCGACCATCGGTCGGTAGACGCGACCGGATGACGGCCTGGAGGCCCGGTGCCAGCTGGCACCGGGCCTCCCGTCCGTCGTCAGTCGCGTTTGCGGACGCGAGACGCCGGCGTCAGCGCGAGACGCCTCCGAATCCGGCGGCGTCTCGCTGACTCGGCGGCGTCTTCCGAGGACGCCGGCGTCTCAGACCTCGGCGGCGAAGGACGCGGCCCGGACCTGCAGGTCCTCGATGCGCCGGAGGCGCGCGGCCTCGACGTCGTAGCCCTCGTAGGCGGGCGGCGGCAGCTTCCGGACGTTCCGCGAGCACTGGAAGTCCTGGCAAACCAGGGTGCCGACGGTGTTGCCGTTCCGTCCGGCTGGCCCGGACCGTTTCGCACTGTAGAACGCGACGTCGTTCGGCAGCTTGACGTCCTGGCACCACGAGCACTGGGCACGGGAGCGGGGCGAGGCCTCGGCCTGCCGGAACAGGATGCCGATCAGGTCGCCGTCCAGGGTCGGCACGACGGCGTACGCACGCCGCCCGATCTTCGGGTCGCGCCAGCCGAGGTAGTCGAGCGCGTCCCAGTCGAGCGTCTCGAAGTCGGCGGGCAGCGTGAGGTCGGACACCTCCTTGCGCGAGGCGTTGACGAAGGACGTGCGGAGGGTCTTCTCCACGATGGGGAGCATGGGTGATCGCTTTCGTACGGGCCCGGGGCGTGCGGACGCACACCGCACCGGGCGGGGGAGGTCAGGGTTCGACGAGGGCGGCCGCACCCGAGGGCACGACCGAGGGCCTCACGCCCTGATGCCGGCGATACGGGCGCCGACCACCTCCTGGAAGCTCACCCGACCAGCCTACGACCGGGTGTCAACCCCGGCCCGGTCCGCCCGCGGTCGGTTCGGCGTCGCCGTGACCAGGACGACCGAGCCCTCGTACGTCGGGCGGATGCGCAACGACCCGTGCCGCCGGTCCCACTCCCCCGAATCCAGCGCGGTCCGGAGCGCGGCCACCGACCGCCGGACGGTGAACTCGTCGACCAGTCCCCACGCCGGGTCCGCCTGGCGCACGCCGGGGTCGAGCAGACGCTCGGGGCGCGCGTAGTACGCCTCGGCGAACCCGTCGACGCACGTGAACGGGATCGGCAACGGGGTGCTCGTCACGGTGTCGTCGCCCAGTGCGTCGGCGATCCGCGGCAGTGCGGGGTGGCGACGGGCGTCGGCCGCCAGCACCTCGGGCGCGTACTCGGCGAGCCAGGAGCGCTCGATGCGGTCGGGGTCGAACGTCAGGGCCACGATCGGGCCCCGGGTCACGCGACGCACCTCGGCGAGCCCGCGCTCGAGGTCGTCCCACTCGTGCAGCGAGAACGTCGTCATCGCGGCGTCGAAGGTGTCGTCGGCGAAGGGCAGGTCTCCGGCGGGTTCCACGGCGGTCACGTCGCGATCGGTCGGCGCGTACGAACCGGCACCGGCACCGGCGCCGATGTCGAGCACGGTCCGGGCGTCACCGAGTGCCTTCGCGACCGCACGGGCGAACGCGGGTTCGGGCCGGCGGTGCTGCCGGTGGTCCGCGTCCCCTGCTGAGCTGTCCGTCGTCCTCGTCACGTCCCCACCCTACGAACCCGCGGGGGCCGGGTCAGTCGACCGACTCGGACTCGGACTCCGACTCGCGCAGGGCCGCGTACTGCTCGGCCCGCTCCGTCGCGGCCCAGCTGCCGAGCAGCGCGAGCGACCGCTCGGACTCGCTGCCCGGTTCGGCCGAGTACGAGAACAGCGTCAGACCGGGGTCGGCGACCAGATCGAGCGCCTCGTAGGACAGCCGCAGCTCCCCCACGATCGGGTGGTCGATGCGCTTCTTGCCGGTGCGCTGCATCCGGACGTCGTGGGCAGCCCACCAGCCGCGGAACTCCTCGCTCCGGGTGGAGAGCTCACCGACGAGCGTGATGAGCCCCGGCTCGCAGGGGTTCGACACCGCGGCGGTCCGGAGCACGGCCACGGCGTCCTTCGCGGTCTGTGCCCAATCCGGGAAGAAGTCGCGGGCGGCCGGGTCGAGGAACGTGAAGCGTGCGGTGTTCACCGGGCGTCCGGGGCCGGCGAAGAGCGGTGCGTAGAGCGCGCGGCCGAGCTCGTTCGTCGCGACGACGTCCCCGCGCTCGTTCCGCACCCAGGCCGGTGCGCCGGTGATGGCGTCGAGCAGCCGCTGCACGCCGGGGCGCACGCGGGTCGGCACGTTCCGGTGCATGACCTTCGCGCCGGAGTTCGCCAGGCGCGTGAGGTCCCACAGGTGCGCGCGCTCGTCCTCGTCGAGTTGCAGGGCGCTCGCCAGGCCCTCGAGCACGCTGTCCGAGACGCCCTTGAGCGAGCCGCGCTCGAGCCGCGTGTAGTAGTCGACGCTGACGCCGGCGAGCATGGCGACCTCGTGCCGACGCAGCCCGGGCACGCGTCGGACCCCGCCGCCGAACGACGGCATGCCGACCTGCTCGGGGGTGAGCCGCGCCCGCCTGGAGGACAGGAAGTCGCGGATCTCGTTGCGCACGTCGATACCCATGCGACGAGCGTACGTGCCCGGGCCGTGCGTCCGGCAGGCACGGGCGGTACCCGTCAGCCCCGGTGCGCAGAAGCGACACTTCGCGGGTCGCCCTACCGTCCGGTTCGCGAAAGCGACAGATCGTGCCCGAACGTTCGCGGGATTCTGTCGCTTCGACGGGGTGGACGCGACCAGGGCCGGTCGGGAGGCCCGTGGCGGGGCCGCCACGGACCTCCCGTCCGACGCGGGGGCGCGATCAGGGCGCGGCGTCGGCCCCGATGCGCACCCGCGCGACGCGGTGACCGTCCATGGCGGTCACCTCGAGGCGGTGGCCGCCGGCCAGGACGACGTCACCGACCTCGGGGACGCGGTCCAGCTGCACCTGCACGAGCCCACCCACGGTCTCGTAGTCGCCGTCCGGCAGGACGGGACCGCCGTCCGCGGCCAGGTCCTCGAGCACCGTGGCACCGTCGACGCCGTCGTGCTCGGCCACCGGTTCGTCGTACTCGTCGCGGATGCGGCCGACGAGGTCCTCGAGCAGCGCCTCGAGCGTGACCATGCCCGCGCTGCCGCCGTACTCGTCGACCACCAGGGCGATCTGGTGGCCGTCGGTGCGCATGTCCGCGATCGCGCTCGACAGCGACTTCGTCTCGGGCAGGGCGAGCACCGGCCGGACGAGCGTGGCGACCGGTGCCGAGGGATCGACCGGACGCAGCAGGTCACGGAGGTGCACGAACCCCTGGACCTCGTCACGCCCGCCGGAGGTCACGAGGTACCGCGTGTGCCCGGCCGCGATGGCCTGGTCGGTGGCCTCGGCGACGGAGAGGCCGGCATACAGCGTCGAGACGTCGTACCAGGGGCGCATCGACTCGCGCAGGATGCGGTCACCGGCGTCCAGGGCGCTGCGGGCGATCCGGCGTCCCTGCTCGTCGACGCCGGTGTGCTCGTCGACCAGGCCGCGGAGCTCCTCGGTGCTCATCGACTCGCTGCGGGCGTTCGGGTCGCCGCCGAGCAGTCGCACGACGGTGTCGGTGGACTTCGAGAGCAGCCAGATCACCGGCCGCATCAGCACCGCGAAGCGCTCCAGGGTCGGGGCGACGGCCATCGAGAAGCCCTCGGCACGCTGCAGGGCGAGGCGCTTCGGCACGAGCTCGCCGAACACGAGCGACAGGTACGCGATGACGAGGGTCATCAGCACCAGCGCGACGGCTTCGGCCGCGCCCTGCTCGAGGCCGAGCCCCTGGAACAGCGGTGCGACGTCGGGTGCGATCGAGGACGCACCGTACGCGGCGGAGAAGAACCCGGCGACGGTCACGCCGATCTGCACGGCAGACAGGAACCGGTTGGGGTCACGGCCGAGCTCGGCGACCCGCATCCCGCAGGGGCCGCGGCGTTCGAGCTGCTGCAGCTGGGATTCGCGGAGGGAGACGAGTGCGATCTCGGCGGCCGCGAAGACCCCGCCGACGAGCACGAAGAGGATGACGAGCCCGAAGGCGATCCAGGTGTCGGCGCCCATCAGCGGGCAGCCGCCTCGGATCGACGACGGGCGGGCGGTCTGTGGGGATCGTCCATGCCTGTGAGTCTGCACAGGCCGACTGGGACGTCACCGTGCTGCCGCTCGACAGCGGCTGTGGATCCGGCGTCGTGACGGGGAGCGGTCGCTGCGGGGCGCGGTCGCTACAGGGTGAGCGAGCGACCGATGCGGGCCTCGAGCCACGCCTTCGGGTCGATCGGCGTGACGCCGTCCATCAGGACCTCGAGGTGCAGGTGCGCACCGGTCGAGACGCCGGAGGACCCGACGAGCCCGATGAACTGCCCGGCTGCGACGGTGTCGCCGACCTTGAGCGGCGAGGAGCCGGGGATCATGTGGCCGTAGAGCGTGGAGACCTGACGGCCGTCGACCACGTGGTCGATGATGACCGCGTTGCCGTACGAGAAGTAGGTGCCCGAGACCCGGACCTTGCCCGCGGCGACGGCGCCGATCGGCGTGCCCATGCCCGGGGTGAAGTCGAGGCCCTGGTGCAGCGACGAGCACGCGCCGCACGGTGCCGAGCGGTACCCGAAGCCGGAGCTCATCTGCACCGGGCCGGGGAACGGCGAGCGGACCGCGCCGCCGAACGAGACGGCGCCACCCGCGGTCGCCGCGGTGTCGGCGGAACCAGCGGTCTTCGTGGTGACGGTCGAGCCGCCGCCGACGGTGAACCCGTCACGGTCGAACCCGGCGGCCGTGACTGCCTGGGTCACGGCGTAGTCCTGGGTGCGCACGACGGGCGCGATGGTCGAGGTGGCCATCGAGGTGCCGGCGCTCGCGTGGGCGGGCATCGCCGAGGCGGCGAACATCGCGATGGCGGCGGCGGCGCTGGTGAGCGTGATGCGTCCGGCGCGGGCCGACCGGGAGGCCCGGGGTGCGCTGGCGACGCGGGTCACCTTGGGTGCGGGGCGACGGACGACGCGCTGGATGCGGTCGTCGACGTGCTCGGTGGTGGCGCGTGCGGCTGCGGAGCGGCGGCCGGCCGGCTCGGTCGAGGACGCGGTCGCGAGGACGACGGCCTGCACGGGCTTGGCGACCTTCGCGGCCTTCGGCGCCTTGGCCGGCTTCACGGCCTTCGCCGGCTTGGCGACCTTCGCTGCCTTGGCCGGCTTCTCGGGCTTGGCGGCCTTCGCGACCGGCGCCGTCTTGCTGCGACGCTGCGGTCCGCGGGCTGCTGCACGCTCGGCCTCGAGGGCGGCGCGACGGGACAGGTGCACCACCGGGGTCTCCGGGTGCTGGTCGAGTTCGGGTGCAGTCGTCATGGCCGCCCACCATTCTGCACGACTCTGTCGCTTTGTACAGGCCCTTTCGTGATCTTTTCGTTACCGAGTGCGCTGGGAGGCCCCTGATCACCACGGGCGGAAACGGCCCCCGGGCCCTCCGCATCGGTACGGTCAGGGGAAAGCGACGGAAGGACCCGCACCATGGCCCGATCGCCGCGTGAGCGGTACGGAACGGTCGACCTGGCGTCGGCCGACGTCGTGCTGGCCGGTACCCAGGAACTCCTCCCCGTGCTCCGTGCCGCGGCCGTGCGCGCCGGGATCGACGCCGCGCGGATGCGGGTCATCGGGGTCGACGACCTGCCGGACCCCGAGGAGACGTGGGACGCGGCGTTGGCCGTCATCGCGATCCGTCGCCCCGGTGACGACCCCGCGTTCCACCGGGCGCAGGCGGCTGCCGAGCTCATCGCACCGATGCTCGCGCCGCACGCCGTCCGCATCGTCGTCACGGTGTCCGGGGTGACCCGCCTGGCGCCGAAGCTCGAGCGCACCCTGACGTCCGAGGTCCTGCACCAGATCGATGCCGCGTCGGCGTCGTCCGGGTTCCGCCGGCCCTTCCGGCCCCTGCGCATGCGGCTCGGGCTCGCCGGGCTCCGTGCCGCCGGCGTCCGGGTGTTCCGCGTCTCGATCGGCGACTGAGGCTCAGGCTCCGTCGGGTCCGGGTCCGGGTTCGGGGCCGACGAGCCACGGACCGGAGCCGTCGGGGTCGTACGAGAACGGGCCGGAGCCGTCCGGCGCGTAGCGGTAGGGGCCGCTGCCGTCCGAGGCGTAGGCGGACCGCAGGTCCTCCGCGGTCCAGCCGAAGTCGTCCGGGGTCTGCCGTGTGGTGGTCATGCGCGCTCTCCCTCGCTCTGGTGCTGCGGAAGACCAGTCCACGCACCGTTCCTATGTGTCGACAGTGCGCCTCCAGGGTGTCGGCCGAGCATCTGCCGCGCGCAAGCGGGGGGCATGTATCTTGATGTCGAGACATCCTGCGCCACGAGTACCGTGGACGTACCGACGGTCGAACAAGGGAGTACCCGCCAGCATGGCCAAGATCATCTACACCCTCACGGACGAGGCGCCGTTCCTCGCCACCCACTCCTTCCTCCCGGTCATCCAGGCCTTCGCCGGCACCGCGGGTGTCGACGTCGAGACCCGCGACATCTCGCTCGCCGGCCGGATCATCGCCCAGTTCCCGGAGCGGCTCACCGACGAGCAGCGCCTGGACGACGCCCTCGCCGAACTCGGCGACCTGGCGAAGACCCCCGAGGCGAACATCATCAAGCTGCCGAACATCTCGGCGTCGATCCCCCAGCTCAAGGTCGCGATCAAGGAACTGCAGGCGCAGGGCTACGACCTGCCCGACTACCCGGACGAGGCCACGACCGACGAGCAGCGCGACGTCCGCGCCCGCTACGGCCGTGTCCAGGGCAGCGCCGTCAACCCGGTGCTGCGCGAGGGCAACTCCGACCGCCGCGCACCTCTGTCCGTCAAGAACTACGCCCGCAAGCACCCGCACCGCATGGGCGCCTGGTCGCGTGACTCGAAGACGAACGTCACCACCATGGGCGTCGACGACTTCCGGTCGAACGAGAAGTCCTGGATCGCCCCCGCCGACGACGTCCTGACGATCACCTTCGTGGCCGAGGACGGCAGCGAGCAGGTCCTCAAGCAGTCGATCCCCGTGCTGCAGGGCGAGGTCGTCGACGGCACCGTGCTGCACGTGGCCGCACTCGAGTCGTTCCTGCGCCAGCAGATCGAGCGCGCCGCCGCCGAGGACATCCTGTTCTCCGTGCACCTCAAGGCCACGATGATGAAGATCTCGGACCCGATCATCTTCGGGCACGTCATCAAGGCGTTCTTCCCGTCGGTGTTCGAGCGCTACGGCGCCGACCTCGCCGCCGCGGGCCTGACCCCGAACGACGGGCTCGGTTCGATCCTCGCCGGCCTCGCTGCGCTGCCGAACGGCGCCGAGATCGAGCGTGCCTTCAAGCAGGGCATCGCCGACGGCCCCGAGCTCGCCATGGTCGACTCGGACAAGGGCATCACGAACCTGCACGTGCCGAGCGACGTCATCGTCGACGCCTCGATGCCCGCGATGATCCGCACCTCGGGCCACATGTGGGGCCCGGACGGCGACGAGCACGACACCCTCGCCGTCATCCCCGACTCGAGCTACGCCGGCATCTACCAGGCCGTGCTCGACGACTGCCGCGCCCACGGCGCCTTCGACCCGTCGACGATGGGCTCCGTGCCCAACGTCGGCCTGATGGCGCAGAAGGCCGAGGAGTACGGCTCGCACGACAAGACCTTCGAGCTGCCCGGCGCCGGTGTGGTCCGCGTCACGACCGCCTCGGGCGACGTCGTCATCGAGCACGACGTCGAGCCCGGTGACATCTGGCGCGCCTGCCAGACCAAGGACGTCGCCATCCGCGACTGGGTGAAGCTCGCCGTCACCCGCGCCCGTGCCTCCGCGACGCCGGCCGTGTTCTGGCTCGACGAGACCCGTGCGCACGACGCGAACCTGATCGGGCTCGTCCGCGAGTACCTCGGCGAGCACGACACCGAGGGCCTGCAGATCGAGATCCTCGCGCCCGAGGACGCCATGCGCTTCTCGCTCGAGCGCATCCGCCGCGGCGAGGACACCATCTCGGTCACCGGCAACGTCCTGCGCGACTACCTGACCGACCTGTTCCCGATCATGGAGCTCGGCACCTCGGCGAAGATGCTCTCCGTCGTCCCGCTGCTGGGCGGTGGCGGCCTGTTCGAGACCGGTGCCGGTGGTTCCGCGCCGAAGCACGTGCAGCAGCTCGTGCAGCAGAACTACCTGCGCTGGGACAGCCTGGGCGAGTTCCTCGCGCTGGCGGTCAGCCTCGAGCACCTCGCCGGTGTGACGGGCAACGAGCGGGCGAAGATCCTGGGCGAGACCCTCGACCGAGCCACCGGGACGTTCCTGGAGCAGGACAAGTCCCCGGGTCGGAAGCTCGGCTCGATCGATAACCGCGGCAGCCACTTCTACCTGGCGAAGTACTGGGCCGAGGAGCTCGCGGCGCAGACCCAGGACACCGAGCTCGCGGCGTCGTTCGCGGACCTCGCGGCGAAGCTCGGTGAGCAGGAGCACACCATCGTCGACGAGCTCGTCTCGGTGCAGGGCCACCCGGCCGACATCGGCGGCTACTACCGCCCCGACGACGCCAAGACGAGCGCGGTCATGCGTCCGTCCGTGGTCGCGTCCGCACCACGAACCCGACCATTGCTGCTCACGAAGTGACGCGTGGGCGCTCGTCGCGTCAGCCGCGGGACGGCACGGGCGGGCCGGCGGCGAGCAGCCCGGTGAAGACCAGGGCGACGGCCACGACCCCGATGCCCGCGGCCACGGCGGGCCGACGCACCACGAAGAACAGCAGACGGTCCCAGAAGCCCGAGTGGGCGTCCGGCGAGCGTCGCCAGGCGCCCTCGAGCATGCCGCGGCGGGCGACCGCGACCTCGAACGGCACCGTGGCGTACGGCACGACGGCACTGGCCCAGCCGAGCACGAGCGCACCGAACGACCACCGCTGGTTCACCGCCACGACCGTCGTGACCACCAGGTACGCCAGGAACACGAAGCCGTGCACCCCGCCCCCGATGCGGACGCCCCAGTCGCCGGCGTCCAGGCCGTACTTGAGCACCATCCCGAGGATGAGCAGGGTCCAGGTCACGAGTTCGGCGACCGCGGCGGCGCGGAACAGGGAGCGCGGAGTCATGCCGTCAATCGTGGCGGACCCGGTTGACAGACAGCAGAACGCCCCGGATCGTCCGACCCGGGGCGCCCTGCAGGTCCGCTCAGTGCCGCACGACCACCGTCTGCCCGAGGCGGTTCACACCCGCGCTCGCGTCCCACGTGCCGGTGTTCGCCGTCTGGATCGCGAAGGCCGGGTTCGCCGCCACCGAGGCCTCCGGCGCGGGCAGGGCGAGTGCGATGCTCCAGCGCCCGTTCGGCACGTCGGCCAGCGACGCCCGGACGGTCACGGTCCGTCCCGGCTGCCAGGACGACGCGTCGGCGGCCACGGGCACGGTCACCCGGCGATCGCCGTCGGTCAGGACGAGCTGCACCGGGCGGCTGTTGTACGGCGCCGCCCAGCCGTCGTTCCGGATCGACACCGCCACCGACGGCTTCGCGCCCGAGGTGGCGGTGCTCGACGTCATCGTGAAGCGGTAGCCGAGCTTCTTCGCGGCGTCGGTCATGCCCTCCGCACCCCAGGTCGCCAGGACGTCCTTGTTGTAGTCGAGGTTGAGGTAGCTGTAGTGGTACTTCGCCATCTCGGCCGAGGCGGACGGGTAGTCGGTCCGCGGCGCGTTCACGGCGCAGGTCTCACCACCGACGGGGACGTACCGCGACTCCGCCGCCAGGTAGTCCTGGTCGAGCGACAGCGGGTTGCTCAGGAACGTGCCGAAGTCGTCCGGCGAGGCGAGGAAGCAGTCGTTGTGGTGCCCGATGCGCGACGCTGCCGATCCGTCGTGCGCCTGCTCCGGGGTGAGCGCCCCGGCCGTGCCGGACGGCGTGCGGAGTGCGTCCTGCTTCATCTGCATCGTGCGGACCTGGACCGAGCGGCTGGAGGGCAGGGCGGCGAGTTCGGCCTGCAGGACCTGTCGTCGGGCGTCCTTGTCGGCCTCGGTCAGCACACCCGGGTTCGCCGGGTCGCTGGCGAAGTGGTCCGTGTAGTAGCCCTCGCCCCAGAGCCCGATGAATCCCCCCTGCAGGGTCGGGATGACGTCCGCGTTCCGGCGGAGCGTCGGGGTGAGCTGCTCGATGTGCGCGAGCACGGTCGGCAGGTCGGCGTCACCGTACGGCGCCGAGTACGGGTACGAGCCACCCTGGACGTACGCGAACCGGGTGATCACACCCACGCCGGCTGCGCGCGCGGTGTCGTAGTCGTGCTGCACGAGCGCGAGCCAGGCCGGGCTGAGTTGCCGCTGCTGGACGAACGCCTCCATGTAGAACACCCGGACGACCTGCGTGACGCCCTCGGCCCGGTAGCCCCGGAGGGTCGCGGCGTCGAGCGGCGTGTACCCGGTGCCGTCGGCGCGGTAGTGCGTCTCGGTGGTGTGGTCGAACCCGCGCGAGGGGTTCGGGATGACCGCGTCGCTCGCCGTGTAGGTCACGGTCGAGGTGGTCGCGATCCGTTTCGAGTGGTGACCGGTGGGTGATGCCCACGCGGTGGTCGGTACGGCGAGTGCGAGCACCGCCGCGAGTGCGACGGTGGTGATGGTGCGGTGCTGCATCGGACGAGCCCCTGTCCTCGGCGCGGGCGGTGACCGGCACCCCCTGGCACCGTCGCCTGCGCGATTGTGATCTGAAGGTAGGCCAAACGATCAGAAAACGCCAGGACCTGCGCAAAGCGATCACGGGTAGCGTGGGTCCCATGTCGCCGTCGACCGAGAACCGTCCCCTGAACATCGTCGTCTGGAACGAGAACGTGCACGAGACCCGCGGTGACGCGACGGTCATCGGGCACTACCCCGACGGCATGCACGCCGTGATCGCCGAGGCGCTCCGGCAGCTGCAGCCCGGGGCCGACGTCTCCACCGCCACCCTGCAGGAACCCGACCACGGCATCACCGCCGAACGACTGGCCACCACGGACGTGCTGTTCTGGTGGGGCCACGCCGCCCACGACGAGGTCAGCGACGCCGTCGTCGACCTGGTCGTCGACGCCGTGCACGCCGGCATGGGCCTGGTGGTGCTGCACTCCGGCCACTACTCCAAGCCGTTCAAGCGCCTGATGGGCACGACCTGCTCGCTGAAGTGGCGGAACGACGGCGAGCGCGAACTCGTCTGGACCGTCGCGCCCGAGCACCCGATCGCCGCCGGGGTCCCGCACCCGATCGTCATCGACCGCCAGGAGATGTACGGCGAGTACTTCGACATCCCGCGCCCCGACGAAGAGGTGTTCCTGTCGACCTTCGCGGGCGGCGAGGTCTTCCGCTCCGGCGTCGCGTACCGCCGGGGGCTCGGCAAGGTCTTCTACTTCTCGCCCGGCGACCAGGAGTACCCCGTCTACCACCACCCGGACATCCAGCGCGTGCTGTCGAACGCCGCCGCCTGGGCCGCCCCGGTGTCCGAGCGCCGCGAGCTGACGGCTGACCCCCACCCACGGGACTGGTTCCTGACGGACGATGGGGGTAGACAGGCCGGGTGACCAACCATCTCGACGGTGCGCACAGGCGCACCGCGGTGATCGAGGCGCTCGCCATCTTGGGATCAGGACCCGAGGAGCGCTTCGATCGCATCACCCGCATGGCCCACGAGGCGTTCGACGTCCCGTTGACCTTCCTCAACCTCGTCCACCACGACCTCGTCACCACGCAGTCGACCTTCGGCTGGTACCAGGGGTCGAGTGTCCCCGCCAGCGAGCAGTTCTGCGCGTCGACGGTGCTCACCCGCGAACCGATGGTGATCCCGGACGCGTCGCTCGACGCCCGGTTCGCCCACACCGCGGCGGTGGCCGAGCACGGCATCCGGTTCTACGCGGGCGCACCGTTGACCATGGTCGACGGCACCCGGGTGGGCACGCTGTGCCTGATGGACGCTGTTCCGCGCACGTTCTCGCCGGACGACGTCGCCCTGCTCGGGGACCTGGCCCGGTGGGCGGAGCGCGAGCTCGGCGTCGCCATCGACCGCGGGCGGGTCCGTCGGGTGCTCGACGGCCTGGTGCCGGACCCGGTCGCGGTGCCGGGGTACGACCTCGATGTCCTGTTGGCCCAGCACGACGACGGCGGGGGTGACGTCGCCGACTGGCGCGTCGCACCGGACGGTGCCCTGCACGTCACCGTCGGCCGGGTGAGCGCGGCCGGCCCGGCGTCGGGCCTGCTCGCCGCGGCGGTCCGCGGTGCCGTGGCCGCACGGACCGGCACCGACATGTCGGACGCGATCGTCGGCCTGGAGGCGCAGGTCACCGCCGACCTGTCGGCTGCGGACGCCGTCGGCTCGCTCTTCCACCTGCGGCTCGACCCGACGTCGGGTCACGTCGACTTCGGCGACGCCGGCCACGGCCTCGCCGTGCTCGTCCCCGCCGACGGTCCGGCTCGCGTCCTGCACCCGCTCGACCTGCCGCTCGGACTGCAGCCGGCATCGATCCCACGGTCGCCCGGAGCGCTCGACCTGGAACCCGGGGACCGGCTGGCGATCTGCACCCAGGGCGTCCTGTCGCTGGACGGGCTCCGGCACCTGGACGACCTCGCCGCGCTGGTGCGCTCGGCTCCGGACGGGGCCACCGTGGTCGAACGGGTGCGCACGGCCGTCCCCACCGACGCCGTGGTCGACGTCACGCTGGTGGTGCTCACGCGACACTGAGCGTGCGTGCCGCGCCATCCGGTCGTGCCGCGCCAGCTGATCGTGCCGCGCGCGTCAGGAGCGGAAGCGGTCCGGCCGCGGGCGCGGGGTCCCGGTCAGCGAGACCACGAGCAGGGTCGCGAGCAGGGCGAACCCGGCCAGCTCGATGCCCAGGCCGGCGAGCTGCCAGTACGCGCTGCCGACGTGCTGCGGCTGCGTGATGGACTCCGGCCACCACGACTGGATGAGCGGGAACGAGCCCGGGAACGGGTCGAGGCCGAACACGACGAGCCCGCCGAGCAGCATCACCACGCCGAGGCCGGCCATCGCCCCACGGGACCGACGGAGCATGTGCACGACGAGGGCCGCACCCATGCCGGCGAGCCCGACGACGGCGATCAGGAACGCGAGCACCACGATGGTCTGCGGCGCGAGCGCGACCCAGTCCAGCACCGCGATCGGCAGCAGCAGCCACCGTCCCGTCCGTGCCCAGCGCGCAGGGTTCCGCCATCCGTCCATGGCGACCGACCGTAGGGCACCCGGCCGAACGCCTGCCGAATGCGGCCAGTGCACCCCGGCGGCAGCGTGCGCTGACTACGATCGGACCCCATGGCGCAGGACCGACCGACCCGGCAGCAGCGGTCGCTCGCGACCCGCACGGCGATCATCGAGGGCGCGGCCGCGGAGTTCGACGAACGCGGGTACGTCGGTGCCTCGATGGACGGCATCGCCGAACGCATCGGGATGACCAAGGGTGCGCTGTACTTCCACTTCACGTCGAAGGCCGACATGGCCGGGGCCGTCGTCGCCGAGCAGCACGCGATCTCGCGCCGCTACGGCGAGGCCGCGGTGGCCCGGGGCACCACCCCGCTCGAGTCGATCATGTGGCTGTGCCAGGGGCTCGCGGTCCAGATGACGTCCGAGGTCGTCGTGAGCGCCGGGGTGCGGCTGTCGACCGACGTGGCCGCGAGCGACGTCGCGCGGCAGGACCCGTACACCGACTGGACCACGGTGGTCGCCGGGTTCGCGCGGCAGGCCGTCGAGGTGGGCGAGATCGACCCGCGGTGGGACCCGGACCTGGTCGGCCGGGTCGTCGTCCGTGCCTACACCGGCGTGCAGACCGTCTCGGACGTGATGACCCGCCGGGCCGACCTGTTCGCGGGCCTGCGGGAACTCTGGACGGTCCTGCTGGACGCGTTCGTCACCGAACGGCTGCGTCCGGAGATCCCGCGGCTCGTCACACTCATCGCTCCGGAGTGACGCGGGTCCCCCCAGGGAAACACCCACGTCACCTCACCTCTGAGACTACCGAGAAGGGTGTCGCGCCACCGGCCCCAGTTCGCGGGCATGTGTCCGGCGGCCCACTAGCCTGACGCGGTGCCCACACCCGCTGCCGAGGTCGACGTCGACGTCCCGCTCGTCCGGTCCCTGCTGCGCGACCAGCACCCCGACCTGGCCGGGCTCCCGCTCGAGGTCGTCGCGAACGGCTGGGACAACGTCGTGCTGCGCCTGGGCGACGACCTGGCCGTCCGGGTCCCCCGTCGGGAGCTGGCCGCACGGCTCGTCGAACACGAACAGCGCTGGTTGCCGGACATCGCCGCCCGGGTCGGATCGGTCGTCCCGGTGCCTGCCCCGGTGCGCACCGGACGCCCCGCCCTCGGCTACCCGTGGTCGTGGAGCATCGTGCCGTGGCTGTCCGGCACGGCGATCGGTGAACGTGCGGCCGGGGTCCCCGTCGCCGAGGCGCTCGCCGCGTTCGTCGGGCTCCTGCACGTCCCGGCCCCGGCCGACGCCCCGGCGAACCCGTTCCGTGCGGTGCCGCTCGCGTCGCGGAGCGACGCCGTGCTGGCGCGACTCGACAAGCACGGCGTGCACCGGGCCGGAGAGCTGGCCACGCTGTGGCGGACCGCAGCGGCCGTGCCCGCGCACGCCGGGCCTCCCGTCTGGGTGCACGGCGACCTGCACCCCTTCAACCTGCTCGTCGACTCGTCGGACGGCGTCGACCGTCTGTCGGCCGTGATCGACTTCGGGGACGTCACCGCGGGCGACCCGGCCGTCGACCTGGCCACCGCCTGGCTGACGCTCGACCGGCCGGGGCGGCGCGCGTTCCGCGCGCGCGTCGCGGCCCCGGAAGCCACCTGGCTGCGCGCACGAGGGTGGGTGGTCGCGCTCGCGTCCGCGCTGGCGACCGCCGACGAACGCGCCTTCCGGAGCGTCGCGCGACGGAGCATCGACGCGGTGCTGGACGACTGAGTCCCCGCGGGGCTATCGTGACCGCACCATCCGTGCACAGCCGATCGGAGGGGCCACCATGACCCTCGAGCTCCGCGTCCAGCACGACGTCGCCACCGACGCCTCCCCCGCTCCCGTCCGACCCGGTCTCCGCGGCCTGCTCGACCGTCTGTCGGACCGCCGCGCCGCCGCCCGCGCGCGACGGGTCGACGACCGGGTGCGCGAACTCGGCGAACTCGTCCACCTGCTCTCCGACGCCCGCGCGGTCGTCGAACGCGGGTGGGTCCAGCACGCCTGGTTCGCCTACCTCGACGAGCACGGCCGCGAGCGCAAGGCCTCCAGCGCCGCCGCGATGGACGTGCAGGGCCGGCCGCTCGTCGCTGCCTGCCTGGTCGGCGCGGTCGTGTCCGCCGCCGGCGGGCCGCACGCGGTCCACGCGCCCCGGGTGCAGCACGCGCTCGACGTCGTGTGGCACGCCCTCGCCCGCGACGAGGGCGAGCCCGTGCTGTGGTGCCCCGCGCCGGACATCCGCATGGGGCGGGTGCGTGACCTGACGAGCTGGAACGACGCCCCGGCACGCACCGGTGCCGAGGTCGCCGGGCTGCTGCTGACGGCCGAACGGGTCGCCGTGCAGGAGTCGACGCGCCTGGAGGAGCTCCGGGTGGCACGATCGGGGGCATGAGCGACGTCGAAGCGGTCCCCGAGGTGCACCCCGCGAGCACCAGCACCCTGGCGGCGAGCGGCAACGCCCTGCTGTCGGACGAAGGGGCAGGGCGGAACCCCGACGGTGCGGCGGCCGTGGACGGCGCGGGCGCGCACGCGGACGCAGCTGCCGCCGACGCCGCGGTGAAGCGGACGCTGCACCGGTACCTGCAGAAGCACCGTGCGGCCCTGCTGGCGAAGCTCGACGGGCTGGCCGAGCGGCAAGCCCGCTGGCCGGTGACGCCCACGGGCACGAACGTCCTCGGGTTGGTGAAGCACGTCGCCGGGGTGCAGGCCGGCTACTTCGGCGAGGTGTTCGGGCGGCCGCTGCCGGACCAGCCCGCCTGGCTCGAGTCGGAGGACGGCGAGGACATGTACGCCTCGCTCGACGAGACCATGGCCGACATCGTGGCCTTCCACCACCGGAGTGCCGCCCACGCCGACGCCACGATCGAGGCGCTCGACCTCACCGCCACCGGGACCGTGCCGTGGTGGCCGGAGGGGCACCGGGAGGTCACGCTGCACCGGATCCTGGTGCACATGGCGTACGAGACCGCTCGGCATGCGGGTCACGCCGACATCGTGCGCGAGATGCTCGACGGCCTGGCCGGCGACGGTGACGGCAACCTGGCCGACAAGTCCCCGGACGAATGGGTCCGGTGGCGCGAGCAGCTCGTCGACATCGCGGAGCGAGCGGGGTTGCGCGGCCTCGGCGCATAGCCGAGCAGGCAGACCGATCGTTACCGTTCTCCCAGGCTCGCCCTGGTAAACCCCTGCTGATCAGGGGTTGTCATCCTCGCAACTGCAAGGGAAACCGTCGTCTCGGTGGGGTTGCGTTGTACAACCGGTCCAGCTGCTGCGTAGCTTTGGCCGAGCTCGTGCCCCGATCTGTGGGCAGTTCAGCCGACCGGAAGGGGAGCGCCCACCCGTGTTCCAGTACGTCGTGGAGCGATGGAACCAGATCTGGTTCGCATCGTGGCAGCACTTCTCACTGGTCGTCCAGTGCGTCGTCCTCGCCACGGTCATCGCCGTGGTGCTCGCCACACTCGTCTACCGCAGCCCGCGCCTGACCGCGTTCGCGAACGGGGTGTCGGCCATCGGCCTCACCCTGCCGTCGTTCGCCGTCATCGGCCTGCTCATCGTCCCGCTCGGCTTCGGCGTCCTGCCGTCGGTCGTGACGGTCGTCTTCTTCGCCGCGCTGCCGATCCTGCGCAACGCGGTCGTCGGTCTCGCCGAGATCCCGCCTGCCGTCGTCGAGTCAGCTCGTGGCATCGGCATGAGCCGGTTCCGCACCCTGCTGCAGGTCGAGCTGCCGATGGCGTGGCCGATCATCCTGAGCGGTGTCCGCGTGGCCGCGCAGATGGTGATGGGCATCGCTGCCATCGCCGCGTACGCGCTCGGCCCCGGGCTCGGCGGCTTCATCTTCTCCGGGCTGTCCCGCCTCGGCGGCGCCAACGCCCTGTTCTCCGTCGTGGTCGGGGTGGTCGGCGTCGTCCTGCTCGCCCTGGTCCTCGACCTGCTCCTCATCGGCCTCGGCCGCCTGACCATCTCGAGAGGTATCCGTGTCCAGCACTGACTCCGCCACCACCACCGCGCCCGACGGGGACGTCACCGGGCGCAGCATCCTGCTCGACGAGGTCACCAAGCGGTACCCCGGGCAGTCGAAGCCCGCCGTCGACGGCATCACGCTCGAGATCCCGGCCGGCAAGATCGTCATGCTCGTCGGCCCGTCCGGCTGCGGCAAGACGACGACCCTCAAGATGATCAACCGTCTGATCGAGCCCACCCAGGGGCGGATCGTCGTCGGCGACGACGACGTCACGGGGATCGACGGCGACGAGCTCCGCCGCCGCATGGGTTACGTGATCCAGGCCGGCGGGCTCTTCCCGCACATGACGGTCGCGGCGAACATCGCGATCGTGCCGAAGATGCTCGGCTGGTCGAAGGAGAAGATCGCGGCGCGCGTCGACGAGCTGCTCGACCTGGTCTCGCTCGACCCCGACACCTACCGCGACCGGTTCCCCCGCGAACTCTCCGGTGGCCAGCAGCAGCGCGTCGGCGTGGCCCGTGCGCTCGCGGCGGATCCGCCCGTCCTGCTCATGGACGAGCCGTTCGGTGCGGTCGACCCGATCACCCGCCAGCGCCTGCAGGACGAGCTCTTGCGCATCCAGGAGGAACTGCACAAGACGATCGTCATCGTCACGCACGACTTCGACGAAGCCGTGAAGCTCGGCGACTGGATCGTCATCTTCACCGAGGGTGCGCACATCGTGCAGTACGACACCCCGGAACGGATCCTGGCCGAGCCGGCGAACGAGTTCGTCGAGAACTTCATCGGCTCCGGCGCGGGCCTGAAGCAGCTCACGCTGAACCGCGTGCGCGACGTCGAGGTCGAGTCGGCCGTGACCTGCTCGCCCGGCGAAGAGGTCAAGGCCGTGCTGCAGCGGATGAACGAGGCCGGCGGGCACCAGCACGCCGTCGTCGTCGACCACCGCCAGCGCCCGATCGGGTGGCCGTCGCGCCGCCAGCTCGAGCGCCTCGACCGCATCCCCGACGGCGTCGAGCCCGGCCTGCCCGTCGTGGGCGAGGCCGCGACCCTCAACGACGCGCTCGACACCATGCTCGTCTCGAGCGCCGGCGCCGCGCTCGTCACCGGTCGTCGTGACGCGTTCCGCGGGGTCATCACCGTCGAGACCGTGATGGAGGCGATCACCCGCTCCCGCGCGACCGCCGCCGGAGACCAGGCCTACACGCCGGTCGGAACGAACACGAACCCGATCGAGACCATGCCGTCGTCACCGGTGTCGGCCATGCCCACCGGAGAAGACCTGTGAGCGCAGTCGCCACTGCCGGCCCCGCCACCGGTGCGAGCACCTCGTGGAAGGGCCTGCTGTTCCAGCCGATCGCGATCCTGGTCGTCCTGGCCGGCTTCGCGGTGTGGCTCGCGACGGCGGACCTGACCCCGACGGAGCGCACGACGCTCAACCCGGCGGACATCCTGGCCCTGACCGGTCAGCACCTCGTGCTGACCCTGCAGTCGACGGTCCTGGTGCTCGTGATCGGCATCCCGCTGGGCGTCGTGCTCACCCGCGGGCCGCTGCGCCGGGCGAGCCCGTACGTGCTCGCCGTCGCGAACTTCGGGCAGGCGGCACCGGCCGTCGGCCTCATCGTGCTGCTCGCCGCCTGGCTCGGCCTGAACAGCTCGTCCGCCGTCATCGCGCTCGTGCTCTACGCGATCCTGCCGGTGCTCCGGAACACCATGATCGGCGTGCAGAGCGTCGACGACCGCCTGGTCGAGGCCGGTCGCGGCATGGGCATGAGCGCCTTCAGCGTGCTGATGCGCGTCGAACTGCCGCTCGCGGTGCCCGTGATGCTCTCGGGCATCCGCACCGCCCTCGTGCTGCTCGTCGGCACGGCGAGCCTGGCGACCTTCGTCGGTGCGGGCGGACTCGGTCTGCTCATCACCACGGGCGTGACCCTGTTCCTGCCGAAGGTGCTCGTCGCCGGGGCCCTGCTCGTCGCCCTGCTCGCCCTCTCCATCGACTGGCTCGGCCGCGTGGTCGAGACGGTCGCACGACCGAAGGGACTCCGATGACCCGCCGCACCCGCAGCACCCGCACCCGGGTCGGAGCCGCCGCGTTCGTCGCCGGTGCCACCGCCCTCGTCCTGACCGGGTGCGGCCTGCAGCCCGCCACGTCGTTCGTGCCCGAGGCCGGCGCCGGCTCCATCCAGCGCATCGACGACCTGCCGGCCGGCGCCCACATCACCGTGACGTCGAAGAACTTCACCGAGCAGCTCGTGCTCGGCAAGATCGCCGTGCTCGCCGCCAAGGCCGCGGGGTTCGACGTCACCGACGAGACGAACGTGCCCGGCAGCGTCGCGGTCCGTGAGCTGATGACCTCGCACGCCGCCGACTTCACGTACGAGTACACCGGTACCGCTTGGCTGACCTTCATGGGTCACACGAAGGGGATCCCGGACAAGACCGAGCAGTGGACGGCGGTCAAGAAGGAGGACGCCGGCAACGGACTGACCTGGCTCGAGCCGGCGCCGATGAACAACACGTATGCCTTCGCCGTCCGCAACGAGGCCGTCAAGGAGCTCGGAGACGTCAAGATGCTCTCCGACATCACGAAGCTGCCGGTCGACCAGCGCACGTTCTGCGTGGAGTCGGAGTTCAACTCGCGTGCCGACGGCTTCAAGCCGATGCTCAAGAAGTACGGCTTGGAGCTCGGTGGTTCGGGGTCGAACGGGGTGCCGAGCAGCAACGTCAGCATCCTCGACACCGGCACGGTCTACACGGCCACCGACCGCGGCAAGTGCAACTTCGGTGAGGTCTTCACCACCGACGGCCGTATCAAGTCGCTCGGGCTGACGGTGCTCGAGGACGACAAGGGGTTCTTCCCGGCGTACAACGTCGCGCCCGTCATCGACTCGAAGACACTCAAGGAGTACCCGCAGCTCGAGGGGATCTACGACCAGATCTCACCGAAGCTCACGGACGCCGTGCTGCAGGAGCTGAACCGCCAGGTCGACGTCGAAGGGCGTGAGCCTGCCGACGTCGCCTTCGACTGGATGGTGAAGGAGGGCTTCATCACGAAGCCCTGACCGTTCTCGACGTCCCCACGAACGGACGGGAGGCGTGGTGCCAGCTGGCACCGTGCCTCCCCTGCGTTCGTGGTCGCGTCTCAGGCCGCGGCGATGCGCGCAGCCGTGTCGCGGATCGACGCGACCACCGCAGCCCGCACCTGTTCCGGGTCGGAACCTTCGTGCCGAGCGGCACTGCGGAGCCCCGTCATGCACATGCCGAGCAGCATCTCGGCCGCCTGCGGGGTCGCCGCCTCCGGCCCCCAGGCCGGGTCGCGCTCGAGGATCGTGCGCACCGCGCCGGTCATCGCCTCGGCGACCGTGGTCATCCGCGTGACCTGCCGACGCATCAGCTGCGGGAACCGCACGATGACGGCCTTGCGCTCGAGCCGTTCGTGCTCGTCGCCGAACGACGACCCGAACACCAGGAACGCCAGGTCCACGACGGCCTGCGCCGCCGGCTCCCCTGCGACGGCGGCCAGGTGCGCCTCGAGGGTGGCGGGTTCGAGGTCGAGCTCGGTCTGCCCGAGGACCGCGTCCTCCTTGCTCTCGAAGTAGTTGAAGAACGTCCGCGGGGAGACGTCGGCTCGTGCAGCGATCTGCTCGATCGTGGTGCCGTCGACGCCCTGCTCGAGGGCCAGGGACCGGGCCGCCTCGGCGATGCGGTTGCGGGTCTCGATGCGCTTGCGGTCACGGAGACCGAGTTCTGACGGCGTCGCGGAGTCGGGCATGGCCCGACTGTAACCGGAACGTCACATGATCTACAGCAAACGCAAACTTGCAGTCGTGCATCGGACACTACGGTGAACCCATGACCACTCCCGTGCTCGAGGCCCGTGACCTCGCCAGGACCTACGGCCGCGGCGCGACGCGGTTCGACGCGCTCAAGGGGGTGTCGCTGGCGGTGCACCAGGGCGAGAGCCTGGCGATCGTCGGCAAGTCCGGCTCCGGCAAGTCGACGCTGATGCACCTGCTCGCACTGCTCGACAAGCCGTCGGCCGGACAGGTGCTGCTCGACGGCACCGACGCGGCGACGCTCGGTGCCCGCCAGGTCAACCGCACCCGGAACAGCACCTTCGGGTTCGTCTTCCAGCAGTTCTTCCTGACGCCGAAGACCTCGGTGCTCGACAACGTCGTGCTCCCGCTCAAGATCGCCGGTGTCTCCGGAGCCGAGCGGAAGCGACGGGGCATGGCGGCGCTCGACGCCCTCGGCCTGGCCGACAAGGCGAAGAACGACGCCAACGACCTGTCCGGCGGCCAGAAGCAGCGCGTGGTCATCGCCCGGGCGCTGGTCGGTGAGCCGAGCGTGATCTTCGCCGACGAGCCCACCGGCAACCTCGACACGAACACCGGACAGGTGGTCGAGGACATGCTGTTCGGGCTGCAGCGCGAGCGGGGGATCACGCTCGTCGTGGTCACGCACGACGAAGAGCTCGCCGCGCGCTGCGACCGCAGCGTCAACGTCCGCGACGGCCTGATCGTCGGCGGACCCGACGACGCGGTCGACGCGTCTGCCACGCACGGAAGGCACTCCGCATGAACTTCCTCGACCTCCTGCGCACCGCGGTCTCGAACACCTTCCGCTCGAAGCTGCGCACGACCCTGACCGTCATCGCGATCTTCATCGGCGCCTTCACGATCACGCTCACCTCGGCCATCGGCACGGGCGTCAGCAACTACATCGACAGCCAGGTCTCCTCGATCGGCGACACCGGTTCGTTGACCATCACGAAGGCGGTCGACAGCACCTCGACCGACAGCGGTCCGGCGAAGTACGACCCCGAGGCGTCCGGTCAGAGCGTCGACCGCGGCCCCGCGTCGTTCTCGTACCTGTCGCAGTCCGACGTCGACGCGATCGAGAAGACGGACGGCATCAAGAGCCTCCGCCCCGCGATCGCCCTCGCACCGAAGTACGCCGAGTACGACGACCAGGGCAAGTACGTCGTGTCGCTCACGGCCAACGCTGGCGAGCTCGACGCCGACCTGGCGAGCGGCAAGCAGCTCGACGACGAGACCGACGCCAACCAGGTGATGCTGCCGACCGACTACCTGAAGAACATGGGTCTCGGCAGTGCCTCGGCCGCCGTCGGCAAGGAGCTCACGATCGCCGTCGACGACTACCAGGGCAAGGAGCACACGCTCACCGCCACCGTCGTCGGGGTGCAGAACGAGTCGCTGTTCGGCAGCGGTGCCGGGGCGAACGCCGCACTGACCGACGCCATGCAGGCCGCGCAGGAGATCGGCAAGCCCGACTCGATCGCGACGTCCTACGCCAGCGCCACCGCGACGCTCGACGCCGACGCCTCCGTCACCACGGTCAAGAAGTCCCTGGCCGACGACGGGTTCCTCGGCCAGACCATCCAGGACCAGCTCGGCCAGTTCCAGACCGTCATCAGCGGCATCGTCGGGGTCCTGAACGCCTTCGCCGTGATCGCGCTCGTCGCCGCCGGCTTCGGCATCATCAACACCCTGCTCATGAGCGTGCAGGAGCGCACCCGCGAGATCGGCCTGATGAAGGCGATGGGCATGGGTGGCGGCAAGGTCTACACGCTGTTCTCGCTCGAGGCGGTGTTCATCGGGTTCCTCGGCAGCGCCATCGGCGCCGGGGTCGCGATCCTGCTCGGCACCGGGATCTCGAACGTCCTGGCCGGCACGCTCCTCAAGGACCTGCCGGGGCTGCAGATCATGCAGTTCGCGCCGGGGTCGGTCGCCACGATCATCCTCGTCGTGATGTTCATCGCGTTCCTGGCGGGCACCCTGCCGGCACGACGAGCCGCACGGCAGAACCCGATCGAGGCGCTCCGGTACGAGTGACAGGCAGGGCTGCCTAGTGTCGGAACGGTGACGACGTTCGGACGCGACCTCGGTGACGGCTACACGCTGACGCTGCGCGACCTGACGACCGTCGATCACGTGCTCGCACTCGTGCACGCCAACACCGATCGTCTGCGAGCCGCCGAGCCCTGGGCCTGGGACCCCCAGACCCGAGAGGCCATCGCCCTGCACACCGAGCGGCTGCTCGGCCAGTTCGCGATGGACCGCGCGCTGCCCTGCGTCATCCGCCAGGACGACCGGATCGTCGGGGTGGCCTCGCTGACGTTCGACCCGTACCTGGGCCAGGCATCGCTCGGCTACTGGGTGGACGCCGGACAGGAGGCCCGTGGTGTCGTCCGGCGGGCCGCCACCGTGCTGATCGGGGTCGCCCGGGCGCGCGGGTGCGCACGGATGGAGATCCGGACGGCGGTCGACAACACGCGGAGCAGGGGGCTCGCCGAGCGGCTCGGGTTCGTGCACGAGGGCACCCTGCGCGGGGCGCTGCCCCTCGGGCCCGAGCGTGTCGACGTCGCGGTGTACGGCCTGCTGCTCTGACGAACGACTCCCTCGTGCAGGCCGACCGACACCGGTCGCCGGTATCGTCGGAGCATGGCCTTGTTCGGACGACGCAACCACGACGTGCGCGATCGACCCATCAGCCAGGTCGAACTGAAGCGGGCGGTCGACGAGGGCTTCCTCATCGCGAAGGCCGCCGTCACCATCGCGGTGGCCAACCGCATCATCACGAACGCCCTGCGTGACCAGGGGTACTTCGACCACGCACTCATCGCCGAGGCCACGCGCGAGGAACTCCACCGCATGGCCGAGGAACAGCGGGGCGACGCCGCACGGATGCGGGAGATCCGCTCCACCTCGAGCAAGCAGAAGGGCCGTTCCCGCCACCAGCACGACTACCGGCGGGGCGACGACCTGAAGCTCCGGATGCGCGAGGCCACGTACGAGCAGCTCGCCACCATGCTCGACAAGCGGCGCGACGACCAGCACTTCGTCGACGGCATCGTGCTCGCCGCGCGGGCCCGCGCCTGGGACGACATCGGCACCACCGTGGTCGGACGCCTCGGGTGGGCACAGCGTCCGGCTGACGACTACGAGATCGGCCGTGACGACCGGCTGCAGCAGATGCTCGACGAGGACTTCGCCGAGTTGCTCGCCGAGCACCCGGTCGGATCGACCCCGGTCGACGCCGACGAACCCGACGACGCCGACGGTGACCAGGACGAGTCCGACCCGGCTGATCCCGACACCTCGCGCACGTGACCGACACCACACGCAGTCACGAGTCCCTAGGCTCGGTGCATGGTTGATGCGGTGGTCGTCGGAGCGGGACCGAACGGGCTCGCGGCAGCGGTGACGCTCGCACGCGCCGGACTGTCGGTCGAGGTCGTCGAACGGAACGACACGATCGGCGGCGGCGCCCGCACGGCCGAGCTCACCCTGCCCGGCTTCCTGCACGACGTCTGCTCCGCCGTGCACCCGATGGCCCTGCAGTCAGAGTTCTTCCGGCTCTTCCGCATGGAGGAACGCATCGAGCTCCGCCTGCCCGAGGTGCAGTACGGCCACCCGCTCGACGGCGGCCGCGCCGGCATCGCCTACCAGGACCTCGATCGCACCGCCGCCGAGCTCGGGGTGGACGGGCCGGCCTTCAAGCAGCTGATGGCCCCGCTGGCGGAGAACGCCGACCAGGTCGCCGACTTCGCGACCGACGCGCTGCTGCACGTGCCGCGGCACCCCCTGACCGTCCTGCGCTTCGGTCTGCGGGCGCTCGAGCAGGGCACCGCTGCGTGGAACCTGCGCTTCCGCGGCGAGGCCGCCCCGGCGATGGTGTCCGGCGTCGCCGCGCACTCGATCCAGCACCTGCCGTCCCTGTCCACCGCGGCGGCTGCCCTGTCGCTCGGCTCGTACGCGCACGCCCGCGGCTGGCCGGTGCCGATCGGTGGCAGCCAGGCGATCGTCGACGCGCTCGCCGCGGACCTCGTCGCGCACGGCGGCCGCATCGTCACCGGGCAGGAGGTCCGGTCGCTCGGTGACCTCACCCCGGCGAAGGCGGTGCTGTTCGACACGAGCGTGCCGGGCATGCTCCGGATCGCGGGCAAGCAGATCCCGACCCCGAAGCACGGTGCACTGCGGCGCTTCCGGTTCGGCAACGCGGCGGCGAAGGTCGACTTCGCGCTGTCCGACCCGGTGCCGTGGACCAACGAGTCGCTGCGGAAGGCCGGGACCGTGCACATCGGCGGGACCCGCCAGGAGATCGCGGAGGCCGAACGGGCGGTGGCGCACGGGCAGCACGCCGAGCGCCCGTACGTGCTCGGCGCGGAGCCGACCGTGGTGGACCCGACCCGCGCCCCGAAGGGCAAGCACGTCTTCTGGGCCTACGCGCACGTCCCCGCGGGGTCGGACGTCGACCCGACCGAGGCCGTCACCCGTCAGATCGAGCGGTTCGCGCCGGGGTTCCGGGACACGATCCTCTCGTCGAGCTCCCGCACCGCCGTGCAGATGGGCGAGTACAACCCGAACTACGTCGGTGGCGACATCGCCGCCGGTGCCGCGAGCTTCTGGCAGCTCGTCAAGCGCCCCGTCCTGTCCAGCGACCCGTGGCGGATGGGCGGCGGCATGTACCTGTGCTCCGAGTCCTCCGCGCCCGGCCCCGGCGTGCACGGCATGGCCGGCTGGCACGCGGCGAAAAGCGCACTCCGGCACACCTTCGGCCTGCCGGAGGACGTCGACCTCACCCCGGAAGGCTGATCACCATGGCGAAGAACGTCCGCATCCTGCACTGCCGTCCCGAAGCCGTCTTCGACGTGCTCGGCGACGGGTGGCTCTACACGACCTGGGTGGTCGGGGCCTCGCGCATGCGCCAGGAGGAGTCCGGTTGGCCGCAGGTCGGTACCCACCTGCACCACTCGTTCGGCGCGTGGCCGATCGTCATCAACGACGTCACGACGTCGCTGGTGTGGGAGCCGCCGCACCGCATGGTCATCCAGCCGAAGGGCTGGCCCATCGGCGAGGCCCGCGTCGAGCTGACGGTCGAACCGCACCGGCACGGCTGCAAGGTCACGATCACCGAGAACGCGGTGGCCGGGCCGGGTTCGTACGTGCCCGACTTCCTCATGCAGCCGCTCATCTGGATCCGCAACCGCGAGACGCTCCGCCGCCTCGAGTGGGTGGCCGTCGGGCGCGCGGCGAACGCCTGAGACGTCCCCACGAACGGACGGGAGGCGCGTGGCGGCGCCGCCCCGGGCCTCCCGTCCGCCCCGTGGGCGCGTCGACTACTCGGCGCGCGAGAACTCGCTGGCCCGCGCCACCTGGTCGTCGGTCAGGGCGACGCCCGTGTACCGCTCGAACTGACGGGCCGCCTGCAGGGCGATGACCTCGGCGCCGGTGATGACGTGCTTGCCGGCATCGCGTCCCGCACGGACGAGCGGGGTCTCCGACGGGAACGCGACCACGTCGAAGACGGTGTGCGCCGCCTCGATCCGTTCCGGCGCGAAGGCGAGTGCGTCCTGCTGGTCGCCGCGCATGCCGAGCGGGGTGACGTTGACGACCAGGTCGGTCTCCCCCGCCTCGTGCTCGTCGGCGACCCATTCGTAGCCGTACTGCGATGCGAGGGCCGAGCCGGTCTGCTCGTTGCGGGCGACGACCGTCAACCGGTCGAAGCCGGCGCCGCGGAACGCCGCCGTGACGGCCTTGGCCATGCCGCCCGAGCCGCGGAGCAGCACGCGCGAAGCCGGGTCGACCTGGTGCGACCCGAGCAGGGCGGCGATCGCCTCGTAGTCGG
The DNA here is from genome assembly GCF_003234305.1 of Curtobacterium sp. MCLR17_055. Lineage (NCBI taxonomy): Bacteria > Bacillati > Actinomycetota > Actinomycetes > Micrococcales > Microbacteriaceae > Curtobacterium > Curtobacterium sp. MCLR17_055. Next base: position 65,712 of record NZ_QKSX01000003.1, read on the forward strand.
TGTTCGACGCCGTGAGCACGCCGTCGTCGTTCACGACCGTGTTGACCGACTGGATCGCGGCGGCGGAGTCCTCGATGTGGTCGACCAACGGGATGATCGCCTCCTTGAAGGGCATCGACACCGAGCAACCGCGGATGCCGAGCGCACGGATGCCGGCGACGGCGCCGGGCAGGTCGGTCGTGGTGAACGCCTTGTACAGGTAGTTGAGGCCGAGCTCGTCGTACAGGAAGTTGTGGAACCGGGTGCCGATGTTGCTCGGGCGCGCGGCCAGCGACATGCAGACCTGCATGTCCTTGTTCAGGATGGGCATGCCCCCAGTCTCGCACCCTCTCCCTTTCGCGTCCTCGTAGGGATGGAGCGGTCCACACAGACCGGGTGCCGCGCGCCGGGGTAGCGTCGGTGCGGATGACTGAGATCCCGGAGACCATGCGCGCTGTCCGCTTCGACGAGTGGGGTGACCGATCGGTCCTGCACGTCGCCGAGGTGCCCGTTCCCGAGGTGACGCCCGGGCGGGTGCTCGTCCGCGTCCGCGCCGCAGGCATCAACCCCGGTGAGTCGGCCATCCGCCAGGGTGCGTTCGGTGGCGACCTGCCGTCCGGGCAGGGCACCGACTTCGCCGGCATCGTGGTGGCCGTCGGGGCCGAGGTGGACGGCGTCGACGAGGGTGAAGAGGTCATCGGCTGGTCGTGGGACCGCGCCAGCCAGGCCGAGTACGTCTCCGTGCCGGCCGTCCAGGTCGTCCAGAAGCCACGCCTGCTCGACTGGACCGTGGCGGGTGGCCTCGACGTCATCGCGACCACCGCGGCCGCAGCCGTGCGTGCGGTCGACCCGCGTCCGGGCGAGACCGTCGTCGTGTCCGGCGCCGCCGGCGGGGTCGGCGGCTTCGTCACCCAGCTGCTCGCGAACGAGGGCATCGACGTCATCGCCGTCGCCTCCGAGGCGAACCACGAGTGGCTCCGTTCCAAGCGTGCACGGCCGGTCGCGTACGGCGACGGGCTGCAGGAGCGCATCACCGAACTCGCGACGAACGGCATCGACGCCGTCATCGACACCCACGGCGCCGAGTACGTCCGGCTCGGCATCGCCCTCGGGGTGCCGGTCGACCGCATCGAGACGATCATCGCGTTCGACGAGGCCGCCGAGGTCGGAGCGAAGGCCTCGGGCAGCGCGGACACCGCCGACCCGGAGATCCTCGGGGCGCTCGCACTGGAGGTCGCGAACGGCGCGATCGAGGTGCCGATCGCCGCGACCTACCCGCTCGACCGTGTGCAGGACGCCTTCGAGGAGCTCGAGCAGGGCCACACCCGCGGCAAGATCGTCCTCATCCCCTGATCCCGGGGCCGCTCAGGGCCGGTCCGGGGGTTTCCCCCACCACGCTCGGGGTGCGTCCCGGATGCGCTCGACCGGTGGCGTTGCGTAGCGTCGTCGGTATGAGCACACTCTCCCGTCCCCGCAACGGTCGTCTGCTGGCCGGCGTCTGCGCCGGTCTCGCCGACCGCTTCAACCTGTCCCGCACCCTGGTCCGGGTGGTCTGGGTCATCCTGAGCTTCTTCCCCGGGCCGCTGTGGATCGCGTACGTCGTGCTGTGGTTCGTGATGCCGCCCGAGGGTGGTCGGCGGCGCTGAGCACCGGTCCGTCCGGACGGGTTAGTGTGGCGGCGTGCCGGTCTCCGTCTTCGATCTGTTCAGCGTCGGTGTCGGCCCCTCGAGCTCGCACACCGTCGGCCCGATGCGGGCCGGTGCCGAGTTCGCCACGCTCGTCCGTGGCCTGCCCGTCGCGTCCGTGGTGGTCGACCTGTACGGGTCCCTCGCGTCGACCGGGCAGGGTCACGGCACCCTCGGTGCCGTCGTCGCCGGGCTCATGGGGTCACACCCGGAGACCGTCGACCCCGATGCCATGGTCGTCGCGCTCGACGCCCTGGAACGCGACGGTGTCCTGCGGCTCGACGGCGGTGCGAGCGTGTCGTTCCGCCTCGCCGACATCGTCCTGCACCCCCTGACGATGCTGCCCCGGCACCCGAACGCCATGCGGCTGCGTGCCCGTGACGCCGCCGGTGCCGACCTGGCCGACGAGACCTACTACTCGATCGGTGGTGGGTTCATCGCACGGGACGAGGCGGCGGAGCCCGCGGCCGACGCATCCGCTGCCGTCGCCGGTGCCGCGATCCCGGTCGACGACGCAGTGCCCTACCCGTTCTCGAGCGGCGCGGAGCTGCTCGCCGCGTGTGCCGGTTCCCGCCTGCCGATCAGCGGTATCGCCCTGGCGAACGAGACCGTCACCCGGACGGACGCCGAGATCCGGTCCGGACTGCTGGGCATCCACGGCGTGATGGAGTCGTGCGTCGACCGATCCGTCCGCCGGGGCGGGTGCCTGCCCGGGGGACTCGACGTCCGCCGCCGCGCCGCCACCTGGCACGAGCAGCTCACCCGCGAGGACCCCGACCACGACCCGCTGTTCGCGATGGAGTGGGTGAACCTCGTCGCCATGGCGGTCAACGAGGAGAACGCCACCGGAGGCCGCGTCGTCACCGCCCCGACGAACGGCGCAGCCGGCATCATCCCCGCGGTCCTGTACTACGCGCTCACCTACGTGCCCACGGTCGCCGACGCCCCCGCCGCCGAACGGGACGACGCCGTCGTGCGGTTCCTGCTCACCGCCGGGGCGATCGGGTCGATCTACAAGGAACGGGCGTCGATCTCCGGTGCCGAGGTCGGCTGCCAGGGCGAGGTCGGTTCGGCGGCGTCGATGGCGGCTGCAGGGCTCGCCGAGGTCCTCGGGGGCACGCCCGAGCAGGTCGAGAACGCCGCCGAGATCGCGATGGAGCACAACCTCGGGCTGACCTGCGACCCGATCGGTGGCCTGGTGCAGATCCCGTGCATCGAGCGGAACGCGATCGCGGCGAACAAGGCGATCAACGCCGCCCGGATGGCCCTGCGTGGCGACGGGGTGCACCACGTGTCGCTCGACCAGGTCGTCGAGACGATGCGGCAGACCGGGGCGGACATGTCGTCGAAGTACAAGGAGACCGCGATGGGCGGGCTGGCGGTGAACGTCCCGCTCTGCTGAACGCCAGCTCGCGCCCGTTTGCGCCCGCTCGCGCGTCAGGCGTGCAGGAGCGTCAGCAGCCGTGCCGTCTCGGTGGCGATGGCGTCCCGGCCTGCCGACACGTACTTTCGCGGGTCGACGACGTCCGGCCGCTCGTCGAGCACGGTGCGGAGCGCACGGGTGAACAGGCCGTTCAGGTGCGTCGAGATGTTGATCTTCGTCATCCCCGCGTGCACGGCGCCGCGGAGTTCACCGTCGGACAGGCCGGAGGACCCGTGCAGCACGAGCGGCACCGGAACCGCGGCACGGAGGCGCTCGACCAGGTCACGGTCCACCGACGCCTCGCGGGTCTGCATCGCGTGCGAGGTCCCCACCGCGACCGCCAGGGCATCGACCCCGGTGTCGGCCACGAACGCGGCGGCGTCGGTCGGATCGGTCCGGACGCCGGGCGCGTGCACGCCGTCCTTGCCGCCGACCTCGCCGAGCTCGGCCTCGATCGCGACGCCCGCGGCGTGACACCGAGCGGCGAGCTCGCGGGTCGCGGCCACGTTGGCGGCGAAGTCCAGGTGTGAACCGTCGTACATGACCGAGTCGACGCCCAGCTCGACGCCGGCCGCCACCAGCTCCGGGTCCTCGATGTGGTCGAGGTGCACGAGGACCTCGACGTCGGCGGCACGTGCGACCGCCTGGGTCGCGGTCGTGATCGGTGCGAGGCCGCCGTGGTACCGGACGCAGTTCTCGCTGATCTGCAGGATCACCGGCAGACCGGCCAGCTCGGCGCCGGAGACGATCGCCTCGGCGTGCTCGAGCAGCACCACGTTGAACGCACCGACCCCGCGGCGTGCCGTGCGGGCGGTGTCGAGCAGGCCGGTGAGGGCGAGGTCGGTGATCATGCGGGGGTCCTCGTTCGGTCGTGGGCGGGAGCGGGCGGGGTGGACAGGAAGCGGTCGACGTCTGCCGGGTCGGCCACGCCGGCCACCGGCTGGAGGACGGCCGCGGCACCGTGTGCGGCGGCGGACCGCAGGGCTCGGAGCAGGGTGGCGTCGTCGGGGGCCGGGACGCTGCCGTCAGGCCCGGGGAGACCAGCACCGACGAGGACATCGACGAGCACACTGACGAGCCCGGCGGTGGCGGCGTCCCCGGCGCCGGTCGGGTTGCCCGAGACCCCGGGGACGGCCGGCACCTCGAGCACGTGCTCGGCGGTGTGGGCGGCGATGCCGTCGGATCCGCGGGACACCACGACGACCGTCGCGCCGAGTCCGAGGAGCCGGAGTGCCCCCGAGCGCTCGTCGTCGGTGCCCGTGGCCTCGAGCAGTTCCTCGCGGTTGGGCTTACAGACCGTCACCCCGGCCGAGGCGGCAGCCAGCAGTGCCGTTCCCGAGCAGTCGACCACGGAGAGCACACCGCGGCGGCGGGCGGTGGTGACCCAGCGGGCGACGACCGTGGGGTCGGTGTCGCGGGGCAGTGAGCCCGACACGACCAGGGCCGCGGCGGCCGGGGCGCCGGCGGCACCGCGGGTGCCGCCGGGGTCGCCGTCGTCGCCGTCGTCGAGCAGTTGCTCGACCGCGCTGGTGACGGTGTCCCACTCGTCGGCGCTGAGCACGGGCCCGGGCTCGCCGAACATCGTCGGGTGCGCGAGGTCGTCCACCACCGTCACGGTCGTGCGGGTCTCGCCACGGACAGCGACGTCGGTGTGGGCGAGCCCGAGGTCGTCGAGGGCATGGGCGATCCAGTGCCCGCCGTCGCCGCCGAGGGGCAGCACGGCGTGGGTCGGGACACCGGTGGCGGCGAGGACCCGTCCGACGTTCAGGCCCTTGCCGCCGGGGCGCCGCTGGACCTCGAGCACGCGCTGGGTCTCGCCGATGCGCTGTTCGGCGACCCGGTAGGTCACATCGACGGCCGGGTTCGGGGTGACGACGAGGATCACGCGACCACCGCCGTCGGCAGGGTTCGGACGCTGCCGCGCTCCGGGTCGAGCACGACCAGGTCGGCGGGGGCGCCCACGCTGAGCGGTGCCGGGGCCCCGAGCAGGTGTGCCGCACGCCCCGCGGACGCCGCGACGATCTCGGGCAGGTCGGTCCCGGCGTCGAGCAGGCGGCGGACGGCGTCGGCGACCGTGATCGTGCTGCCCGCCAGCGACGAACCGTCGGCGAGCACGGCGAGCCCGTCGCGGACGGTCACCGCCGATCCGGCCACCGTGTACGCGCCGTCGGGGCAGCCAGTCGCCGCCATGGCGTCGGAGACCAGGACCATCCGGCCCGGAGCGCTGCGCTGCACGAGGGTGACGGTCACGGGGTCTAGGTGGTGGCCGTCGACGATGCACTCGAGCAGCACACGGTCGTCGGAGAGCGCAACCCCGACCGGCCCGGGCGCACGGTGGTGCAGCGGGGGCATCCCGTTGAACAGGTGGGTGACGAGCGAGGCCCCGGCGTCGACCGCGCGGCGGGTCTGCTCGGCGGTGGCGTCGGTGTGGCCGATGGCGACGACGACCCCGGCTTCGGCGAAGCGGGCGACGGCGTCGAGTGCACCCGGGAGCTCCGGCGCGAGCGTGACGATCCGCAGGGCGCCACCCGCGGCGTCGCAGTAGGCGTCGACCTCGGCGGGGTCCGGGGCGTGCAGCAGGTCGACGTGGTGCGCCCCGCGACGGGCGGGCGCGAGCCACGGCCCCTCCAGGTGCAGCCCGGCGAGCGTGCCGTCCGCGACGAGCGGCCGGAGCCGGGTGAGGGCCGCCACGGTGTCCGCGCGCTCGCCCGTGGCGATGGACCCGACCAGGGTGGTCGTGCCCCGTGACCGGTGGTGCCCGGCGGCGACACGGGCATCCTCGGCGGAGCACCCGGCGAAGTCGTGCCCGAGCGCCCCGTGGGCGTGCAGGTCGACGAACCCGGGCACGACCACACCGTCGACGGTGACGGCGGTGTCCGTGCGCATCGGGGACCCGGTACCGGTCGCCAGCACGGTGTCGTCGTCACCGATGACGAGCCAGCCGTCGTGCAGGTCTGCCTGGGCCGTGACGATGCGATGGGCCCGGACGAGGGTGGTCACAGCAGGACCCCGGTCTCGGCCTCGAGCAGCGTGCGTGCGAGGAGCCCCGCTCCGATGGCGCCGGCTGCGTCGCCGTGCCGCGCGGGCACGATGACGGGGACACGGACGCCCTGCAGACGCTCCGTGACGGCGTCGCGCAGCGGGTCGAGCAGCAGCGGCCCCGACTCGGCGAGTCCCCCGCCGATGATGATGGTGTGGACCCCGGCGACCGCGGTCGTCCAGGCGAGCGCGTCGGCCAGGACCGCGACGCAGTCGTCCCAGACCGCACGGGCTGCGGGGTCGCCCTGGCGGACCAGGAGCATGGCGGCGTGCGCGGAGGGTGCCCCGGAACGACGTGCGACTCCCCCGGCGGACGCGATCTCCTCGACGCGGTGGCCCGCGTGCGGACCGGTCTGGATGCGGACCTGCCCGATCTCCCCCGCCCAGCCACCGCCGGACACGACGACGCCGTCGACCACCAGGGCGCTCGCGAGCCCGGTGCCGACCGGCACGAACGAGACCGACCCCCGCGCGAGCGCCGGGTCGCCGGCCCGGACCTCGGCCAGGGCGCCGGCTCGGACGTCGTGGCCGAAGGCGAGCGGCACGTCGATCCCCTGCCGCAGGAGCTCGGCACGGACGAGGTCACGCACCGGGACGTCGCGCCACCCGAGGTTGACGGACAGGTCCACGGTGCCGCGGGTGTCGTCGACGACGCCCGGGGTCACCACCCCGATGGCTCCGAGCTGCGCCCGTCGGGTGGCGTGTGCGGCCAGTTCGGCGACGACGGCGGCGAGGCGCTCGGCGCCCGGGTCGTCGCGCGGCGTCGGTACCCGGGTCTCGTCGAGGACGAGTCCGTCGGCCGTCGTCAGCCGGGTCTTGATGCCCGTGCCGCCGACGTCGACCCCGAGCACCGCGCCTGCGCCACCCATCAGGTGAGGATGACCGACCGCGTGAGCGACCGGGGGTTGTCCGGGTCGAGCCCGCGTCCCTCGGCCAGGGCGACGGCGAACCGGTGCACCACGACGAGTCCGGCGATCGGGTCGAGGTCGTGCTGGACGAAGCGGGCGCCGGTGGCGGCGACCTCGTCGACCAGGCCCTCGGGTGCGGTGCCGAGCGACCAGACGAGCCGTCCGGGCTGGGCGATCGCGATGGGGCCGTGCCGGTAGTCCATCGCCGGGTAGGACTCGGCCCAGAACTGCGCGGCCTCACGCGTCTTGAGCGCGGCTTCGAACGTCAGGCCGACGGCGGCCCCACGACCGACGAACGAGACCTGCTCGGCGTCGAGCAGGTCGTCGATCGGCACCGTCAGCGCGGTCTCGGCCTGGGCGGCGAGGGCGTCGACGTCGTCACCGATGGACGCCCGCAGCAGTGCGAGCGTCGTGGTGGCGAAGCGGGTCTGGACGACCGAACGCTCGTCGGCGAAGGGCAGGGCGACCACCTGGTCGGCGACGGCCGCGGCAGGGCTGTCGGCGACGGCCGTGATCAGGACGGTCCGCTGGGACGGCAGGGCCTGCAGCAGGTCGACGATCTCGGTCGTGGTGCCCGAGCGGCTGATCATGAGCACGCGGTCGTACTCGCGGGACGCGGGGTACTCGGATCCGGCGAAGGCATCGGTCACGCCGAGACCCGCCTGCTCACGGGCGACGGCGTAGCTCATGGCGATGAACCAGCTCGTGCCGCAGCCGATCACGGCCACGCGTTCGCCCGGCTGGGGGAGTGCGTCGGCGAAGGTCGGCAGGAGCGCGGCGGCTGCACGCCAGGTCTCCGGCTGCGAGGCCAGTTCAGCGCTCACGAAGGTGTCGGTCATGGGAGCCTTCCGGGTCCGGATCGATCCGGGTGATCGATGATCAGGAAGCGTAGCGAGCGATCGTGCGCAAGGGAAGGGGAAAACGTCATTTTCGATCACCGGGGGACGGTGGTGACGCCGTAGGATGACCGTCATGACCCCCCAACAGCGGCTGAACGCCCTGCTCGAACTGGTGAGCGAACGCGGCAACGTGTCGATCGCCGAGATCGGGGAGCTGCTCGGGATCTCCGCCGCGACGGCTCGCCGTGACCTCGCGACCCTCGCCGACCAGCGGCTCGTCACGCGCACGCACGGGGGCGCGGCAGCACTCGGGGCCGGGTACGAGCTCCCGCTGCAGTACAAGATCGCCCGGCAGGCCGAGGCCAAGACGGCGATCGCCCGCGCGGCCGCCCGACTGGTGCAGCCGGGGGAGACCGTCGGCCTCAACGGCGGGACGACCACGACCGAGGTCGCGCGTGAACTCGGCAAGAGCGAGCGGTTCATCCGCGCCGACGGCGAGTTCGGCATCACGATCGTGACGAACGCGCTGAACGTCGGGTACGAGCTGTCCGTCCGCGCCAACGTGAAGATCGTGGTCACCGGTGGAGTGGCGCGGCGGCAGTCCTACGAGCTCGTCGGGCCGCTCGTCCGGGACACCCTCGACGAGTTCGCCCTCGACCTCGTGGTGCTCGGCGTCGACGGTCTCACCGGCCAGTACGGCGCGACCACCATGCACGAGGGCGAGGCCGAGGTCAGCCGCCACTTCGCCTCGGTCGGACGACGCGTCGTCGTGGTCGCCGACTCGACCAAGATCGAACGGTCGACCTTCGCCCGGATCTGCCCGCTCGACCGCATCGACGTCCTGGTCACCGACCAGCCGGTGCCTGCCTCGTTCGCTGCTGACCTGGCCAGCGCCGGCGTGGAGCTCGTCGTCGCCGACTGAGCGCCCCCTGCGGCCACCCCGGAACGGTCCGGACGTTTCGATCGTGTAAAACCCTCCCCGGCACGGATGCGTGAGCGATCCGTGAGCGCCTATTGTGCATTCATGATCGATTCGGCATCATGGGCGTCACATTCACGCAAGGGAGCGATGAGCATGGGCGCTGACAACGCAGGACTCCGCGTCGCGGTGATCGGGATGGGCCAGCGGTCCGCCATCGCCCGCCACGTGGCCGAGGCAACCGCGGACGACCCGTCGCTGCAGGCCCGGGTCGTGGCCGTCGCCGACGTCACCGCGGCCGGCCGGGACCGCGGGCACGACGAGTACCCGGACGCCCTGGTGGTCGAACACCACCGTGACCTCACCGGTCACGTCGACGCGGCCATCGTCACCACGCCGGACTGGACCCACGCCGAGATCGCGATCGACCTGCTCCGCGCGGGCATCGCCGTCTACCTCGAGAAGCCGCTGGCCATCACGGTCGAGGACGCCGACGCCGTCCTGAACACCGCGGCGGAGACCGGGACGCCGCTGTACGTCGGGCACAACTTCCGGCACGCCGCCGTCGTCCGCCTGATGCGCGAGATCGTCGACCGCGGCGAGATCGGCCAGGTCAAGGCCGTTTGGTGCCGGCACTTCGTCGGCAACGGCGGTGACTACTACTTCAAGGACTGGCACGCCGACCGCAGCAAGGTGAACTCCCTGCTCCTGCAGAAGGCGAGCCACGACCTCGACGTCATCCACGCGCTCGGTGGGGGTGACACCGCCCGGGTCGTCGGGATGGGCTCGCTGTCGGTCTACGGCGACGTCACCGACCGGCGCGACCGCAGCGGCGAGCTCATGGGGGACTGGTTCTCCCACGACAACTGGCCGCCGCTCGCCCAGACCGGGCTGAACCCCGTCGTCGACGTCGAGGACGTCTCGATGGTGATGATGACGCTCGACAACGGGGTGCAGGCCAGCTACGAGCAGTGCCACTTCACCCCGGACTACTGGCGGAACTACACCGTCATCGGCACCGAGGGGCGCCTCGAGAACATCGGCGACACCGGTGGGGGCGTCGTGAAGGTCTGGACGCACCGCCGCGGCTGGGACACCACGGGGGACCGCGAGTACCCGATCGACGGCGTCGAGGACGGGCATGCCGATGCCGACCTGCTCACCATGACCGAGTTCCTGCGGTCCGTCGCGTTCGGCGAACCGTCGGAGCTTTCCCCGATCGCGGCCCGTGCCGCGGTCGCCGCCGGCGCGCTGGCCACGCGCTCGCTCCGCAACGGGTCCGTCCCCATCGACGTCCCGTCCCTGCCGGCCGAGACCATCGCGCACTTCACGTCGAACGCCCCGCACTCCACCCCCTCCACCCCGCATCCCGCCCAGACCGTCGGCTCCTGACGGCCGTGCGAAAGGACACCCCGATGACCGCACACATCCCCATCCGAGGAACCGGCGTGCGCCGCGTCCTCCTCGGCGCCGTCGCCGCCCTCGGCGCGGCCGCACTCCTGGCAGGCTGCTCCTCGTCGTCCGGCGCGTCCGGCTCCGGAGGCGATTACGAAGCCGCGCCGAAGGACACCAAGGCGTCCCTGACCTACGCCGTCTGGGACGAGAACCAGGTGAAGGCGATCAAGGCCAACCTGAAGGGCTTCAACGAGGAGTACCCGGACATCAAGGTGAGCGTCGACGTCACGCCGTTCGCCAACTACTGGACGAAGCTGCAGACCCAGGGTTCGAGCAACACCCTGCCCGACCTGTTCTGGATGAACGGCCCGAACTTCCAGCTGTACGCGGCCAACGGCAAGCTCGCGCCGATCACCGGCGAGGTCGATTCGGGTGACATCGACGCGTCGAAGTACTCGAGCGCGCTCAACGACCTGTACACGTACGACGACACCCAGTACGGCGTGCCGAAGGACTTCGACACCATCGGCGTCTGGGTGAACAAGTCGCTGTTCGAGCAGGCCGGCATGGACCTGCCGTCCAAGGACTGGACCTGGGACGACTTCCAGCAGACCGGCGCCGAGCTGTCCGAGAAGCTCAAGTCGAAGGGCGCCTACGGGGCGGCCGGCGGCATGGACGGCCAGACGACGTACTACAACACGATCCTGCAGGCCGGGGGATCGGTCGTGAACGCGGACGGCACCGAGTCCGAGTACGCCACGAAGGCCTCCGAGGACGGCCTGCAGTTCTGGACCGACCTGATCGGCTCCGGGGCATCGCCCTCGATCAAGCAGCTCACCGACACCACGGCCGACCAGTGGTTCACCTCGGGCAAGCTCGCGATGTACCAGGGCGGCAGTTGGTTCCGCTCCGCGCTGACCGGCACCGAGCTCGAGAAGGACGTCGTCGCCTACCCGCTGCCCAAGGGCAAGGAGCAGGCGACCGTCATCCACGGGGTCTCGAACGTCGTGTCCGAGGCGAGCAAGGACAAGGCAGCCGCCCAGGCGCTGCAGGTCTACCTCGCGGGCAAGACGGCCCAGCAGCAGCAGGGCGACATGGGCGCGGTCATCCCGGCGTACGAGGGCACGCAGAGCGCCTTCACGAAGACGATGCCCGACGCCGACCTGCAGGTGTTCCTCGACGCGGTGGACTACGCGAAGCCGCTGCCGGTGTCGAAGAACACCGCGGCCTGGAACACCCTCGAGACCACCCTGCTGCCGAGTGCCTTCGACGGATCGAAGCCCGTCGACCAGGTGGCAGAGGACCTCGCACAGAAGATGGACGCCGCCCTCGCCAAGGAAAAGTAGGACCCGCGCGTGACGATCAACACCGAGCGGCCCCCGGCCGCAGCCGCCCCCGCCCGGACGACACGTTCGTCCGGGCGGGGTGCCCCCGCTCAGCGAGCCGACGGCGGCCGAGCGCCACGACGGACCGACGGCTGGTGGCCGTGGCTCTTCGTGCTCCCGTTGCTCGTCGGCGTCGGCACCTTCTACATCTGGCCGATCATCCAGACGTTCTGGTACTCGTTCACCAGCTGGGGCGTCTTCGGGGGCGCCACGTTCACCGGCGTCGCCAACTACGTCCGGCTCGTCGGTGACCCGCAGCTGTACCAGTCGCTGCTCAACACGGTGATCTACACCGTGATCGTCCTCGCCGGGATCCCGATCGCGGTGTGGCTCGCCAGCCTGCTGAACACCCCGGGGCTGCGGTTCGCGCAGTTCTACCGGGTGCTCTTCTTCCTGCCGTACGTCGCCATGCCCGCGGCGATCGCCCTGGTCTGGCGGATCATGTACAACGGCGACTACGGCATCGTGAACTGGTTCCTCGGGAACTTCGGCATCGACGGCCCGTACTGGATCTCGACCCCCGGCTTCGCGCTGATCGCGGTGAGCCTGGTCGGCCTCTGGTCGTCCCTCGGGTTCTCGATGATCATCCTCGGCGCCGGGCTCAAGGACATCCCGCCGGAGCTCTACGAGGCCGCGGAGCTCGACGGCGCGAGCCGGTGGCGGCAGTTCCGGTCGGTGACCGTGCCGTTGCTCAGCCCGAGCATCTTCTTCGTGGTGATCGTCACGACGATCTCGAGCTTCCAGCTGTTCGACCTGCTGTACGCGATCCTCGGCAGCACCAACCCGGTGATCCCGAAGACGATGTCGCTCGTCTTCTACTTCTACAGCGCCGGGTTCATCGACAACGACAAGGGCTTCGCGGCCGCGATCGCGATGGTGATCTTCCTGCTCATCGGCATCGTCACGCTCGTGCAGTTCCGCGTCCAACGGAAGTGGGTGCAGGGATGACCGCCACCGTCACACCGCCTCGGACCGCACGCCGGCCCGGCCGTCGCGGCGGCAGCCACTGGTGGATCCACGTCGTACTCGGCATCGGCGGGTTCGCGATGGCGTTCCCGTTCCTGTGGCAGATCATCATGTCGCTCTCCACGAACGCGCAGGTGCAGTCCGTCACGCCGGTCTTCTGGCCGGGGGAGCTGCAGTGGCAGAACTACGCGCAGGTGTTCGAACGCCTGCCGTTCCTCAGCCAGCTCGGCACGTCGGTGTACGTCACGATCATCCGCACGATCGCGCAGATCGTCCTGTGCACGCTCGCCGGGTACGCCTTCGCCCGGATGCGGTTCCGCGGCCGGGCGGCACTGCTCGCGATCGTGCTGTCGATCCTGCTCGTGCCCTCGCAGGTCTACCTGATCTCGCAGTACCAGATCGTGCAGGGGCTCGGCTGGCTCGACACCCTGATGGGGATCGTCGCACCCGGGCTGTTCAGCGCCTTCGGCACGTTCCTGATGCGGACCGCGTTCCTGAACATGCCGCCCGAGCTGGAAGAGGCAGCGCGGATGGACGGCGCGAACCCGTTCCAGACGTTCTGGCGGATCATGCTGCCCCTGGCCCGTCCCTCGATCAGCGTGCTCGCGATCACGACCGTGCTGTGGTCGTGGAACGAGCTGCTCTGGCCGCTCGTGGTCTCCACCCGCGCCGAGGACATGCCGCTCGCCGCCGGCCTCGCGACGCTGTCGAGTGACCGCACGATCGACTACCCGGTGCTGATGGCCGCCAGCCTGATGGCGATGGCACCGGTGCTCATCATGTTCGTCGTGCTGCAGCGTCGGGTGATGGACGGGCTCGCGTCGTCCGGTCTGAAGTGACCACCGCGACCCCCGGCCTGGAGGCCCGCCCCGCGTCCGTCGCGGTCCTCGCCGCCGCCGTGGGGTCACCGGACGACTCCGCGACGGTGGCGGCTGCACTGGCCGCCACCGTCGCCGACGCCGGGCCCGCGGAGCGGGACGCGCTGCTGGTCGCGGCGCTCCGCGCCGCGGTGCCGGACAGCGCCGACGCGCTCGCGGAGCTGGGCCTCCCGCGCGCGCTCGCCGAGGCCTCCGTCGCCGACGTCGACCGCAAGCTCGCACGCTACGGACTGCACGGCACCGGGGTGGAGTGGCTCGTCGCCGTGGTGACCGGGCGCGTGGTGGCCGTGGGGCGCCTCCAGTTCGAACTCGGCGACCACCTGGCGGACGGCACGCCGGCCTGGGGGGTGCACGTGCCGGAGACCGGGCCGCTCGACCCGGTGGCCTGCGACCGCTCGTTCGCCCGCGCACCCGAGGTCCTGCGCGGCCTCGCACCGCAGCTCGCTGCCGATCGGTGGCAGTGCCGCTCCTGGATGCTCGATCCGGGGTTGCCCGCCGCGCTCGGCCCCGATGCCAACCTCGTGCGCTTCGCCCGGCGCTTCCGTCTCGTCCCGCCGGGGGCGCACGACGCGACCGAGGGCGACGCCAGCGTCGCGAAGTTCGTCTTCGGGGTGCCGTTGGCCACCGCACGGTCCGCGGCGCCGTCCGGTCGGTTGCGTGCGGCCGTGCTCGACCGGTGGGCGAGGGGTGGGCACTGGACCGAGCGGACCGGCACGGCACCGGTCGCGTGACCGCCCGCAGCCGCGGCCGCGTACCGTGCACGGCATGACGAAGCCCGACCACGACCACCTCGACGACGGCGTCGACATGACGTTCGAGGAACGCCGACAGGACACGTTCCGCCGCATGTCCGGATCCGACGAGCACGACGCCGATCCGCGGGTCGAGGTCTCCCGTGCCGAGGACGGTGACGTCCGCATCGACGTCGCCGACACCGCGGCGGTCCGACCCGGCGAGTGACACCCGTTCCGGCCCTGGTCCGCCGGGGTCGGTGGGGCACGGCATGATCGTGTCGTGCACCTCGTCCTCCGCCGCGTCGACGGCGGCGTCCTCGCGACGCCCCTGACCGACGCGGGGACCGCCGGGGGCGAGCCGATCCGCCTGGACGAGCCGGGCCTCCCGGCCTTCGTCGCGGCCCACGATGCACCGGGCGTGCGCTGGGTGTGGGACGACACCGCCCGCTGGTACCCGGCCGTGCTCGCCGCTGGCGGTCGGGTCGGTCGCTGCGTCGACCTGCGCCTCGGCCGTCGTGTCCTGCGGGCCGCGCTGGCGGCACGGGGATCCGCGCTCGCCGCTGCGCCGACCGACGCCCTGGACGCCCCGGTCGCGGAAGCCCGCGTGGTCCGGCCGACGCAGGCCCAGCTCTTCGACGACGCCCTGTTCACCGCCGCCGCGCCCGACGACGAGGTCGACCCGGTGGCGGAGTTCCGGGCGCAGCTCGCCGCGGTGGCGGGGTCGAGCGCTCCCGGTGCGCTCCGCCTGCTGCTCACCGCGGAGTCGGCCGGCGCGCTCGTGGCGGCCGAGATGCTGCACGCGGGGCTGCCGTGGCGTGCCGACGTGCACGAGCGGCTGCTCGAGGACGCCCTCGGGCCGCGCGTGCCCTACGGGGTGCGGCCGCGACGCCTCGAGGAGATCGCGGCCGTCGTGCGCGAGCGCCTCGACGACCCCGGTCTCAACCCGGACTCGCCCGCCGACGTCCTGAAGTCGCTGCGCCGGGCCGGCCTGATGGTCACGAGCACGCGGAAGTGGGAGCTGCAGGAGATCGAGCACCCCGTCATCGAGCCGTTGCTCGAGTACAAGCGCCTGGCGCGACTGCTCACCGCCAACGGCTGGACCTGGCTCGACGACTGGATCCGCGACGGCCGCTTCCACCCGAAGTACGTCGTCGGCGGTGTCGTCACCGGTCGCTGGGCGGCCGACGGCGGGGGAGCGATGCAGTTGCCGAAGGGCATCCGCGGGGCGGTCATCGCCGACCCCGGGTGGAAGCTCGTCGTGGCGGACGCCGCGCAGCTGGAGCCACGTGTGCTCGCCGCGATGTCCGGCGACCGGGCGATGGCCGCGGCCGGCGACGGGCGCGACCTGTACGACGGCGTGGTGGCGTCGGGTGCTGTGGAGACCCGGCAGCAGGCCAAGGTGGCGATGCTCGGTGCGATGTACGGGGCGACCCAGGGCGAGGGCGGTCGGCTCGTGCCGCGCCTGGTCCGGGCGTTCCCGCAGGCGCTCGACATGGTGGAACGGGCCGCGCGTGCGGGGGAGCGCGGCGAACCCGTCACGACGCTGCTCGGGCGGACGTCACCGGTGCCCGAGGACTCGTGGTTCGAGGCCCGGAACCAGGCCTACACGGTCGAGGGGACCCCGGCGATGCAGCGTGCGGTCGAGTCCCGCGCCCGGAGCTGGGGACGGTTCACCCGGAACTTCGTGGTGCAGGGGACCGCGGCCGAGTGGGCGCTCGCGTGGATGGGGTCCCTGCGCTCGCGGCTGATCGCGCGCTTCCCCGGAGCCGTGACGGACGGTCCGCACCTGGTGTTCTTCGTGCACGACGAGATCGTGGTGCACGCCCCGGCGGAGCACGCCGAGTGGGTGGCGCAGCAGATCCGGGAGGCCGCGGTCGATGCCGGCCGGTTGTTGTTCCAGGACTTCCCGGTGACGTTCCCGCTGTCGGTCGGGGTGGTGGGGGCGTACTCGGAGGCGAAGGACTGAGGCGGCCGGGACGGCTCCCGGCGGCTTCGGGCAGTGTGGACGGATGCACACCGAACACGGGGACGCCGCCGACCGCACCGTCGGCGAAGTCGACCTGACCCGTTGGCGCTCCCGTGCCGGCCGCAGCGTCGCCGGTGCGTGGACCGCGCTCGGCAAGCGCTTCGGTGCCATGCCCGTCCTGCTGCTGACCCTCGCCATCGGCCTGGGCGTCGCCGTCCTCGCCACGTGGATCGCCTCCGAGGTCTACGACGCCGTCCGTGAAGCCGACGACGTCGCGGTGCTCGACCGACCCGTCCTCGACTGGGCGCTCACACTCCGATCACCCACGGCGGACACGCTCGTCACCTGGTGGACCGACATCGCGGGCACGATCGGGATGCCGATCGTCGCGCTCGGGTTCCTGGTCGGCTTCACGATCCAGCGCCGTGCGTGGACGCCACTGGTGCTCCTGGTCGCCGCGAGCGGTGGTTCGCTGCTCATGACGATCGCGGGCAAGGACCTGATCGGTCGCGCCCGTCCGCCGCTGTCCGACGCGGTGCCGCCGTACGAGACGTCGCCGTCGTTCCCGTCGGGCCACACGCTCAACTCCACGGTGATCGTGGGCACCATCGTGTACCTGCTGCTCCTGCGGCAGTCGCGCGTCGTCACCCGGGTGTGGACGATCGTCGTGGGCACCCTGTTCGTGCTGTCGGTCGGGGCGTCGCGGGTGTTCCTCGGGCACCACTGGCTGACCGACGTCCTGGCGGCGTGGGCGCTCGGACTCGCCTGGCTCGCCCTCGTGATCACGGCGCACCGGTTGTACCTGACGGCGCTCCACCACGGTGCCGAGCCCGCGCCGGACGTCGACCGCATCACTTCGTGAGCAGAAGACGTCGGGTCGCTCGCCCGCACCCGACATCTTCTGCTCACGAAGTCGCCGGGCGCCCCGAACGGCAGAGCGCCGTCAGCCGCGACCGGTAGGTTGCCGGGCATGGAAGAACGGGTCTTCGGCGGCAGGTACCGCGTCACGGGCACGCTCGGACACGGTGGCATGGCGTCCGTGTACCGGGCGGTCGACGAGCAACTCGGTCGCGAGGTCGCGGTCAAGGTGTTCCGCATCGGCCCCGTGGACCGCGGTGAGCGCGCCCGCGCCGAGGCGGAGATCCAGACCCTCGCGACGCTGCGCGCCCCCGAGCTCGTCACGCTCTACGACGCCGCACTCGACGACGTCGACGGCGACTCGTACCTCGTCATGGAACTCGTGCCGGGCAGTGACCTGGCGACCCGTCTGCGCGAGGGTCCGCTCGACCCCGCGACCGCTGCCCGCCTGGGTGCCCAGGTCGCCGACGGCCTGGCCGCCGTGCACGCGCAGGGGATCGTCCACCGTGACGTGAAGCCCGCGAACGTCCTGCTCGAGAGCGACGGCCGGCACGTCAAGCTCGCCGACTTCGGGATCGCCCTGCTCCGTGACGCCTCACGCGTGACGGGGACGGGGACCGTGATGGGGACGGCCGCGTACCTTGCCCCGGAGCAGGTCCTGGCGAAGGAGATCACCGGCAAGGCCGACGTCTACTCGCTCGGGCTCGTGCTGCTCGAGTGCATGACCGGCCGCCAGCCGTTCCCGGGCAGCGCGGTCGAGTCGGCCACCGCCCGGCTCACCCGTTCACCCGAGATCGACCGGCAGCTGCCCACGGCCTGGCGCACCCTGCTGCACGTGATGACCGCGCAGGACCCGGCGGAGCGACCGACGGCTGCCGAGGCCGCCGAGCGCCTGCGTGCGCTGGGCCGCGACGAGCCGACGAACGCCACGCAGCTGCTGCCCGGCACGCCCGGTGCGGTGACGTCCGCGGCCGCCGGTGCGGCTGGTGCCGCGGTCGGCGCCGGTGCCGCCGCAGCGGCGAACGCCGACGACCGGACGCAGGCGATGCCGGCGAGCGAACTGCCGAACGGCGGCGCGGGTCCGGGGGACGACGCCACCCGCGTCCTCGACACCCAGCGTCCGAACGCCGCCGACGACGTCTCGACGACCGTCCTCGGCGCCCAGGCGAACGGCCGCGGCGCATCGGGCCCGAGCGGGCCGACCCCGCCGCCGGTCACGCCCCGGCCGGTCCGGGCCGACCGGCCGGACGACCAGCCGGAGAAGAAGAAGCGCGGACCGCTCATCGCCGCGATCATCGTGATCGTCCTGGTGCTCATCGGCATCGGGGTCGCGGTGTTCGCCCTGAACGGCGACGACGACGGCACCCCGGCCCCGACGGACACCACGTCGACCGCGCCGACCGAGCAGCAGCCGTCCGAGGACCCGGGCGAGGAACAGCAGCCGAGCGAACCCGCCGAGCAGGAGCCCCCGCAGGAGCAGCAGCAGCCGTCGCAGCCCGCCGAGGAACCCAGCGAGCAGCCGAGCGAACCGACCGAGCCGGAGCAGCCCACCCAGGACCCGCCCGTCGGGCCGGAGCCGAGCACCCCGGCCTCGAACCCGGTGCAGGAGCCGCAGGACGGCACGGGCGCGGCCGACACCGGCGCGGCCGACACCGGCGCGGTCGACACCACGTCGGACACCGCCCCCGGCAAGTCCGGCAGCGCCCCGGGACAGAACAAGGACTGACACGCCGGGTTTTCGTCCAGTCCCTGGAGCAATAGGCTCGCCCCGTGCGAGAACTGCAACGGAGCGGTGGTCCGACGACGGCCGTGGCCGCTCGGAACGGTGTCGGCTTCGGTTCGAGAGAGGCCTGGCTCGTCGAACGACCAGCGGGAGCGTCCGTGGCCGAGGCGATCGTGCCCGGTTGCACCGGACGCACCATCGCCACCGGCGACGAGCTCTCCTGGGTCTGGTTCCCCGAGCGGACCCTGCCCGACGGGGCGTCGGAACCGACCGAAGCAGACCTGCCGCACTTCTGGGACGCCACGGCCTTCGCCCTCGACGTCGTCTTCACCGACGGCTCGCGGCTGCGGGACGACGCCGCGGTCCGCGACCAGTACGGCGACGCGGTCACCCCGGACGCGCAGGACGCGGCCCGCAAGCAGTGGGTGGACCAGTGGAACCGTCGCGCGGTCGACCTCACGCCGTTCGCGGGGCTGGTCGTCGACCGCCTGGAGGCCCGGCTCGGTTCCGACACGTCGGCTGCGGCCACCGACGGCGAGCGTCCCGCACTGCGCGGCTGGCTCGACGCCGTCCGGATCGGTCCCGCGCGTCCGACCCCGACGACCCCGCTCGGCCACGTCCGGACGACCCGCGGCACCCACGCGTCCTCCCGGTTCTCCCGCGGCAACAACGCCCCGCTCGTCGGCGTTCCGCACGGCGGGGTGTTCGGCCTGCCGATGACGGACGCCTCGAGCAACCGCTGGCCGTACGCGTACCAGGAGCACGACCGGCTCGACGACCAGGGGCGGCTCCGCCCGGCGATCCAGGCCTTCGCGACGAGTCACATCCCGTCGCCGTGGATGGGCGACCGCGGGGTGTTCCAGGTGATGCCCTCGCCACTCGACACCCCCGATGTCGACCGGTCCGCCCGGGCGCTCGGGTTCGACCACGAGGACGAGCAGGACGGCCCGCACCGCTACCGGGTCGCCCTCGAGCACGGTGTGACGGCCGAGCTGACCGCGGGGGAGTTCGCCCTCGGGTTCCGGTTCACCGGCACCCGCAGCGTCGTGCTCGACCACCACGGCCGGGTGTCCGACGTCTCCGTGACGATCACCGACGGCACCGTCGTGGTCGAGGCTCTCCTGGACGACCGCCCCGGCACCCCGCCGCACCACGTGCACCTGCGGGTCGCGGGCGTCACCGCAGACCACACGTCTATCGGCGAGCACGAGCTGCGCGGCTGGCTGTCCGTGGGGCAGGCTGGGGCCACGGACGGCCCGGTCGACGTCCTGCTCGGCATCTCGACCGTCTCGATCGAGGACGCCCGCGCGAACCTCGACGACGCCGGCTCGTTCGACGCCATGTGCTCCCGTGCCGAGGCGCTGTGGACCGAGAAGCTCGCGACGCTGTCCTTCGACGGCGCGACCCCCGACCAGCTGACGAGCCTGTACTCCGGCCTGTACCGGCTGTTCCTCTACCCGAACCGCGCCGGGGAGACCGCCCTGACCGGCACCCCGCGGCACCGCTCCCCGTACGGCGACGTGCTGGCGGACCCGATCCGCGACGAGCCCGGGCCGGAGATCGTCGAGGGTCCGTTCACCACCACGAACGGCTTCTGGGACACCTACCGCACGGCCTGGCCGCTCCTCGGACTCCTGACCCCCGAGACCGCGGGCGAGCTCGCGCAGGGCTTCGTCGAGCACCACCACGACGGCGGGTGGACGCCCCGCTGGAGTGCCCCCGGCGCCGAGGACTGCATGACCGGAACCACGAGCGACACCGTCTTCGCCGACCTCGCGGTGAAGGGCGTGCGCGGCTTCGACCTGGCCGAGGCGTACCGGAGCGCGGTGCGGAACGCGACCGTCCCGCCGCGTGACGAGCGCGTCGGACGCAAGGGGAGCCTCCCGGGCGCCTTCCGCGGCCACGTCGACACGGCGACCCACGAGGGGATGTCGTGGACCCTGGACGCGGCCATCAACGACTGGGGTCTGGCCGTCATGGCGGGCCTGCTCGCGTCACGGGCGCGGACGCCCGCCGACCTGTCCCGTTACGAGGCCGAGGCCGAGTGGTTCGCCCGCCGGTCCCTGCAGTACCGGCACGTCTTCGACTCCGAGCGCGGGTTCTTCATCGGCCGCGACCCGGACGGCTCGTGGCGGGTCGGCACCGAGTTCGACCCGCGCGACTGGGGCGACGACTACACGGAGACGAACGCGTGGGGTACCGCGTTCACGGCGCCGCACGACGGCGCCGGCATCGTCGACCTGCACGGCGGGCCGGAGCGGTTCGACGCGGCCCTCGACGCGTTCTTCGCGACTCCCGAGACCGGCGCCCTGGCGCGGTCCGGCTCGTACGGGTTCCCGATCCACGAGATGACCGAGGCCCGCGACGTCCGGATGGGCATGCTCGGGCTGTCGAACCAGCCGGCGCACCACATCCCCTTCTTCCCGATGTTCACCGGGCGCCACGACGACGCGCACCGCATCGTCCGCGAGTCGCTCGAGCGGCTGTTCGTCGGGTCCGACCTCGGCCAGGGCTACCCCGGCGACGAGGACAACGGCGAGATGAGCGCCTGGTACGTCTTCGCGACCATCGGCCTGTACCCGCTCGCGCCGTCGACCGGCACCTACGTGCTCGTGCCGCCGTCGGTCCGCAGGACGGTGCTGCGACAGCCGGGAGGATCGCCCACGGTCATCGAGATCGCCGCCGGCTCCGCAGGCCGGTACGTCGCATCGGTGACGGTCGACGGCGCGCCCTGGACCTCGGTCACCATCCCGCACAGCGTGGTCGTGGCCGCGTCGCGGATCGAGTTCACCCTGTCCGACGAACCGCAGGGCTGGGCGTCGGACACCCGCCCCGTCTCCGCCTCCGACGTGCACGGGTACCGGGACGCCCCGGTGGACGTCCTGCCCGTCGGAGCCTCGGCGCTCACCGACGACACCGGCCGCACCGTCACGGCGCTCGCCGCGGGGGAGTCCGTGTCCTTCGACGTGTCGTGCCCCGCCGCCTCGTTGTACACCGTGACGGTGGCATCGCCGGGGTCCTACTCGTGGCAGGTCGGCTTCGACGACGCCGTCACCGCGGTCGACGGTGCCGAGTTCTCGTGGGCCGGCCAGACCCGGGTGTTCCGCATCCTCGGCGGTGGTTCGTCGTTCACGTTCACCGCCGGCACCGACCTGACGCTGACGCAGCTCGAGCTCATCGCGGCCGACGGACAGCGTTGACCCGGCGTTCACCGAGCGGGAGCATGCTCGCCCCATGTCGATGAGCGCACCGTTCGATCCCGAACAGCAGGGCCGATCCATCCCCGTGGACGGTAGTGACGAGTCCGAACTCGAGATGGAGGAGGACCGCGGCGCCGACGTCGGCGACGACTCCGCCGACCCGAGCGTCTCGCCCGTCAGTCACCACGACGAGGACGAGGCCGGCGGCGGCCCGGTGTTCCGGCGTCCGCACGCCGGCGATCGGCTGCACCCGGACGACCTCTGACCGTTCCGGGGGTCCTCCGGGGTTTCTTGGGCGATTGCCAAGCGGCTCGGGCATGCTCGTGCGCATGTCGATCGCGAACTCGTGGGACCCGTCCGGTGGCCGTGCAATCCCGGAGGACCAGGTCCGTCAGGACGGGCTCGAACTCGACGAGGACCCGGCGATGCTCGGGATCTCGTTCGACGTCGTGGGTGGTGCCTCCGCCGATCCCGCCGGGGTGTCCCCGGTCGACGTGAACGTGCCGACGCCGAGGTCTGCGGGTTCCGCCTCCGACGACTAGCGCGCGCCCGGCTGCAGCGGCCGCGCGGTCCCATCCGACCGGTAGTATTCCGGAATGGTACCGACGGCGTACGTGGACGAATCCGAGCCCGGAGACGAACGTGACCCCGGCGCGTACATCCTCGGGGCGGTCACAGTTGCCGACAGCGATGCTGAGCGGTTCCGGGACTCGCTCTGCGCCATCAAGCCACGATCGGCGCGGAAGCTGCACTGGTCCGAGAGCGACGCCCGGCACCGCACCGGGATCGTCGGGATGCTGTGCGACCATCCGTTTGCAGCCATCGGGGTCGTGAGCGTGACCGACCCATCCGTCCGGAGCGAGCGTCGTCGCCGTCTCGCTCTTGAGCACTTGATCTTGGAACTCCGCGCGGGCGGTGTCGATCGAGTCGTCCTCGAATCTCGCGGGCCCTCGGACCGGAACGATCGTGCGCACCTCGACGCCTTGCGATCACGCAAGTTGGTGCACGGGTTGGCGTTCGAGCACCTGCCGGGTGGCCGCGAGCCACTTCTCTGGGCGGCGGACGCGGTGTGCGGCGTGGTCGCGCTGGCTCGGCGAGGGGAAACGGCCTACCTCGAGCAGCTGGGCCATGTGCTGAGCGTCCACGAACACCGTCGGTGAACGCGCGAATCCCCGGGCCCCGCTATACCGCAGGAGCTCCCGGGGATCACTTCCGCACCCACCTCGATGGGGCGACTGGTCTCAGTGTGACATATCAGGCGGGATGGCGGAAGGGTCGGGGACCCGGTACTTGAACCCGACGTGCGAGCCGGTGAAGCCGAGGCGCTCGTAGAACCGGTGCGCATCGGTCCGTGCAGCGTCCGAGGTGAGTTGCACGAGCGGGGTCCCGAGGGCCGGCGCCGCGACGTCGGTCACCCAGCGCATCAGCGCACTCCCGATGCCGCCGGAGCGCAGCGCACTGCTGACCCGCACCGCCTCGACGAGCAGCCGGGTGGCACCACGACGAGCCATCCCGGGGATCCGGGTGAGTTGCAGCGTCCCGACGAGCCGCCCGTCGGCGTCCTCGGCGACGAGCAGCGCGTTCGCCGGGTCGTCCACGATCGACCGGAGTGCCTCGGCGTACTGCGGGCGGTCCTCCGGCGCGGCGACGTCACCCCGTGCGGCGCTGATCGGGTCGTCGGACAACAGCGCCATGAGCGCATCGAGGTCCTCGTCCACCGCGTTCCGCAGCGTCAGTTCGCCGGAGCGTGTGGTCAGGCGGACGGGCAGGGCGAGGTCGTGGAGCACGACCCCACCCTGCCCGACCCGGCGGGGCGGTCCCGGTTCAGGGAACGGTGTGTCCGGCCGCGGTGAAGATCTGGTACCACTCCTCGCGCGACAGCTCGACGTCCGAGCCGGCTGCCGAGTCCCGCACGCGCTGCGGGTTGGTGGTGCCGAGGACGACCTGGAAGTGCGCGGGGTGGCGGGTGATCCACGAGACCGCGATGCCGGTCGGGGTGACACCGTGCGCGGCGGCGACCTCCTCGAGCACGTCGTTCAGCTCCGCGTACTGCTCACGGTCGCCCAGGAAGACGCCGTCGAAGAAGCCCTTCTGGAACGGCGACCAGGCCTGCAGCGTGATGTCGTTGATGCGCGAGTAGTTGAGGATGTCGTTGTCGCGGTCCACCGACTGCTCGAGGCCGCCCATGTTCGCGGTCAGGCCCTGCGAGATGACGTTGGCGTGGGTGATGCTCAGCTGCACCTGGTTGAACGCGAGCGGCTGGCGGACGTGCTTCTTGAGCAGGTCGACCTGGCCGGGGGTGTGGTTCGAGACGCCGAAGTGGTGCACCTTGCCGGCGGCGTGCAGCTCGTCGAATGCCTTCGCGACCTCTTCCGGCTCGACCAGGGCGTCGGGGCGGTGCAGCAGCAGGACGTCGACGTACTCGGTCTGCAGTGCCTCGAGCGACTCGTGCACGGACTCGAGGATGTGCTCGTACGAGAAGTCGAAGTACGCGCCCTTCGGCGTCGGCCGGATGCCGACCTTGGTCTGCAGCACGATCTCGGCGCGTTCCGCGGGCGTCAGCGTGACGGCGGCGCCGAACCGCTCCTCGCAGCCGTGCCACTCGCCGTAGACCGCTGCGTGGTCGAACATGTTCACGCCCGCATCACGCGAGGCGCTGTAGAGCGAACGGATGTCCTCGTCGCTCATGTCGTTGATCCGCATCAGTCCGACGACGACGTCGGAGGCGGTGAGGTCTGTCTGTGGCAACTCCAGTGTCTTCACGCCGTCGATCCTGCCAGCCGGTCCCCGGCACAGGCAGGCCCTGCCAGTACCTCAGGCGCGTTCGGGCAGCAGGACGGCGAGCACCTCGGAGCCGTCCGTCCACGTCCCGGTCAGCGTCTCGCCCTCGGGCAGGGCCGTACCGACGACCCGAGCGATGACGATCGTGCCGTGATCGGTCGCGATCGACGTCAGGGCGTCCGCAGTGGTCGCTCGCACCGAGGTGACGCTGGGGGAGTCGGGATCGGAGCCGCTCCCGCTGGCCCAGGCGTCCTTCGGCCGCTGTCCGGCACCGTTGGCCAACTCGAGCGAGGCTTCGTGCCCGCCGGTGACGATCGCCCGGCGCAGCACGTCGGCATGGACCGGATCACCCACCGCGTCGTACACCCACCGTCGCCCGAGCACGGAGTGGTCCATCTCGGTGACCAGGAACGCGTCGGCACCCGGCAGTGGTGCGTCCCGGTAGGTCAGTGGCGCCTGCAGGATCCGGCCGTCGTCGGTGCGGACGAGGAGCACCTCGACGCCGACCTCGCCAGCGGGGTCGTCGAACCGGAACTGCCCGACGACCTGGAGCGGCGATCCCGCGACGACGCCGCTCCACGCCTGGTCGGGGAGCCAGGCGGCGAGCGCCTCGGCCTTGGAGGGGCGGAGCGTTGCCTGCTCGATGACTGCCATGTCCTGACCGTACTGCCGCGCAGCACACTGCCGTCGGCGCACCTCGGGGTCAGTGGACGGAGAACCCGCCGTCCACCGCGATGGACTGGCCGGTGACGTAGGCCGACCCGGGCCCGGCGAGGAACACCGCCGCCGCGGCGAAGTCCGACGCCAGCCCGTTCCGGCCGACCAGCGTCCGTGCGGCGAGGGCCGCGACCGTCGCCGGGTCGGACCCGAGTCGCTCGTTGAGCGGGGTGCGCACGAAACCGGGGACGAGGACGTTGGAGGTGACCCCCTGCGCGGACCAGGCCTCTGCCTGGGACCGGGCCAGCGCCTCCAGGCCGGCCTTGGAGACCCCGTACGCGCCGCTGGCGGCGAAGGGGCGGTGGGCCTGCTGCGAACTGATCGAAACGATCCGCCCGTACCCACGCGCCGCCATGCCGGGTGCGAGCCGCTGCCCGAGCACGAACGGCGCATCGAGGTTGACGGCCATCGTGGCGTCCCAGGTGGCCTCGTCGAGTTCGGGCATCGGCGGCCGCAGGTTGATCCCGGCGGAGTTCACCAGCACGTCGACGTCCCCGGCGGCGTCCGCGAGTGCGTGTGCGCCAGCGCGGGAGGAGAGGTCCGCGACGATGCCGTCAGCCGAGCGGCCCACCTGGCGGATGCCGGCGACGGTTGCGTCGATGGTCGCGGACGTCCGGGCGGCGACGAGGACGTGGGCACCCGCGTCGGCGAGTGCGGTGGCGATCGCTCGGCCGATGCCGGAGCTGCCTCCCGTCACGAGTGCGGTGCGGCCGTCGAGGCCGAAGAGCTGCTGCAGCGACATCCGGTCAGGCTACCGAGGCCCGTACGCTGGGCCGGTGCGTGACGATCTGCTGCCGATGCTCGCCTGCCCCGTGTGCGCCGAGCCCCTCGGCCGCGTCGACGGCGGCCAGGTCGGCTGCCCGAACGGTCACCGGTTCGACGAGGCGAAGCAGGGCCACCTGACGCTCCTGCCCGCGAAGCGGCGCGCACTCACCGCGGACACCCCGGAGATGGTGGACGCGCGGCTGCGGTTCCTGGGGCGCGGCCACTACGCGCCGGTCGAGCGGGCGCTCGCCGCGATCGTCGCGGACGCGACCGCGCCCGGCATCGTGCTCGACGTCGGTTCGGGCCCAGGGACCTACCTGGCGCATGCGCTGCGCGCGGCGGACGGGAGGCTCGGGGTCGCGTTGGACCTGTCGGCCGTCGCGATCCGGCGTGCGGCACGCGCCCACGAGCGCGCGGGGGCCGTCGTCGGGGACGTGACCGAGCGCCTCCCGGTCGTCGACGGCGCTGCCGCCGTCCTGCTCGATGTCTTCGCACCCCGCAACCAGACCGAGTACGCCCGCGTCCTGCACGCCGACGGCGTGCTCGCGGTGGTGACCCCGCGGGCCGGCCACCTGGCGGAACTCGCCGAGGCGACGATCAGCGTGGACCCGGAGAAGGAGCGCCGGCTGCACGACTCCCTGACGCCGTCGTTCGCGCTGCGGTCCTCCGAGGACCTGACCTGGACCATGGAGCTGTCGGCGGAGGACGTCCACGACGTGGTGCACATGGGGCCGAGCCACCACCACGTCGCGGCGGACACCGTGTTCGAGCCGGCGACGGTGACGGCCGCGGTCACCGTGTCGACGTGGACGCCGACGCGCTGACCGCGGCCCTCAGGACGGATCAGTCGCCAGCGGGGGCGACGTCGAGCTGCCACACCACGCCGAAGCGGTCGCGCAGCTGCCCGGCCAACGGTGCCCAGGCCGAGGGTTCCAGGGGCTGCCGGACCTCGGCGCCCTCGGACAGTACGGCCCAGTACCGCTCGATCTCGGCCGTGTCGTCGCCGTGCACGAACACGTAGAAGGCGTTCGATCCCTGGTCGTAGGGCTGCCCGGGCCAGACGTCGAAGGCCATGACACGGAAGCCGGCGGGCGTGGAGACCTGCCCGAAGACGATGCGGTCCGCCCAGGCCGGGTCGTCCAGGGCGCCCATCTGGCCGTAGGTGGCGGCGGTGACCTCGCCGCCGAAGACCGATGCGTAGAAGTCGAGCGCCGCGCGGGCGTCGCCGTCGAAGTTGAGGTGGGTTGTCGTCTCGATGCTCATGGGACGAGGATGACGGGCAATGCGGTCAGATCGTGTCCGCTTCTCGGACGAAGATGGACGCCATGGCCGGACCCTCCGCACGGATGCTCGCGCTGCTCTCCCTGCTCCAGGTGCACCGCGACTGGCCGGGCGACGAGCTCGCCGGTCGGCTCGACGTCAGTCCGCGCACGGTCCGCCGCGACGTCGACCGACTCCGCGGGCTCGGGTACCGGGTCGAGGCGCTCCGTGGCCCGGCCGGCGGCTACCGGCTCGAGGCCGGCTCCGACCTGCCCCCGCTGCTCTTCGACGACGAGCAGGCGGTGGCGATCGCCCTGGCGCTCGCCGTGGCGCCGGCTTCGGGGGCGGACGTCGCCGAGTCGGCGGCCCGTGCCCTCGCGACCGTTCGGCAGGTGATGCCCGCGCGGCTGCGGTCCCGGGTCGACGCGGTGCAGGCCGTGACCGCGACGAGCCGGACCACCACCGACCCGGAGGTCCTGGTGGCGGTGAGCGAGGCCGTCCACCTGCAGGAGGTCTTCCGCTTCGGGTACGGCGACGATGAGACCCCGCACCGGGTGGAACCGCACGCCGTCGTCGCCCGGAACGGCCGCTGGTACCTGCTCGACTGGGATGCCGATCGCGACGACTGGCGCACGCACCGCATCGACCGGATCACGCCGCGGATGCGCACGCGCGTCCCCTTCACGCCACGTCCGATCCCCGGTGGCGATGCGGCCGCGTTCGTGTCCGCGCGGTTCAAGGGGTCGGCGGTCGACGACGTGTGGCCGTGCACCGGGTCGGTGACCACGACGGCGGGCGATGCGCGGCGGATCGGGCCGTACCTGCCCGAGGACGCCGTGGTCGAGCAGCTCGACGACGACCGGGCCCGCGTCACCCTCGGATCGTGGTCGTGGGACGGGCTCGCCGGAGTCGTCGCCGGGCTGGCCGTGCCGATCCGGGTCGAGGGGCCGGAGGCGCTGCGTGGCGCAGTCCGCGACCTGTCGACTCGACTCGCGACCGCGGCTGACTGAGCCGCCTCGGTCACGCGCGTTAGGAGCGTGCATGCGTCCGCCAGGGCGGCGTCAGGGATCCGTTAGGAGCGGCCTGGAGGCGCGGCGCAGGATCCAGCATCGGTTCGGCACCACTCGTGGTGCCGGTCCGCGTCACCCGGCGCGGACACCGCAGATCTTCTGGAGTCCCTCGTGTTCGACGTGTTCGTCGTCGCCGGTGTCCTCGCCGTGTTCGGCGTGGTGGCACTGATCGCCAAGGGGGTGGAACGGCTGTGATCGGCATCACCATCGCGGCCGCCGTCCTCGGCATCGCCGCAGTCGTGTACCTCGTCTGGGCGCTCGTGCGTCCGGAGCGCTTCTAGTGGGCGCCGCGGACGTCTGGGCGGGCATCGCCCAGGTCGCCACCCTCGTCCTGCTGCTCGTCGTCGCGTACCGCCCGCTCGGTGACTGGATGGCGAAGGTCTTCACGCCCGTCCGCCACAACCGGGTCGAGCGCGGGGTCTACCGGCTGATCGGGGTCGACCCGGACGCCGAGCAGTCCTGGCCCGTGTACCTGCGCGGCGTGCTGCTCTTCAGCGTCGCCGGGCTCCTGCTCGTCTACCTGCTGCAGCGCATCCAGGTCGTCCTGCCCGGCGACCTCGGGCTGCCCGGCGTCGGACCGTCGCTCGCGTTCAACACCGCGGCGTCGTTCGTGTCGAACACGAACTGGCAGTCGTACTCGCCCGAGGTCACCCTCGGCTACACGGTGCAGATGGCCGGCCTGGCGGTGCAGAACTTCCTGTCCGCAGCCGTCGGCCTGGCGGTCGCCGTGGCCCTGGTGCGCGGGTTCGCCCGTCGCAAGTCGGGCACGCTCGGCAACGTGTGGGTGGACATCGTCCGCGGGCTCGGCCGACTGCTGCTGCCCGGGGCGTTCGTCTTCGCGATCATCCTCGTCGCCGGCGGGGTCGTCCAGTCGTGGGGGAGCGGCACCGACGTCACCACGCTCATCGGTGGCACGCAGCACATCCCGGACGGGTTCGTCGCGTCGCAGGAGGCGATCAAGGAGCTCGGCACGAACGGTGGCGGCTACTTCAACGCGAACTCGGCGCACCCGTTCGAGAACCCGCAGGCGTGGACGAACCTCGTCGAGATCTTCCTGATGCTCGTCATCCCGTTCTCGCTCCCGCGCACGTTCGGGCGCCTGGTCGGCGACGACCGCCAGGGGTACGCGATCCTCGCCGTGATGGGCGCGATCTTCCTCGTGTCGCTGTCGGTCATGTCGATCGCCGAACTCGGCGGCGGCGGTGTCGCCACACACGCTGCCGGGGCCGCGATGGAGGGCAAGGAGAGCCGCTTCGGCATCCTCGGTTCGACGCTCTTCTCGACCGCGACCACCTCGACGTCCACCGGTGCCGTCAACGCGATGCACGACAGCTACACCCCCATCGGCGGGATGATGGCGCTCGTCAACATGATGCTCGGCGAGGTCACCCCCGGCGGCGTCGGATCCGGCCTGTACGGCATGCTCGTGCTCGCCGTCATCACGGTGTTCATCGGCGGCCTGCTCGTCGGTCGCACCCCGGAGTACCTCGGCAAGAAGATCCGCGCCAAGGAGATGACCTTCGCGGCGCTGTACATCCTCGTCACGCCGACGCTCGTGCTCCTGGCCACCGGGCTCTCGCTCGTGATCCCCGGGGTCCGCGAACAGGTGCTCGGGACGTCGATCTTCAACCCCGGCAACCACGGGCTGACCGAGCTGCTCTACGCCTTCACCTCGGGGGCGAACAACAACGGCTCGGCCTTCGGCGGGCTCACCGCGAACACCACGTGGATGAACTCCTCGCTCGGCGTCGTGATGCTGCTCGGCCGCTTCGTGCCGATGGTGTTCGTCCTGGCGCTCGCCGGGTCCCTCGCCGCGCAGGACCGGGTGCCGGAGACCGCCGGCACGCTGCCCACCCACCGCCCGCTGTTCATCGGGCTGCTCGGCGGCGTCGCCGTCATCGTCACCGCACTCACCTACTTCCCGGTGCTCGCACTGGGTCCGCTCGCAGAAGGACTGTCATGACCACCCCCGTGACCACGGAGTCGGAACCGCGCACCGCCGTGGAACCGGCCACCCGCTCGTCCGCATTCGGCCCCCGCCAACTGGTGTCGGGCCTCCCGGGCGCCCTGCGGAAACTCGATCCGCGACTCATGTGGCGGAACCCCGTCATGTTCATCGTCGAGGTCGGCGCAGCGCTGACGACGGCGGCTGCCGTCGTCGAGCCGTCCGCGTTCACCATCGCCATCGCCGTGTGGCTCTGGCTCACCGTCGTCTTCGCCAACCTGGCGGAGTCGGTGGCCGAGGGTCGCGGCAAGGCGCAGGCCGACACCCTGCGGAAGACCCGCTCGACCACGAGCGCCCGCCGCGTGCTCGGGTACACGACGACCGACGCGGCCGCGACCGGCAACGAGACCGAGGAGGTCGCGTCCGTCGACCTGGCGAAGGGCGACGTGGTCGTGGTCGTCGCCGGCGAGGTCATCCCCGGCGACGGTGACGTCATCGACGGCATCGCGTCGGTCGACGAGTCGGCCGTCACGGGTGAGTCTGCACCGGTCATCCGCGAGTCCGGTGGTGACCGCAGTGCCGTCACCGGCGGCACCCGGGTGCTGTCGGACCGGATCGTGGTGCGCATCACCTCGACGCCGGGTGAGACCTTCATCGACCGGATGATCCGCCTGGTCGAGGGTGCGGCACGGCAGAAGACGCCGAACGAGATCGCGCTGAACATCCTGCTCGCCTCGTTGTCGATCGTCTTCGTGATCGTCTGCCTGACGATGCAGCCCATCGCGGGACTCGTCGGCGCGACGGTCAGCGTGCCGGTGCTCATCGCCCTGCTCGTCTGCCTCATCCCGACCACCATCGGAGCCCTGCTCTCCGCGATCGGCATCGCCGGCATGGACCGGCTCGTGCAGCACAACGTGCTGGCGATGTCGGGCCGCGCGGTCGAGGCCGCCGGTGACATCACGACGCTGCTGCTCGACAAGACCGGCACGATCACCTACGGCAACCGTCGGGCATCCCGCGTGGTGCCGGTGCCGGGCGTGAGCGAGGCTTCGCTCATGGCGGCAGCCGCGCTGTCGAGCGCCGCCGACGGGACACCGGAAGGCCGCTCGATCGTGTCGCTCGCTGCTGACGCAGGGGTGGCGCCGGCACTGCCGGACGGCGCCGTCGAGGTGCCGTTCACGGCGCAGACCCGCATGTCCGGTCTCGACCTGCCCGACGGGTCGCAGATCCGGAAGGGCGCTGCTGCGGCAGTGCTCGCCTGGGCGGACACCACCGAAGCCGGTGTGGTGTCGGCCATCGACGCGACCGTCGCGGAGATCTCCGACCAGGGCGGCACCCCGCTCGTCGTCGGCCGCCGCTCCTCCGACGGCGCGGTCGCCCTGCTCGGCGTCGTGCACCTGAAGGACGTCGTCAAGGACGGAATGGCGTCGCGGTTCGCCGAGCTCCGGTCGATGGGCATCCGCACGGTGATGATCACCGGCGACAACCCCCGCACCGCGGCCGCCATCGCCCACGAGGCCGGCGTCGACGACTTCCTCGCCGAGGCCACCCCGGAGGACAAGCTCGCCTACATCAAGCGCGAGCAGGAGGGCGGCAACCTCGTCGCCATGACCGGTGACGGCACCAACGACGCCCCGGCCCTGGCCCAGGCGGACGTCGGCGTCGCGATGAACACCGGCACGACGGCGGCGAAGGAGGCGGGCAACATGGTCGACCTCGACTCCGACCCGACCAAGCTCATCGACGTCGTCCGCATCGGCAAGCAGCTGCTCATCACCCGCGGTGCCCTGACCACCTTCTCCATCGCCAACGACGTCGCGAAGTACTTCGCGATCATCCCGGCGATGTTCCAGGCGGCGTTCCCCGGGCTCGCGGCGCTCAACATCATGGGGCTGCACAGCCCGTCGTCGGCGATCCTGTCGGCTGTCATCTTCAACGCGCTCGTCATCGTGGCGCTCATCCCGCTGTCCCTGCGTGGCGTCAAGTACCGCGCGGCCGCAGCGTCGTCGATCCTCGGCCGCAACCTGCTCGTCTACGGGCTGGGCGGCGTGGTCGTCCCCTTCATCGGCATCAAACTGATCGACCTCGTGGTCGGTCTCATCCCGGGGTTCTAGTCATGGCATCTGCACGTTCCACCTTCCGTTCCGCCGGTGTGGCCATCCGCCTCACCCTCGTCGCCACCGTCGTCCTGGGCGTCGGCTACCCGCTCGCCGTCTGGGGCGTCGGCCAGGCGGCGTTCCACGACCAGGCCAACGGCTCGATGGTCACGGACTCGTCCGGCAAGGTCGTCGGTTCCTCGTTGATCGGGCAGTCGTTCACGGGCAAGCAGGCCGACCGCTGGTTCCAGTCGCGGCCGTCCGCCGCCGGGGACGGCTACGACGCCGGGGCGTCCTCCGGCTCGAACCTCGGGCCGAACAACGCCGACCTGCTCAAGGCCGTCGAAGAGCGTCGTGCGGCGCTGGCGAAGGCCGACGGGGTCTCCGCCGCGCAGGTGCCTGCCGACGCCGTGACCGCATCCGGTTCGGGGCTCGACCCGGACATCAGCCCGGCCTACGCGTCCCAGCAGGCGGCTCGAGTGGCGTCGGCTCGGGGGTTGTCCGTCGCCACCGTGCGGCAGCTCGTGGCGTCGCACACCGAGTCGCGGCAGCTCGGGTTCCTCGGTGAGCCCGTGGTGAACGTGCTCGCGCTGAACCTGGCGCTGGCGAAGGCGTCCTGAGCGTGGGTGTCCCCTCCGCAAAACACCGGTGCTCGCGCGTCGAACACCCGCAATCCGCGGTGCGACAGGTGAACACCGGTGTTTTGCGGAGACCGACCCCCGGACGCGAGAGGATGAGCACGTGAAGCGCGGGAAGCTGCGGGTCCTGCTCGGTGCGGCGCCCGGTGTCGGCAAGACCTACACGATGCTCGAAGAGGGGCGTCGGCTGCTCGACGAGGGTCGCGACGTGGTCGTCGCCGTCGTCGAGACGCACGAGCGCGCCGCCACCGCAGCACTGGTGAACGGGCTCGAGGTCGTGCCCCGCCGCACCGTCTCGCACCGCGGTGTCGACCTGGACGACCTCGACCTCGACGCCGTCATCGCCCGGGCACCCGAGGTCGCGCTGGTCGACGAACTCGCGCACACGAACGCCCCGGGGAGCCCGAACGAGAAGCGCTGGCAGGACGTGGAGGCACTACGGGACGCCGGCATCGACGTCATCTCGACCGTCAACGTGCAGCACATGCAGTCCCTCGGCGACGTGGTCCGCGAGATCACCGGCACCGTGCAGCGCGAGACCGTCCCCGACGCCGTGGTGCGCGCGGCCGACCAGATCGAGGTCGTCGACCTGGCCCCGGCAGCGCTGCGGGAGCGGCTCTCCGACGGGCTCGTGTACCCGGCGGCCCGGATCGACGCCGCGCTGTCGAACTACTTCCGCCTCGGCAACCTCACCGCACTGCGCGAGATCGCCCTGCTCTGGCTCGCCGACGAAGTCGACGACGCGCTCAAGGCCTACCGCGCCGAGCACGGCATCGAGCACCGGTGGGAGACCCGGGAGCGCGTGCTCGTCGCCCTGACCGGCGGCCCCGAGGGCGAGACCCTGCTGCGCCGCGGCGCCCGGATCGCCGCCCGCAGTGCTGGCGGCGAGCTCGCCGCCGTCCACGTGACGACGAACGACGGCCTGCGCGTCCGGCACCCCGGCGCGCTCGGCAAGCAGCGGACCCTGCTCGAGCAGCTCGGTGGGACGTACCACCAGGTCGTCGGCGACGACGTGCCGAGCACGCTGGTGCGGTTCGCGCGGTCGATCGACGCCACCCAGATCGTGATCGGGGTCAGCCGCCGCAGCCGGCTCGCGGCCGCCATGACCGGCCCGGGGATCGGCAACACCGTGATCCGCGAGTCCGGCGACATCGACGTGCACGTCGTCACGCACGAGCGCGCTGGCGGCGGGATCACCCTGCCCAAGCTCGGCGGCAGCCTGTCCCGCGGCCGGGTGGTCGCCGCGTTCGTCCTGTCGGTCCTGGTCGGGCCGCTGCTCACGTGGGTGCTGTCGATCGGCAGCGATCCGGACGCGATCACGGTGGACGTGCTGGCGTACCAGCTGCTCGTCCTCGTCGTGGCGCTCGTGGGTGGGATGTGGCCGGCGGTGTTCACGGCCGTGCTGTCCGGGCTGAGCCTCGACTACTTCTTCGTGCAACCCCTCTACATGGTCACCGTCCAGCAGCCGTGGCACCTGTTCGCCCTGGTCATGTACGTGATCAGTGCGGTGCTGGTCAGCTTCGTGGTCGACCGGTCCGCTCGCCGATCACGTGCCGCCCGTCGGGCCTCGGCCGAGTCCGGGCTCCTGATGGGCATCGCCGGCAGCGTGCTCCGCGGCGACGACGCCCTGCAGGCACTGCTCGACCGCACACGAGAGGCGTTCGGCTTCGTCGGGGTCCGGATCCGCCAGGGTGACGAGGTGCCGGCGACCTCCGGCGAGTTCGGTGCGACGCCGGACGCGTCGACGACGCTGGCGTCCGGTGCCGTGCTCGAGTTCGCCGGTGCGCCCGACGACCCGACCCAGCGCCGGTTGCTGC
Source organism: Curtobacterium sp. MCLR17_055 (assembly GCF_003234305.1). Classification (NCBI taxonomy): domain Bacteria; kingdom Bacillati; phylum Actinomycetota; class Actinomycetes; order Micrococcales; family Microbacteriaceae; genus Curtobacterium; species Curtobacterium sp. MCLR17_055. The sequence continues at coordinate 100,698 of NZ_QKSX01000003.1, forward strand.
GGGTCGTCGAGCAGCAGCTCGACGCCGCCGTCGAGCACCGCGAGCTCACCCGCACGGCCGTCGGCGCCGAGCGCATCGCCGCCGCCGACCGGGTCCGGAGCGCGCTGCTCGCGGCCGTCGGCCACGACGTGCGCCGACCCATCGCCGCGGCCTCCGCCGCCGTGCAGACGCTGCGTGCGTCCGACATCGACCTGTCCGGGGCCGACCGGGAGGCGCTGCTCGCGACCGCCGACGAGAGCCTCGGTCAGCTGGCGGTGCTGTTGGCAGACCTGCTGGACGTCAGCCGCGTGCAGGCCGGAGTCCTCGCGGTCACCCCGGCGGCGATCGCGCTCGAGACGGTGGTCGCGCCAGCACTCGACGAGCTGGAGCTCGGCCCCGACGACGTCGACCTCGACCTGCCCGCCGACCTGCCGCCGGTGCTCGCCGACCCGGTCCTGCTGCAGCGCGTCGTCGTGAACCTGCTCGCGAACGCCGCCCGGTACGCGCCGGAGGGCACCCACGTCCGGGTCGCCGCCAGCGCCTTCGCCGGCGGGGTCGAACTCCGCGTCGCCGACCACGGCCCCGGCATCCCCGAGGACCGCCGCGACGAGGTGTTCCAGCCGTTCCAGCGGCTCGGCGACACCGACAACGAGACCGGCCTCGGGCTCGGCCTGGCCCTGGCGCGCGGGTTCACGGAGGGCATGGGCGGCACGATCGAGGTCGACGACACCCCGGGCGGTGGGCTCACCGTCGTGGTGCGGCTGCCGATCGCCGGGCACGTGGGAGTGGAGATCCGATGAAGGTCCTGATCGCTGACGACGACGCGCAGCTCGTCCGCGCGCTGTCGGTGACGCTCTCGGCGCGCGGGTACGACGTCGTCACGGCTCGGGACGGGCGCGAGGCGATCGACGCCGTCATCACCGAGCGCCCCGACCTGGTGCTGCTCGACCTCGGCATGCCCCGGCTCGACGGCATCGGGGTGCTCGAGGGCGTCCGGGCCTGGTCGCAGGTGCCGGTCCTCGTGCTCTCGGGGCGCACCGACTCGTCGGACAAGGTCGACGCGCTCGACGCCGGTGCGGACGACTACGTGACGAAGCCGTTCCAGATGGACGAGCTCCTCGCCCGGCTGCGGGCACTCGGACGACGCCGGGTGGTGGCGTCGGAGGAGACCCCGACGATCGCCATCGGACCGCTGCTCGTGGACCTCGTCGCGAAGCAGGTCACCCCGGCCGAGGGCCCCGCGATCCGCCTGACGCCCACCGAGTGGCGCCTGCTCGAGGTCCTGGTCACGAACCCCGACCGGCTGATGACCCGCGAGATGCTGTTGACCGAGGTCTGGGGGCCGACGCACGGCAACGACTCCGGGTACCTGCGCCTCTACATGGCCCAGCTGCGGCGGAAGCTCGAGCCCGACCCCGCGCACCCGCGCTACCTGGTGACGGAGTCCGGCATGGGCTACCGCTTCGCCCCCGGAGCGTAGGAACCCGCCGCTGTCGGGGGACTGGCGGGAAGCTGTCGTGTCGGTGGCGGGTCCCTGTCGTGGTGCGCCGTTCCGCGGTTCCCTACTGTTCAGGACATGAACGAGATGCGGATCGGTGAACTCCGACGACTGCGGGGCTGGACCCAGGAACGACTGGCCGAGACGAGCGGCATCGCCGTGCGGACGGTGCAACGGATGGAGAGCGGCAACGACGCGAGCCTCGAGTCGCTGTCCGCGGTGGCCACGGCCCTCGAGGTCCCCGTGCGCGACCTGTTCGCCACCGAGGAGCCGGCGTCGCTCGACCCCGGGGTGCGCGGGCTCGACGAGCGCGCCGAGCGGGAGCAGGCGCAGCGCGACGCTGCTTCGCGCGGTTGGCAGTACCTGTACTCCGGTGTCGGCATCGTCGTGACGCTCGGCACCCTGGCGCTCATCGGTTCGCGCATCTGGCCGGGTGCCGCGATCTTCGTCATCCCCATCTACTGGGCGGGTGGGCGGCTGCTCTCCCAGTTCCTGATGGCGACCGTCGTCGAGCCCGCGCTCGACCGTCGGTACCCGTTGTCGCGGTCTCGTCGGGACGCCTCGTCGCGGTCCCGTCGCTTCACGCCCGGGAGCTGAACGCCGCGAGCTCGGCCCGGGTCCGGGCGCCGTGCTTCCGGAGCAGGTTCGCCACGTGGTACTTCACGGTGTTGACGCTGATGCCGAGTCCCTCGGCGATCTCACGGTTGCCGACACCGGTCGCCACGAGCCGCAGCACGTCGCGCTCCCGTGGGGTCAGGTCGCCGTCGTCGACCGCGTCCACTTCGGTCGGCCGCGGGTCGAGCGGCAGTGAGATGTCGAGCACGGACCCCCAGCCGGGCGTGCTCGCGACCTGCACCCGCCCGTCGAGCGTGACGACCCGCTCCGCGATCGGCCGCATGGCGTCGTCGTGCACGTCGAGCGTGCCGGAGCCGTCGTCCCGGAGCTGCATGAGCAGGTTCCGGCCGTCGCAGTCCCACTGGATGCGCACCCGCTTCGCCGCACCGTCGTCGACCAGGGCGAGCACCGCGGTCCGGACGATCGCCCGGGCCGCGTGGGCGACGTCGCCCGGCAACGCACGACCGGTGGCCGGCGGCTCGACGAACTGCACGTCGAGGTCCCCGAAGCGCACGAGCGGTCGCAGGTCGGCGCGCAACCGCGAGAACGCGCCGGTGACGGGTTCGAGCAGGGTGCTCCGCTGCTGATCGGTCACGGTGCGCAGGTCGACGAGGGCGGCCGAGGCGATCTCGACGGCCTCGGCCCTGGCGGCCGCGTCGGTGACCCGCGACGACCGGAGCACGGCGAGGACGGACTCCAGCGTGAGCGCGTGCCGGTCCGCCTGCTCGGCGACCGTGCGGGCGTGCTCGGCGGCCGCGAGCCGGATGGCGGAGCCGCCCCGGGCCTCCAGGGTGTCGACCGATGCGTCCATGGACGCGACGCTACCCGTCCCACCCGAGCGGACGGGCCCACCCGATGGGATGGGGTCCCTGCCGGGGCGGGTAGCGGCGTGCCGAGGCGCGCAAGGGAAGGATCGAGGGCATGGCAGCAACCACCGTCTCCGCAGCGCTCGACCTGGTCGTCCGCGAGGTCGGCGACCTGGCGGCCCGCCTCGACGATGCCCCGGCCCAGCGCGCACTCGACCTGATCGAGGGCGCCGACCGGGTGTTCGTCCACGGCGCCGGTCGCTCCGGACTCGCCCTCCGCATGACCGCGATGCGCCTCATGCACCTCGGGCTCGACGCCCACGTCGTCGGCGAGGTCACCACCCCGGCGATCCGTCAGGGTGACCTGCTCCTCGTCGCGAGCGGCTCCGGTACGACCACCGGCATCGTGCAGGCCGCGCGCACTGCGCACGAGGTCGGCGCATCCGTCGTGGCGCTCTCGACCACCGACGACTCCCCGCTCTCCGAGCTGGCGGACGTCACGATCGTGCTGCCTGCCGCGACGAAGACCGACCGCTCCGGCACCGCCTCGGCCCAGTACGCCGGTGGCCTCTTCGAACAGGCGGTCGCCCTGGTGGGCGACGCCGTGTTCCACGCCCTGTGGACCCGAGGCGGGCAGTCCGCCGACGACCTCTGGCCCCGTCACGCCAACCTCGAATGAAAGGCACACCCATGCAGCTCCAGTTCGCCATGGACACCCTGACCACCGAAGCCGCCCTCGAGCTCGCCGCCGCGGCCGCGCCGCACGTCGACGTCCTCGAGCTCGGCACGCCCCTGATCAAGAGCGCCGGCCTGTCCGCCGTCACGGCGATCAAGGAAGCACACCCGGACAAGATCGTGTTCGCCGACCTCAAGACCATGGACGCCGGTGAGCTCGAGGCCGACATCGCCTTCTCGGCCGGTGCCGACCTGGTCACCGTCCTCGGTGTCGCCGGCGACTCGACGATCGTCGGCGCCGTCAAGGCCGCCAAGAAGCACGGCAAGGGCATCGTCGTCGACCTGATCGGCGTCTCCGACAAGGCCGCCCGTGCCCGCGAGGTCGTCGCGCTCGGCGCCGAGTTCGTCGAGGTCCACGCCGGGCTCGACGAGCAGGCGGAAGAGGGCTTCACGTTCTCGACCCTGCTCGACGCCGGCAAGGACTCGGGCGTCCCGTTCTCGATCGCGGGCGGCGTGAACGCGTCCTCGGTCGCCTCGGTGCAGGAGGCCGGTGCCCGCATCGCCGTCGCCGGCAGCGCGATCTACAGCGCCTCGGACGTCGGCGCAGCAGCCGCCGAGATCCGCGCCGCCATCAAGTAGCGCGTCCCGGTCACCCTCCCCGGGCGACGGTCAACGAGTGAGCAGAAGACGTCGAGTGCGACCACCGCACCCGACGTCTTCTGCTCACTGGCTCCCGCCCCTGCGGTCACACCCCGCCCCGCGGTAGCGTCGGGCCGTGGGGATCGAACTGCGCCGCGCGACCGCCGACGACTGGGAAGCCTGGCGACCAGTGCGCCTCCGCGCGCTCGCCGATGCCCCGCACGCCTTCGGCTCGACGCTGCAGGACTGGGCGAACGCACCCGAACACCGGTGGCGCACCCGCCTGTCGATCCCGGGAGCGCTCGACCTGCTCGCAGTCGACACCGCTGCCGAGGTTCCCGGCACGGTCGTCGGGATGGCCAGCGGGATCCCACCCACCGGCCCCGACGGCCCCGCCGAGCTCATCTCGATGTGGGTCGACCCGGCAGCGCGCGGCCGCGGTGTTGCCCGCGCCCTCATCGACGCGATCGCCGTGTGGGCGGCGACCTCCGGAGCCACCGAACTCGAACTCTCGGTGCTGCCCGACAACGCCGTCGCCCGCTGCGCCTACGAGCGAGTCGGCTTCAGCGCCCGCGACGAACCCGGCGATCCGTTGCCGGACGGTCGGACCGAGGTCCGGATGCGCCGTACGGTGGCCACATGAACCGAGCGCTGCGCTGGACCACCTGGATCGTCGCCGTCGTCGTGCTGATCGCGGTGGTGTTCCTCGTCTGGGCGCACATCGTCATGCAGGGCACCCGCAGCGCCGCCCTGCAGGTCTGGCGCGACGACCGGATCGCGGTCCGGGACGCCGGTGACTCGGTGGTGATGACCCCGACCGGCCAGGCCGACGGGGTCGGGATCGTCTTCATCCCCGGCGCGAAGGTCGATCCGTACGCCTACATGGCCACGTTCCGGCAGGTGGTCGCCAACGGCACGACGGTGGTCATCACGAAGCCGACGCTGAACCTCGCGTTCTTCGACACCCGGCCGCTCGCCACGTTCGAGGCCCACGCGCCCTCGGTCACACGCTGGGGGGTCGGCGGGCACTCCCTCGGCGGGGTCCGCGCGTGCCAGCTCGCCCAGGACGCCGACGGCCTGCTGCTGCTCGGCAGCTACTGCGCAAACGACATCAGCCGCTCCTACATCGACGTGCTGAGCGTCTCCGGTTCGCGTGACGGCTTGTCGACCCCGGCCAAGGTCGACGCCGCGCGGGACAAGCTGCCGTCGACCGCCACCATGACCGAGATCCAGGGCTCGAACCACGCCGACTTCGGTGCCTACGGCGACCAGCCGGGCGACCGCACGGCGACCATCAGCCGTGCTGATGCCCGCCAGCAGATCTCGGACGCGATCGAGGCCTGGGTGCGCGACCTGCGCTGATCACGCGGGCGGACCGGCGGACGCACCACGGGCCTCCAGACGGTCTGCCTGGAGGCCCGTGGTGCGTGACGTCAGTGGATCACGCCCGCCTCGTGGTCGCGTCCGGAACGGCGCCCGGTGAACCGGGCGACGAAGTACAGGACCACGCCGACGGCGAGCAGGATCGCGGCGTAGAGCCAGACCTGACCGCTCTGCTGCGTCAGCAGCAGGATGCACGACAGCACCCCGAGCACCGGGACGAACGTCCAGACCTTGAAGTGGTCGTGCTCGACGTGGTCGCGGCGGAGCACCAGGACGGCGACGTTCGTGCTGATGAACACGAAGAGCAGCAGGAGCACGACGGTCTCGGCCAGTACGCCCACGTCACCCACCAGGGTCAGGAGCATCGCGACGACCGTGGTGGCGACGATGGCGGTCCACGGGGTCTTCCGGTTCGGCAGGACCTTCGCGAGCAGGGCGGGCAGGAGCCGCTGCTCGGCCATGCCGTAGGTCACGCGGCTCGACATGATCATCGTGAGCAGCGCGCCGTTCGCGACGGCGACCAGGGCGATGAGGCTGAAGACCCAGTCGGGGATCGGGACGCCGGTGGCGGAGACGACCGCGAGGAGCGGGCCGCTGGACTCGGACAGCTCCGACGCGGGCAGGGCGATCGCGCTGGCGAGGGCGACGAGGACGTAGACGACGCCGGCCGTGGCGAGGGCACCGAACAGGGCCTTCGGGTAGACGCGGCGGGGGTCGCGGACCTCCTCCGCGATGTTGGCGGACGTCTCGAAGCCGACGAACGAGTAGTAGGCGACGATCGCGGCGCTCAGGGTCGCCAGGGCCGGGTTCGCCTCGGACGGGAACGCGCCGATCCGGGAGACGTCACCGCCGCCACCGCCGAGCATCACGGCCACGACCACGATCACGATGACCAGGCCGGAGACCTCGATGATCGTCATCACGACGTTGCTCTTGAGCGAGTCGGAGATGCCGCGGGCGTTCAGGCAGGCGATCAGGGCGAGGAAGACGATCGCGGTGGGCACGGGCGGCAGGTCGACGAACGTGCCGAGGTAGTCGCCGGCGAAGGCGAGTGACAGACCGGCGGCGCTCGTGACGCCGGCGGCGAGCATGCTGAACCCGACCAGGAACGAGACGATCGGCGCCTTGTAGGCGCGTTCGGCGAAGACCGCGGCACCGCCGGCCTTCGGGTACTTCGTCACGAGTTCGGCGTAGGAGCCCGCGGTGAGCAGGGCCAGCAGGAGCGCGAGCACCAGTGGTGCCCAGAGCGCACCGCCGACGTCCTTCGCCAGCGTCCCCATCAGGGCGTAGATGCCGGCACCGAGCACGTCGCCGAGGATGAAGAGGAACAGCAGCGGGCCGGTGATCGCCTGGCGGAGCTTCGACTGCGTGCCGTCGTGGGGTGCGGCCGTGGTGTCGCTGGTCATGGTGGTGCCTTTCGTCCGGGTCAGCGTGCCGGGGCGTGTCTCAGAGGCCTCACAGGTGCGCCGTGGCGGGGGTCCTCCCCGCACAGCGGAGCGGCCGGTGAACTCGCTCCACAGGGTGCGGCGCGTCGGAACGTCCGGACTGGAGCGGTCCTAGACTCGTCGCGAGCCATTCGTCCACCACCAGTCCCCGGAGGACCGCAGATGACGACGCAGGACCAGCGCACGCCCGCGCGACTCAGTGACCAGCGCGCGCTCCTGTTCGACCTCGACGGCGTGCTCACCCCCACCGCCGACGTGCACATGCGCGCGTGGAGCCGACTCTTCACGCCGTACCTCGAAGCACACGGGGTCGCGCCGTACACCGAGCAGGACTACTTCACCTCCATCGACGGCAAGCCCCGCTACGACGGCGTGCGCTCGCTGCTCGAGTCGCGCGGCATCGACCTGCCGCAGGGCACCCCGGACGACGCACCCGACACCGACACGGTGTGCGGGCTCGGCAACCGGAAGAACGCGGAGTTCACCGCCGAGCTCGACGAGCACGGTGTCGAGCCCTACCCGGGGTCACTCCGGTTCCTGACCGCCGCGATCGCCGCAGGCATGTCCGTCGCGGTCGTCTCCAGCTCGGCGAACGCCACGTCGGTGCTCCGGACGGCGGGCATCCTCGACCGGTTCCCCGTCGTCGTCGACGGGCTCGTCGCGCGCCAGGACGGCCTGACCGGCAAGCCCGCTCCCGACACCTACCTCGACGCGGCGACCCGGTTCGGACTCACCGCCGCCGAGTGCGTCGTGGTCGAGGACGCCACCAGCGGGGTCGAAGCCGGCCGCAACGGATCGTTCGGTCTCGTCGTCGGTGTCGACCGCGGCGCCGGGGCGGACGCCCTGCGCGAGCACGGTGCCGACGTCGTCGTGTCCGACCTCGACGAACTCATCGACCAGCTGCCCGCACCGGCCACCAGCACGACGTAGGCCACCGGGCCGGACGCTCCCTGGCTGCCGGCCGCACCGACGTACCCATCTCCCTCCCTTCCCACGGAGCAGCATGAACCCCATCACCTCGGACCCCCTCGACCGCGTCCGCTACCCGATCGACGAGTGGGCCCTCGTCGAGACCGAGTACACCCCCGACGAGCAGGGCGTCGCCGAGACGAACTTCGCCGTCGGCAACGGGTACCTCGGCCTGCGCGGGAACCTCGACGAAGGCCGTGGCGGCGTGCAGTACGGCACGTACATCAACGGGTTCCACGAGACCTGGCCGATCCGGCATGCGGAAGACGCCTTCGGCTTCGCGAAGACCGGGCAGACGATCATCAACGCGCCGGACGCCAAGGTCATCCGCCTCTACGTCGACGACGAGCCGCTCGTGCTGGCCGAGGCCGACATCCTCCGGCACACGCGTCGGCTGGAGTTCCGCGGCGGCTACCTGTTCCGCGAGACCGAGTGGTCGACGCCGTCCGGCAAGCGGGTGCTCATCCGAGCACGTCGACTCGTGTCGTTCACCGACCGCCACCTCGCCGTCATCGACTACGAGGTCACCGTGCTCGACGCGGACGCCTCGATCCTGCTGTCCAGCCAGATCCTCAACCGCCAGGACGTGCAGGACGAGTACCACGCCGGCATGCGGGCCGCGGCGAACGCCTTCGACCCCCGTAAGGCCGAGTCGTTCACCGAGCGGGTGCTCGTGCCGAAGCTCAAGCGCAGCACCGGCGGCCGCTCGGTCCTCGGGTACCAGGCGTCCAGCTCCGGCATGACGATCTGCGTCGGCGTCGAGCACCACATCGAGACCGAGAACAGCTGGGACGAGTCGTCGTCGATCGAGGACGACCTGGCGAAGCACGTCTACCGGGTGCAGGCCCGCGCCGGGCAGCCCATCCGGCTCGTGAAGCACGTGGTCTACCACACCTCCCGCGGGGTGCCCGTGCGCGAGCTCGCCGACCGGTGCGACCGCACGCTCGACCGCGCGCACGCCGAGAACGTCGACGAGACCTTCGCGAAGCAGCGCGACTGGCTCGACGACTACTGGGCCCGCAGTGACGTCGAGATCGCCGGTCAGCCCGCGATCCAGCAGGCCGTCCGCTGGAACCTCTTCCAGCTCGCGCAGGCCACCGCCCGCACCGACGGCCACGGCATCGCCGCGAAGGGCGTCACCGGCTCCGGCTACGGCGGCCACTACTTCTGGGACATGGAGATCTACGTCCTGCCGTTCCTGTCGTACACGGCGCCGATCGTCGCCCGGAACGCCCTGCGCTTCCGCTACAACATGCTCGACGCGGCACGGGCTCGGGCCCGCGAGCTGAACCAGCGCGGCGCCCTGTTCCCGTGGCGGACGATCAACGGTGAAGAGTCCAGCGCGTACTACGCCGCCGGCACCGCGCAGTACCACATCGACGCCGACATCTCGCATGCGCTCATGCAGTACGTGCGGGCCTCGGGCGACCGCGAGTTCCTGAAGCGCGGCGCCATCGACGTGCTCGTCGAGACCGCCCGGCTCTGGGCCGACCTCGGGTTCTGGCGGTCCAACGGCGACAAGAAGTTCCACATCGACGGCGTCACCGGGCCGGACGAGTACACGACCGTCGTCGACGACAACCTCTACACGAACGTCATGGCGCGGGCGAACCTGTGGTTCGCCGTCAACGCCTGCCGCGAGCTCGCCGCCGACGACGCCGAAGAGTACGACCGCATGGTGCGCCGGACCGGTCTGCAGCCGGACGAGCTCGTCGAGTGGGAGCACGCCGCCGAGTCGATGGAGATCCCCTTCGACCCGCACCGCGGCATCCACCCGCAGGACGCCCAGTTCCTCGACAAGGAACTCTGGGACCTCGAGAACACCCCCGAGTCCAAGCGCCCGCTGCTGCTCCACTACCACCCGCTGGTGATCTACCGGTTCCAGGTGCTGAAGCAGGCCGACGTCGTGCTCGCGCTGTTCCTGCAGGGGCACGAGTTCACGGCGGCCGAGAAGCGTCGCGACTTCGACTACTACGACGCACTCACCACCGGTGACTCGACGCTGTCCGCGGTCGTGCAGTCGATCATGGCGGCCGAGGTCGGGTACCACGACCTCGCCGACCAGTACTTCCAGACCGCGCTCTACGTCGACCTGGCGGACCTGCACGGCAACACCTCGGACGGCGTGCACATCGCGTCGACCGGTGGCATCTGGGGTGCGCTCGTCAACGGCTTCGGCGGCATGCGCGACCACGGCGGCCGGATGAGCTTCAACCCGCGGCTGCCGAAGCACTGGGACCGTCTGTCCTACCGTCTGACGGTGCGCGGATCGCGGGTCCGGGTCGACCTCGAGCAGGAAGCCATGACGCTCACGGTCGAGACCGGTTCGGGCTTCACGGTGTGGGTGCACAACCAGCAGTGGGACATCGAGGCGGGGGAGCCCACCGTGGTGCCGCTGCCGCACCACGGGCCGCGCATGTCCGGGCACGCCCCGACCACGAGCGACATCCAGGGCACGCTGCGTGCGGACGGCTCGGTCATCACCGCGTCGATCCCGACGATCTCCCTGGAGCGCGACTTCGACCTCGACGACTCGACCGGCTGACGCCTCGTCACGTCCGCTCGTCGCCCCGGTTCCGCCTCGCGGAGCCGGGGCGACCTGTGTTCCCGGGACGTTGCCGGCGCCTCCGAACGCGTCCAGTCGGTTCGGGGCACCGTGGTCTGCCGTGCCCCTCGGGTCGATGGCGTCTCCCCGGGCACGGTTCGTGCAACGAGAGGAGACATCATGGGCAACCGGTTCGAGGGCAAGGTCGCGATCGTCACGGGCGCAGGGTCCGGCATCGGTGAGGCGACGGCGCGGGCGTTCATCGACGAGGGCGCGTCGGTCGTGCTGACCGACAGCGTCGAGGAGAAGGTCCGCGTGGTGGGTGACTCCCTGCCGACGCACCGGGTCGTCGCCCTGCACGCCGACGTGGCGAGCCCGGAGGACTGGGAGACCGTCGTCTCGGCGGCGATCGACCGCTTCGACCGGCTCGACGTCCTGGTGAACAACGCCGGGACCTTCAGCTCGGGCGACATCACCGACATCAGCACGGCCGAGTGGCGCCGGGTCATCGAGACCGACCTGTCCGGTGTGTTCTACGGCACCCGGGCGGCCCTGCCGTTCCTGCGCGAGACGAAGGGGTCGATCGTCAACACGTCGTCGGTCTCCGGTGAGGACGCCGACTGGCGGATGAGCCCCTACAACGCGGCGAAGGGCGGGGTGACGAACTTCACCAAGGCGGCTGCCCTCGACAACGGGCAGTTCGGCGTGCGCGTGAACGCCGTCGCTCCGGGACTCATCTGGACCGACCTGACCCAGGAGCAGGCGGAGGACGAGGCCCTGCAGTCGAAGTTCACCGAGCGCATCGCCCTCGGCCGCGGAGGTCGCTCTGCCGAGGTCGCCGAGGCGATCCTGTTCCTGGCCAGCGACGCGGCCTCGTTCATCACGGGTGCGGTCCTGCCGGTGGACGGCGGCACGATGGCGAGCAACGGGCAGCCGCCGCAGGCCTGAGCCACCCCGGCCCCGGCGGCACCGTCAGCTGGCGACGAGCTCGACCTTGAACCGCTCGGCGTCCTCGAGGAAGGCTGCGTGGTGCTCCGGACCACCGGCGAACGGGTGTCGGTCCTCGTACAGGCGTGCCCAGCCGTGACCGGGAGCCTCGGCCCAGAGTCGCTCCACCGTCTCGGCAGTACCGGCGTGGAACGCCAGGTGGCTGAGCCCCGGTCGGCGGCGGTCGTGATCGCCGTCCAGCGGTGCCGATTCGAGGACGACGTACAACGGGCCGAGCCGCCAGCTCCGGCCGTGGTCCCACTGCTGGAACGGCTCGTAGCCGAGTTCGCCGAGCAGCCAGCCCCAGGCGCCGACGGCGGTGTCGAGGTCGGCGGTGCGGAGCTCGACGTGGTGCAGCGTGCCGAGCGTCACAGGAGCTTCCGCAGGGTGTTCGTGTTGCGGGTCGTCGTCGTGCGCTTGACGCGTGCGGCGCCGGCCCGCTTGGCGAACACGGTGTCGGTGCTCGAGCCCTTCGGGCAGGACCAGTAGACGACCCCGTTCCCGCGGGCGACCTGCTCGACCGAGTCGTCGAGTTCGAGGTCCGTGACCAAGGCGTCGAGCGCACCGTCGTCGGACCCGAACACGACGTAGTCGTGCCGTTCGTCGGCACGCGCGAAGGGGAACCCGTCGACCACGGCCGCCAGGGCGTCGTGCCGGACGAGCACGATCCAGGCGTCGTAGCCGAACCGGTCGCGCAGCCCCTGCTCGATCGACGTCTTGAGCTGCTCGGCGGGCACGTCGGCGGAGAACACGACGTTGCCCGAGGCGAGCACGGTGCGGACGTCGTCGAACCCGAGCCCTCGGAAGAGCTCCGCGAGTTCAGCGCTCCGGATCGTGATGCCGTTCACGTTGACCCCGCGCAGCAGCGCCACCCACCTGTCCATGTCCGGACGGTAGCGGTCCGGGCCGCTCACGTCCACGTCCGGGCCACGCCCCAACCGGCACCCTGCGGCACGATGTCGACCACCAGGGCCTCACCGTCGTCGTCGCTGGTCGCCTGGAACCGCCAGCCCACCGTGCGCTCGGGCGCGTGGGTGATCGCGGTGGGCAGCTCGGCGCGCGTCACGGTCAGCCGGGTGGGGGTGTCGCTCACCCGCCAGCGCCGTCCGGCCCACACGAGCCGCGTCGGCGTGCCCTCGGCCCACCACACCGTGGCGGCCGTGTCGGTGATCATCATCGGGTCTCCTCATTCGAACGTGTGTTCGAATGGTAGGTGCCGACCTCCGACGTCGCAACTGACCGTTGCAATCAGAACACGTTCTGAATAGGCTCGTTCCATGACGCTCGTCGCTCCGCCCCGATCCCGACGGTCGGTGCAGTCCTCTGACCTCTCCCGCCACGCCAAGCAGGTGTTCGCTGCCGCCGAGGAAGCCCCGCTCGAGGTCACCCGTCGCGACGGGAAGCCCCTCGTCCTCACCACGAAGGAACGATCCGACGACGACGACGCAGTGCTCGACATCGCGGCGCAGCTCATCGCCGCGGTGACGCTCAACGAGCAACTGCCACTCCACGATCGGCTGGCGATCCCGTACCCGTGGATCAAGCTCCTCAGCGCCGCAGACCAGCAGCGCTTCGCCCGGGAGATCGTCGACGTCGCCCGTGGCTCGTTCTCGCTCCGGCAGCCGCGCAGACTCCTGCTCGAGATGCAGGCGTGGCGCAACAGTGCCGAGGCGATCGCCGCGGGCTGGGACACCGGAGAGCCGGAGATCCTCGCCGAGCCGATCCGCGTCGAGAAGCCCTGACGCGGTGGCGGGCCGGCGCGGCGGGGTCCCGCGGCCGATCCGTTCGACGGAGTGCACGATCGTCTTCGGGACACGTGGCGCGGAACAGGGGTGGCGCGACGTGGTGGCGGTGCAGCGGAACGCAGTCGCACCACCCCAACCAGACGAAGTGACTGCGCTCGGCCTCGGCAGTCGTCGTGTAGACGGGACCCATGACGAACGACGCACAGGGCCCCGACGCGCAGCACCAGGTTCCCGAGGGGGTGTCCGAGGCCACGGTCGAGGCACTCGGCAGCCTGTCCGCCGCGGTCGAGGTCATCGAGCACGCCCGTGGCCTGCTCTACGGGTTCCACCGCCTGACCGGCACCGCTGACCTGAACCTCGGTGAGGCGGTCGAGCAGCTGCGGAAGGCCGGGCACACCGAACTCGCCGAGCGCATCGACACCGAACTCGTGGGCCGCAACGTCATCGCGGGCCGCTGGACGTTCCAGATCGTCGAGGACTACGACGACGGCTACTACGCGCTCGCCAAGGAGCTCGAGCGCACGGCGCGCGACGAGCTCGTGCAGGGCCGCCGCCACCTGTTCGAGGCGGGCATGAAGGAAGACCGTCGCACCCAGGACCAGCGCCACCACGAGGCCACGCCGAGCGACCTGCCGGACTGACCACGGGCCTCCAGGCCGACGCGGCCGACGCCGTCCTGCGGAAGACGCCCCGGAAACGTTGAGACGCCGCCGGAATCGGCGGCGTCTCGATGACACGACGGCGTCTTGCGCCAGGTCCAGCCAGACCCGGATCAGCAAGGCCCAGCAGGAACGCCTCAGCCGACGCCGAGCAGCGCCTCCAGCGGCCCCCGCGCGAAGTACAGCAGGAAGCCCGCGGCCACGACGTAGAGCAGCCACGAGACCTCACGGCCACGGCCGGACAGCAGCTTGATGAGCACCCAGCTGATGAAGCCGGCGCCGATGCCGTTCGCGATCGAGTAGGTCAGCGGCATGACGACGATCGTCAGGAACGCCGGCAGGGCCGAGCCGAAGTCCGACCACGAGATGTCCGCGACCTGCGCGACCATGAGTGCCCCGACGACGACGAGCCCGGCGGCGGCGACCTCGAGCGGGACGACCTGGGTGAGCGGCGTGAGGAACATCGACGCCAGGAACAGCAGGCCGGTGACGACCGAGGCCATGCCCGTGCGGGCGCCCTCGCCGATGCCGGAGGCCGAGTCGATGAAGACGGTGTTCGACGACACCGACGCGCCGCCACCGGCGATCGCGCCGACGCCCTCGACGACGAGCGCCGACTTCAGGCGGGGGAACGTGCCGTCGGGCTTCGCGACACCGGCGGCCTTGGCCAGACCGGTCATGGTGCCCATGGCGTCGAAGAAGTTCGTGAAGACGAGGGTGAAGACGAGCATCGACGCGGCGAGCGGGCCGATGCGGGTGAAGGCACCGAAGACGTCGGCGTGGCCGACGAGCGACAGGTCCGGCACGGCGAACAGTGCGCTCGGCAGGCCGGGGGCGTTGAGGTTCCAGCCGGTCTTCGAGTCGACCGAGGTGGGCACCTGGAAGATCGCCTGCAGGATGATCGCGATGATCGTGGTCGCGACGATGCCGATGAGCAGCGCACCCTTGACCCGGCGGGCCATGAGCGTGCCGATGATGATCAGGCCGATGAGGAACACGATGGTCGGCAGGGCGCCGACGGAGCCGTCCTCGCCGAGCTGCAGCGGCGGCGAGGCGAGCCCGGAGGACCGCACGAAGCCGGAGTCGACGAGCCCGATGAAGGCGATGAACAGGCCGATGCCGACGGTGATCGCGGCCTTGAGCTGGGCCGGGACGGCGGTGAAGATCATCGTCCGGATGCCGGTCAACGCGAGGATCACGATGATCACACCGTTGATGACGACCAGCCCCATCGCCTCGGCCCAGGTGACCTGGTGCACGACGCTGACGGCGAGGAACGAGTTGATCCCGAGCCCCGCGGCGATGCCGAACGGCAGGTTCGCGATGATGCCCATCGCGATGGTCATCACGCCGGCGACGAGGCCGGTCGCCGCGGCCACCTGAGCGTTCTCGAGCCATCCGCCGCTGACGTCCTTGGCGGCCTGGTCGGCGCTGAACCCGCCGAGGATGAGGGGGTTCAGGATGACGATGTACGCCATCGTCACGAACGAGACGAGGCCACCGCGGACCTCGCGGGGGATCGACGATCCGCGTTGCGTGATGGAGAAGAATCGATCGAGGCCGGTCGCGAAGCGGTTCCGGGGCGTGGTGTCGGTCTGCGGGGCGCTCACCACGAGAGTTTAAAGGACGCTGGGTTTCGGGCGTGTCACACCGGTCTCACAGGTTGTGACAGCCGGGAGGCCCGTTCCACGCGGATCGCGCACCTCGCGCTGGGCGTCTGCCCGCGTTCTCCGGCCATGGCTGGTGTTGGATGAGCGGGTGACGTCACCCATGGACCGCGCCCGTGTCGAGGCCGCCGTCCGCGAGCTGCTGCTCGCCATCGGCGAGGATCCCGACCGCCGGGAACTCACCCGCACCCCCGCCCGGGTCGCCGACTCGTACGCCGAGTTCTTCTCCGGGATCGGCACCGACGCGGTCGCCATCGCCCGGGACGGCACCGTGCACGCCGAGGACGGCGAACGCGGTCGGCTCGTCATCGTGCGGGACGTGAAGTTCCGCTCCGTCTGCGAACACCACCTGCTGCCGTTCCTCGGGGTCGCGCACCTGGCGTACGCGCCGGGCGACCGCCTCATCGGGCTCGGCACGCTGGCACGGGTACTCGACGCGGTGGCCTCCCGTCCGCAGCTGCAGGAGCGGCTCGGCGAACAGGTCGCCGCGACCATCGCCGAGGGGCTCGGCGCCGAGGGCGTCCTGGTGGTCCTCGACGCGCAGCACCAGTGCGTCACGACGCGTGGGGAGCGCCAGACCGGTTCGACGACCGTGACGGTGGCGGCGACCGGTTCGCTGGCCGACACCGCAGGACGGGCCGAGGCGATCGCGCTCATCGGCGCGGGGCGTGGGACCGAGGCCGGGCACGACGAGCGTGCCGGGGCGGACGCATGACGGGCCTCCTGGACGGCGCGGCCGGACCCGACGTGGCCGGACCCGGCTGGGTCGTGCCGGACCTGCGCCACCCGGTCCGGACGTTCGGCCGCCGCACCATCGACTTCGACCACCGCATCGCCGTGATGGCGATCGTGAACCGCACCCCCGACTCGTTCCACGACCGCGGCGCCACCTTCGAGCTCGACCGGGCCGTCGCGGCCTCGGTGCGCGCAGCCGAGCAGGGCGCCGACTGGGTCGACATCGGCGGCGTGAAGTTCGCGCCCGGTCCGGAACTGCCCGCCTCCGACGAGATCGACCGCGTCGTGCCCGTCGTCGAGCAGCTCGCCCAGCAGTCCGACGTCGTCATCAGCGTCGACACCTTCCGCCCGGAGGTCGCCGCAGCGGCGATCGCAGCCGGGGCGACCGTCGTCAACGACACCACCGGCCTGTCCGACCCGCGGATGGCCGCCGTGGTAGCCGACTCCGAGGCCACCGTCGTCATCACGCACTCCCTCGCGGAACCCCGTCGTCCGCTGCCCGCGCCGCCGCAGTACGGCGACATCGCGGGCGAGGTCGTCGCGTTCCTGCGCGAACGGGTCGACCGGGCGCTCGCCGCGGGCATCCCCGAGTCGCGGATCATCGTCGACCCGGGCCACGACCTGCACAAGAACACCGTGCACACCCTCGAGCTCACCCGTCGGCTGCCCGAGGTCGTCGCGCTCGGCTACCCGGTCCTCGCCGCGGTGTCGAACAAGGACTTCGTGGGGGAGTCGCTCGGACGCCCCCGCGGGGAACGGCTCTCCGGATCGCTCGCCGTCGCGACCGTGAGCGCGATGCTCGGCGCCCGGATCGTCCGGATGCACGACGTCGCCGAGAGCGTCGACGCGATGCGCATGGTCGAGGCCACGCTCGGATGGCGCACCCCCGTGGAATCGAGGCACAACACGTGAACGTCCTGCCCCCGTCGATCGCGGACCTGTCCGACGACGACCTGCTCGACCTCTACACCGCCGACGCCGGGGCCCCCTGGCTCCGGGTGAACTTCGTCGCGACGCTGGACGGTTCGGCCTCGGCCGCCGGGGTGTCCGGGTCGCTCGGTGGCGACGACGACCTGCGCGTCTTCGACCTGCTCCGGCGGGTGGCCGACGTCGTGCTCGTCGCCGCTGGCACCGTCCGTGACGAGGGCTACGGGCCGATGGTCCTGCACGACGCCGACGTCGCCTGGCGTCGGGCGCACGGCAAGCCGGACCACCCCGTGTTCGCGATCGTCACCGGCTCGCTGTCGCTCGACCCGGGGTCTCGGGTGTTCACCGAGGCGCCGGTGCGCCCGATCGTCCTGACGTCGGCGACGGCGGCTGCGTCGTCGAAGGCCCAGGCGCTCGCCGAGGTCGCCGACGTCGTGCCCTGCAGTGCGGACGACGAGCCGGACTCGGTGGACGCCGGGCGGATCCGAGGCGTGTTGGCCGACCGTGGCCTCGGGATGATCCACTGCGAGGGCGGGCCGTCGTTCCTCGGGGCGCTCATCGCCGCGGACGCCGTCGACGAGCTGACCCTGACGCTCGACCCGTCGCTCGAGGGCGGGGAGGGGCCGCGCATCGCCCGGGGGTCCTCGCCGGAACTCCGGCGGATGCGACCGGCGCACGTGTTGCTCGGCGCTGGCGGCGTGCTGCTCACCCGGTACGTCCGGGCGCGCTGACCCGTCCGCGCTGGTGCCGGGGCGCGCTGACCCCCGTGGGCTAGGGTCGGGCGCGTGATCGACATCGTGGCGTCCGGGGTCCTCTTCGACATGGACGGGACCCTCGTCGACTCGACCGCGGTGGTCGAGGCGACCTGGACCCGGTTCGGCCACGCGAACGGCATCGACCCCGACGAGATCCTCGCGTTCTCGCACGGACGGCAGGCGATCGACACCCTGCGGCGCTTCCTGCCCGACCTGCCCCTGGCCGAGCAGCAGCGGATCGCGGCGGAGCTCGTCGCCGAGGAGACCGCGAGCACCGAGGGCATCCTCGAGATCCCCGGAGCCGTCGCCTTCGTGCAGCGACTCGTCGAACTCGGCGTCCCGGTGGCCCTCGTGACGAGCGCCCCGCGTGACCTCGCCGCGGGCCGGATGGCCGCCGCCGGGTTCTCCGTGCCCGAGGCCTTCGTGCCCTCGGAGGACGTCGAGCACGGCAAGCCCCACCCCGACGGCTACCTGCGCGGAGCTGCCCTGCTCGGCCTCGACCCGACCGACTGCGTGGCGTTCGAGGACGCCCCGGCCGGGCTGGAGTCCGCCATCGCCTCCGGCGCGACCACGGTCGTCGTCGGTCCGCTCGAGCACCCGGTGACGGCCGGCCTGCACCGGGTCCACGGGTACGACGGCCTGACCGTCGAGCGCGACGGCGAGGCCTTCCGCATCCGCGGCTGAGCTCGGCGTCCGTCCTGCGCGGCTTGCCCGCCCGCATGCCCCGCGGTCAGGACACCCCGCCTTGCCTGCGCCGAGTGGTCAGGAACCGTCGGTTGCGCCGCCGCCAGCCGCCGCTTCGCGACCGCCCGGCGGACGTGAGCGGGGTGTTGCGACCGCCCGACTGGCGGCCTGGAGGCCCGTGGCGGGCCCGCACCGTGCCTCCAGGCCGACTGCGGGCGCGTCCACGGCGCCTCGCCGGCCGGTCAGGACACCCCGCCCGGCCTGCGGCGAGTGGTCAGGAACCGTCGGCTGCGCCGCCGTCAGCCGACGCTTCGCGACCGCCCGGCGGACGTGAGCGGGGTGTTGCGACCGCCCGACCGGACCCCCGAGCCGCCCCTGGAGGCCTGCCCAGCCGACCCCGACGACCCTCGGGTGTGCGGCCGGAACGACCGGGCCGCGGAAGGAGCGGATCATGGCAACCCTCGACGGCAAGAAGATCCTCGTCATCACGACGAACTACGGCGTGGAGCAGGACGAGATCGTCGTCCCCACCGAGCAGCTGCGTGAGCGCGGTGCCTCGGTGACCGTGGCGGCGAAGGAGACCGGCACGATCCAGACCCTGGTCGGCGACAAGGACCCGGGGCAGACGCTCGAGCCGGACACCACCATCGCGGGTGTCGACGCGAAGGACTTCGACGCCCTCGTGATCCCCGGCGGCACGATCAACGCCGACACGCTGCGCCAGGAGTCCCGCGCGGCGACGCTCGTGCAGGCCTTCGCCGAGGCGAGCAAGCCGGTCGCGGCGATCTGCCACGGCCCGTGGACCCTCGTCGAGGCGGGCGTGCTGTCCGGCAAGACCGTCACCTCGTTCCCGTCGCTGCAGACCGACCTGCGCAACGCCGGAGCCGAGTGGGTCGACCAGGAGGTCCAGGTCGACGGCGGCTTCATCACGTCCCGCACCCCGGACGACCTGCCGGCGTTCGTCGACGCGATCGAGAGCGCCCTCACCGCCTGAGCACTGTGCCGCAGGGCGGTCGCCCCGCCCGGCGGTGGCGTCAGCCGAGCGCCACGGGGCGGGCCGTGCGGAGCACCGCCGGACCGAGGGTGAGCACACCGTCGGACTCCGGGTCGCACCGCACGCCGCCCCGGCCGCGCATCGCCCGGAACGCCCCGGGTGCCACCTCGTGGTCCATCCAGGCGCAGGGGTTTGCCGCGCGGTAGCCACGGAACCGGACGGCACGACCGAGGGCGCCGCCGCCGTCACCACCGGGAAGCACGCTCTCCAGCGAGAACGGCTCGCCCCGCAGTGCCTCGACGTCGGCGCCCCGCAGGAACACGTTCCGTCGGGTCGCAGCGGGGTCGACCGTGGCACCGATCGCGTGACCGACGGCTTCGAGCCCCTCCAGGCCGATCACCGTGACCGAGGCGTGCACGTGCGCCCGGGCCGCGAAGTACCGGTCGCCGACGACGCCCAGCCCGGCCCGCAGTTCGATCCGGTCGCGTGACTCGTCCGGATCGTCCGCGCCCACCGGCAGCGCGCCGTCGGCCGGGCGTCCCTCGTACCGGTGCCGCGGCGAGACGAGCAGCAGCGCGACCTCGACCTCGGTCCGGAACGGCAGGTCGTCGAGACCGGCCACGTCGTCTGCGGAAGTCACCCGGCCAACGCTAACCGGGCCTCCCGGCCGTGCGCTGCTCCGTCCGATTCCCGCCAGTCGACGTCGGCGGCGCATGTCAGGCTGAGCCCATGACCACCCCGGACACCGACGCGCAGCCTGACGCGCTGCACGCCGAGCGGCACCGCGCCGTCGCCTCCCGCGACGCGCGCTTCGACGGCCAGTTCGTCACCGCCGTGCACTCCACCGGCATCTACTGCCGGCCCAGCTGCCCGGCCCGCACGCCGAGGGTCTCCGGCGTCACCTTCTACCGCACGAGCGCCGCAGCGCACCTGGCCGGCTTCCGCGCCTGCAAGCGCTGCCTGCCCGAGGCGACCCCCGGCAGCCCCGAATGGGACCTGCGCGAGGACGTCGCCGGCCGGGCGATGCGACTCGTCCTCGACGGTGTCGTCGAGCGCGACGGCGTCCCCGGGCTCGCCGCGCGCGTGGGCTACTCGGAGCGGCAGCTCAACCGCATCATGACGGCCGAGCTGGGCGCCGGGCCGAAGGCGCTCAGCCGGGCGCACCGGGCGCAGACCGCGCGGACCCTGCTCACCTCGTCCGACCTGCCCGTCGCCGACGTCGCGTTCGCCGCGGGGTTCGCCAGCGTCCGACAGTTCAACGACACCGTGCGCGAGGTCTTCGCCGTCACCCCGACGGAGCTCCGCGCACGGCGGTCCGGGCGAGGCGACGGTGCCACGGACGGCGGCGACGGCGCACTGCACGTCCACCTGCCGGCCCGGGCGCCGTTCGACGCGCAGGGCCTGCTCGACTGGCACGCGCTGCACGCCCTGCCGGGCACGGAGCAGGTGGACACCGACCCCACGGGCCGGGTCACGTCGTACGGGCGGCTGGTCGACCTGCCTGGAGGCCCGGGCTGGTTCAGCGCGTCGGCAGCCGTCCCCGACGTGGCCGGGCGGGGCACCGGGATCGACCTGCGCGTGCGGGTCACCGACCTCTCCGACCTACCCGCGCTCGTGGCGCGGGTGCGGGCGCTGTTCGACCTCGACGCCGACCCGGTCGCCGTCGACGCCGTCCTCGGAGCCGTGCCCGAGCTCGCCGGACCCGTCGGACGGGTGCCCGGCCTCCGGCTCCCCGGCGCGGTGGACGCGCACGAGATCGTGTTCCGCACCCTGATCGGACAGCAGGTCTCGGTGGCCGCAGCGCGCACGGCGCAGACCCGGCTCGTGGCCGCACTCGGCGCGACGGTGCCGGACGCCATCCGGCCCGGCGGGCTGCTGTTCCCGTCCGCGGTCGCGATCGCCGAACGCGGGCACGAGGTGCTGCGCGGCCCCGCCGCCCGCGTCGACACGATCCTGCGGGTGGCTGCGGCGCTCGCCGACGGGTCCCTGGTGGTGGACGGTGGGCAGTCCCTCGGTGACCTGCGCGACGGACTCCTCGCGGTGAAGGGCATCGGGCCGTGGACCGCCGACTACGTCGCGCTGCGGGTCCGGCACCACCCCGACATCTTCCTCCACAGCGACCTCGCCGTGCGGAACGGTGCACAGGAACTCGGGCTGCCCGGAACGGCACGCGAGCTCTCCCTATGGTCGGAGCAGGTGGCCCCCTGGCGGAGCTACCTCACGATGCACTGCTGGCGACCGATCATCGACCGCGCGATGACCGCGACCGCCCGCGCCCGTGCAGCCCGTGCCCCCGAGGACCCCCGGAAGGACGACCGATGACCGACGCAACCATCCAGACCCTGGACACCCCCGACGGGGCGTTCACCGTGCTCGAAGACGCCGAGGGCAGGGTCCTCGCGTCCGGGTGGACCGACTCCGTCGAGCGGATCCTCGCCCGTCTGGCCGACCGCCACCGCCCCGACCGGGTGCTCGACGGCGTGGTCGCCTCGGCCGACGCGGTCGACGCCTTCTACTCGGGCGAGGTCGAGCACGCCATGCAGGTGCCCGTGCGCCAGTTCGGCACCGAGCTCTTCACCGAGGGGTGGCGCCAGCTCCGCCGGATCCCCGCCGGCGGCACCCTGACCTACACCGGGTTCGCGGCTGCGATGGGCCGGCCCGACGCCGTGCGGGCGGCGGCGAGCGTGTGCGCCCGGAACGCCCCGGCGCTCTTCGTCCCGTGCCACCGCGTGCTGCGCTCGGACGGCACGCTCGGGGGCTTCGCGTGGGGGCTCGACGTCAAGCGGTCCCTGCTCGAACGGGAGTCGGTCGGCACCACGGCACTCGTTTGACTTGTACAAAACGCTCTAGAATGTACAGGTGAGCGAAGTGTCGATCTCCGAAGCCCGTGGCCGCCTGGCGTCGATCATCGACGACGCCCGGCACGAACCCGTCTACCTGACCCGGCGCAACAAGCGCGTCGCAGCCGTCGTCGACGCGGCCGTCCTCGACCGGTTGCTCGAGGCGGCGGAGGACCTGGACGACCTGAAGGCGGTGGAAGAGGCCCGACTCGAGAACGAGCGCATCGGCGGCGAGAACGTCAAGTGGGAGGACCTCAGGCGCGAACTCGGTCTGGGATGACCTACGACATCGAGTTCGAGCCGAGTGCGGGGCGTGCCATCCGCAAACTGCCGCCACATGCCCGACGACTCGTCGAAGGGGTTCTCGCGATCCTGGCTGACGAGCCACGTCCACCCGCGGCTCGTCGACTCGTCAACAGCCCGGAATGGCGTGTCCGGGTCGGTGACTACCGCGTGATCTACCTGATCGACGATGGGCGGCTCGTGGTCGTCGTCGTGCGCGCCGGGCACCGGCGCGAGGTCTACCGGGGTCGTTGAGGCGTCAGGCGATCGCGCCGCGCAGGCTGTCCACGTGCAGCTCGACGAGCGCCAGGACCCGCTCGGGCGCACGTGCCGCCGGATCCCACGTGTGCTCGACCGCCAGCCCGTCGATCAGCGCGTGCAGCCGGTCGACCTCGTCGGTCAGGTCGCGACCGTCGCCGAAGCCGCCGTCCTCACGCAGGATCTCCAGCGCCCGGGTGCACACCCGGCTGACCCCGTCGTTCAGGCGTCGGGCACTCGTGGCCAGGTGGTCGTCGGTGCGCGTGAGCACGCCGAGCTGCACCTGCGCCAGGATCTCGGTCGTGCGCTCGGCGTCGAGCGGCAGCACCTGGGCGAGGACGTCCAGTGCGAGCGCACGACCCGTCGAACGCAGGGCGGCGAGCCGAACGGTGACCCGTTCCTCGATGATCGTCAGGCAGTGCTCGCGCAGGGCGTGCTGTGTCGGGAACACGCGGCGGAGTGACGCCGGGGCGATGCCGGCCTCGTCCGCGACGTTCCGCACGGACAGCGCGCTGAGGCCGTCCCGCTCCAGGATCCGCAGGCAGGCCGCAGCCACCAGGGATCCCCGTTCCTCGAGGTCGACACGGCGGGGCACCGGGTCAGCCTACGGCCGGCTCGAAGCTCCGGCCGGGTCCGCGGCTGCGGTGGTGACTCGGCGCGGCCAGATCGTGTAACCGATCGCCCACAGCAGTTCGACGCCCAGGACGACCCCGAGCAGTGCGACCGTGCCCTGCAGCTCGTCCGTGCGCTCCGGGTCGCCGACGACGAGGACGAGCGCACCGACGATCCCGCCGGCGATCAGCACGGCGAGCCCGGTCCGCAGCACGTCGCCCCAGCACCGGGCCGTGTAGCGCCGTCCACTCAGACGCTCCGGCGCGGGACCCCCGGCGAACCGGTGCGTGAACCGGACGTCCGCCCACGCGATCATCCGATGCCCGTACGCGACCGAGAAGCCGATGTAGATCGCCGCGAGTCCGTGGTGCCACGACGCGGTTCCGCCACCGAGCAGGTCGACCGTGACGACCGCGAGCAGCACGAGGTCGATCACGGGTGCCGCGACGAGCATCGCCGCACCCGTGCGTGGCCGTCGCAGCAGGTACCGGGTGGTCAGGCCGCCGAGGATCGCGACCCAGAAGGCGATCTCGCAGGCGACGATGGCGATGAGTGTCATGGTTCCCCGTTGCGGTACCGGTGTTCGTTTGAGTACAGGTGTACTCAAACAGCATGGCACGGCGACCACACGGTGTCGAGCGACCGGGTTCTGCCCCTGGAAGCGGGGGGAGACACGGACTCCCGCGCCTGCGACACTCGGAGGACCGGTAATCCGCACGGTCCCCTCCGAGGCCCGACGCATCGCCGTCGACAGCTCGCAAAGGACCCCATGCTCCCTCCAGTCGACCGAACGGTCGTCTCCTCCGACGGCACCACCATCGCCGTCTCCGAGGCAGGGGACGGGCCGGCGGTCGTCGTCGTGGGCGGTGCCTTCGACCACCGCGGGACCCCGTACCTCGACCGCGTGGTCGCCGAGCTCGGCTCGACGCACCGCGTGGTGACCTACGACCGCCGTGGCCGTGGTGCCAGCGGTGACTCCGCGACGTGGGCCATCGAGCGCGAGGTCGACGACCTGCGCGCCGTCGTCGAGAGCATCGGCGCACCGACCACCGCCGTCGGCATCTGCGTCGGCGCCGGTGTCGTCCTGCACGGGCTCGCCACCGGACTGCCGGTCGACGGCGCCGTCCTGTGGGAACCGCCGTACCGTGCCTCGGTCGACCCGCACGCCGACGACGTCGTGTTCGCCGACCTGCTCGACGAGCACGTCGGTGCCGGCCGCCGAGCCCAGGCCGTCCGCGGGTTCCTGACCCAGGTGCTCGGGGTCCCGATGGGCCAGGTCACAGCCCTGCGGCTCAAGGGGTCGCTCTGGCGCTCCCTGGTCGTCGACGCCCACGTGCTGAGCCGCGAGGTCCGAGTGCTGAACGGCCTCGCCGTGCCCGAGCGGGTCGCCGCCGCGGTCGGTGTGCCGGTGCTCGTCGGCGCCGGTGGCGACGGACTCGAGTGGATGCGACGTGCGGCCCGCGCCGTCGTCGACGCCGTCCCGGGCTCGGAGTACGCCGAGGTGCCCGGGCAGGGACACGTCCCCGCCCCGGCGGCCCTCGGAGCCCTGATCGACCGCGTCCGGAGTCGGATCGTCTCGCCCAGCAGCTGACTGCGAGAGGATGGGCGGGTGAACGCACCCCGCCTCGGTCTCCTGCTCGACGTCGACGGGCCCATCGCCAGCCCGGTCTCCCGCACCATCGCGATCCCGAGCATCGTCGCGGACCTCGTCGCGCTCGCCGCCGAGGGCATCCCGATCGTCTTCAACACCGGCCGCAGCGATGCGTTCATCCGCTCCGAGGTCGTCGGCCCCCTGCTCGCCGGGGGCCTCGCCGAGGGTGGCCGCGTCCACGCCGTCTGCGAGAAGGGTGCAGTGTGGTGCTCGATCGGTCCGCAGTACGACGGCGGCATGGGCGAACTGACCGTCGCCGAGGACCTCGCGCTGCCGCGGGACTACGCCGACGAGATGCGCGAGCTGGTCCGCGACGAGTACGCCGACCTGGTGTTCTTCGACGAGACGAAGCGCGCCATGGTGTCGATCGAGCAGCGCGTCGAGGTGCCGAACGCCACCTACCTGGCCCGCCAGCCGGAGTTCGACGCGAAGGCCATGGCCGCGCTCGAGCGTCGCGGGCTCGGTGTCCGCCGCCTCGACGACGTCCGACCCGACGCCGACGGTGCCGTGCAGTGGCGCATCGACCCGACGATCATCTCGACCGACGTCGAGTCCGACCGCAGCGGCAAGGACCTGGGGGCCGAGCGCTCGCTCGAGCTCCTCGGGCAGGACGGCGAGCTCCCGGTCACATGGCGCACCGTGGGGGACTCCCGCAGCGACTACGCCATGGCGGACTGGCTGCACGCCCACGGCCACGAGGTCGCGCACGTCGACGTCCGTCCCGCCGACGGGGTGCCGGCCACGCCGTACCCGGTGCTCACCGCGCCCGACGGCGTGATCCACGACGAGGCCGGAGCCCGGTTCCTCGCGGACTGGCGCGCGGGCCGCTGACGCGACCGCGGCCCTGGACGCACCCATCGGCCGGCCGAGCGGTGCGTGGCGGACCGCCGCCGCGCCTCCCGGCCGTCGCCGGACCGGACCACCGTCCGGGCGGACGCTTTGCGTGACACAGTGGTACACCAGTACCCTTCCGAGGTCCGCCGCCAGCCGATGACGGGATCCACCCCATGGCAACGAAGCTCCGCATCAAGTCGATCGAGGCCTCCCTGGCCGACTCCGAGGAGCAGGGCAGGTCCCTGAAACGCTCCCTGAAGACGTTCGACATCGCCGCGATGGGGATCGCGGTCGCCGTCGGCGCCGGCATCTTCTCGGTCGGCGCGAACGCCGCCGCGAACTTCGCCGGGCCCGGCGTCATCATCTCCTTCCTGCTCGCCGCCGTCACCTGCGGCCTGGCGATCATGTGCTACGCCGAGTTCGCGTCGACGATCCCCGTCGCCGGCTCCGCGTACACGTTCACCTACGCCACGATGGGTGAGCTGCTCGCCTGGATCGTGGGCTGGGACCTCATCCTCGAGACCCTCACGGCCAGCGCCGTGATCGCGAAGTACTGGGGCATCTACCTCAGCACCGCGTTCGACGTCTTCGGCATCACCCTGCCGAGCACGATCCAGCTCGGGCCGATCCCCTTCACCTGGGGGCCGGTGCTCATCGTCGGGATCTTCACGGTGCTCCTCGCCTTCGGCACCCGCCTGTCGTCGCGGGTGTCGGCGGTCATCACCGTCATCAAGGTCGCGATCGTCGTGTTCGTCATCGTCGCCGGTGCGTTCTTCGTCAAGGCCGCCAACTTCACGCCGTTCATCCCGCCGGCCGAGCCTGCCAAGGGTGCCGAGGGCAGCGTCTGGACCCAGTCGCTCGTGTCCTGGTTCACCGGTGCCGAGCCCGCCCAGTACGGCGTCTTCGGCCTGCTCGCCGCGGCGTCCCTGGTGTTCTTCGCCTTCATCGGGTTCGACGTCGTCGCCACCAGTGCCGAGGAGACCGAGAACCCGCAGAAGACCCTGCCGCGCGGCATCTTCATCGGGCTCGGCATCGTGACCCTGCTCTACGTCGGCGTCAGCATCGTCATCACCGGCATGGTCTCGTACCAGCGCCTGGCGGAGGAGAAGGCGCCGTCGTTGGCCTCGGCGTTCGACATCGTCGGGCTGCCGTGGGCCGCCGGCATCATCGCCATCGGCTCCCTGATCGGTCTGACCACCGTCGTCATGGTGCTGCTGCTCGGCCTGTCCCGCATCGTCTTCTCGATGAGCCGCGACGGCCTGCTGCCCCGCTGGTTCTCGAAGACCAACCCGAAGACGCAGACGCCGGTGCGCGTGCAGGTCGTCGCCGGTGTCGTCGTGGCGCTGCTGGCAGGGTTCACGGCGGTCGACAAGCTCGAGGGCATGATCAACATCGGCACGCTGTCCGCGTTCGTCCTGGTGTCGATCGGCATCGTCGTGCTGCGTCGTTCGCGCCCCGACGCCCCGCGGGCCTTCCGCGTGCCGTGGTCGCCGGTGCTCCCGATCATCTCGGCGGTGCTGTGCTTCTGGCTGATGCTGAACCTCGAGGTCGAGACCTGGCTCCGGTTCGTCGTCTGGCTGGCCATCGGCTTCGTCATCTACTTCGGCTACAGCCGTCGGCACAGCCGCGTCGGCCAGCGCATGCAGTAGGGCGATCCGCCTCGCCGGAACCAGGTTCCGGACACAGCACCATGCGGTCGCGTGGTGCTGTGTCCGTTTCGCGGTGCGCCATGCGCGCCGCCGCCGCTACGCGCCGACGAGCAGCAGCACACCGAACGCGAGCATCACGACAGCGACCAGCCCGTCGAACACCCGCCAGGTCAGCGGCTTCTCGAACAGCGGCCGCAGCAGGCGTCCGCCGAACCCGAGCGCACCGAACCACAGGCAGCTCGCTGCGACGGCACCGATCGTCCAGAGCCACCGGTCGTCCGCACCCTGCTGGTTGGCCACCGACCCGAGGAACACCAGCGTGTCCAGGTAGACGTGCGGGTTCGCCCACGTGAAGACGAGCATGGTCAGCACCGCCGTCCGCATGGTCACCACCTGGCCGGGAGGCGCGGTGCGCGTCCGCCGCGCCGCCACCGTCGTGCCGGTGGTCGCGTCCACCCCCGCGCCCGCGCCCACCACGCCGTCGTCGGCAGCCTCGTCGGCCACGCGCATCGCGTCCCCCGAGGGCCGCAGCGCACGCCGCGCTGCGAGCACTCCGTACGTGAGCAGGAACGCGGCACCGATGAACCGGATCACCAGGAGCGCCACGGGGAACCGCTCGACCACGGCGCCGACCCCGAGCACCCCGGCGACGATGAGCAGCGCATCCGAGACCGCGCACACCACGACCGCCGCGGCCACCACCCGGAGTCCTGCGCTGACCGCGAGCCGGAGCAGGTACGTGTTCTGCACACCGATCGCGACGATCAGTGCGAGGCCGGTGCCGAGGCCGGAGAGCAGGGGCAGGAGCGAGGTCACGATCTGACGCTAGGGCCGGGTGCCGGTGTAGTACAGCTCACGTTCCTGCAGCGCCGTAAGCTCAGCTGCATGACCCGGTTCCAGCGCGAGCACCTCGAGACGCTGCTCGCCGCCGTCGACCACGGCACGCTCGACGCGGCGGCCCGTGCGCTGGCGATCACCCCGTCGGCGGTCTCGCAGCGGATCAAGTCGATGGAGCAGCAGGTCGGCCGGGTCCTGCTCCAGCGCACCACCCCGGTGCGCCCGACCGCGGACGGCGCAGTGGTGCTCCGGCACGCACGGCAGGTCCGGCTGCTCGACGAGGAGACCTCCCGAGCGCTCGGCGGTGGATCGTCGGTGGTGCCGTCGATCCCGCTGGCCGTGAACGCCGACTCGCTCGGCACCTGGTTCCTCGACGCCCTCGCCCTCGTCCGGGCCGACACCGAGGTGGTCTTCGACCTGCACCGCGAGGACCAGGACCGCACCGCCGAACTGCTCCGCGCCGGCACGGTGATGGGTGCCGTGACGGCCGAGGCGGATCCGGTGCAGGGCTGCTCGTCGGTGCCGCTCGGCATCGACCGGTACCGGGCGGTGGCGTCCCCGGCGTTCGTCGCCCGCTACCTCGGCGACACCGGCACCGAGCGGCGGATGCTCCGGCGGCTCGACGAGGTCCCGCTCGTCGACTACGACCGCGACGACGACCTGCAGCAGGGGTACCTGCGGCAGGTCCTCGGCCACGCTCCCGGTGGCCCGCGTCACTTCGTCCCGACCTCCGCCGACTTCGCCCGTGCGGTCACGCTCGGGTTCGGGTGGGGGCTGCTGCCCGAGGCACAGTGCCTCAAGGCGATCGACAGCGGCGTCCTGGTCGAGCTGGCCCCGGGTCGGCACGCCGACGTGGCGCTGTGGTGGCAGCGCTGGAACCTGGCGTCACCCCTGCTCGAACGGGTCACCGACGCCGTCCGTGCGACCGCGTCGTCGCGACTGCACCCCGCGCGTCAGCGTCAAGACTGACAGCGCGGACACCAGTACGTGTCGCGCAGGGTGAGCTCCGAGTCACCGAGTTCCCCGTGCCGGATCGGTGTCCCGCACCGCAGACACGGCTTGCCGGCACGGCCGTAGACCCAGAACCGTCGCCCGGGGCGGTCGACGCCGGTGGTCACACGGGCACTGCGGTCGCGGTTCGCCAGGATCAGTCGGCTCGCGAGCGTGATCGTCCGCGCCGGGTCCGGCACCTGCCCGACCGGACGCGTCGGCAGCACCCCGCGCAGGAAGCAGAGTTCGTTCCGGTACACGTTGCCGAGTCCGGCGAGCACCCGCTGGTCGAGCAGTGCCAGCCCGACCGGGCGTTCGGGGTCCTCGGTCAGGTTGGCGAGCGCGAGGTCGGCGTCCCAGTCGGGGCCGAGCAGGTCCGGCCCGAGGTGTCCGACGACCTCGGACTCCTGGTCGCGCGGCACGACCTCGAGCACTCCGAGGGCGAAGCCGACGGTGGAGACCCCCTCGGCGTCCAGGATCGCCCTGGCCTGGTGCGCGGGGCGTCGCCAGCGCTCACCGGGCGCGTAGACGTCCCACCGGCCCTCCATCTTCAGGTGCGAGTGCACGGTCAGGTCGCCGATGCGGTGCAGCAGGTGCTTGCCGCGGGGGACGACCTCGTCGACGGTGCGGCCGACCAGGTCGAGCGTCGCGAACGCGGGGACCCGGAAGTCACTCTTCGTCAGGACCTTGCCCGCCAGCGCGGTGTGCAGACGGCGGGCAGCCCGGTAGACGGTGTCGCCTTCAGGCACGGGTCACCTCCGGCACGTGGTCGCTGCACTGCCGGGAGGCGCGGCTCGCCTCACACACGGAGCCGCAGCCCCTGCGGGGTCGCCGTGAACCCCGCGGCCCGGAGCGCGCCGCCGAGCGGCGTCTCCAGCACGAAGTCCCCGTCGACCCGCTCGACCGAGAGCTTCCGCAGCCCGGTCCGGACGATGCCGGCGATCGAGGCCGCCGCGGCAGCGAGGTCGGCGGCGTCGTCGGTGAAGGTCAGCACCGACTTGCCACCGCGCTCCACGTACACGGTGAGCTTGCCGTCGACGGTCGTGACGAGGGCACCCGCCTTGCGCCCGGGCCGGTGGCCCCGAGCGGTCTTCGCGCCGCTGCCGACCGCGGTCTCAGGCGGGGCGGCTCCGCCGTCGTCGACCACGAGAACGGGGTCGGCGTCGCCCGTCGGCCACGGCAGCGAGGCCCCGAACGGGTTCGCCGGGTCGGTCGCGGCGAGTGTGAGCGCCTCGCGCTTCCGGTCCGGGTCGTCCCGCTCGTCGTCGCCGAGTTCGCGGGCGTAGGTGCGCAGCCGGTCGACGGTCGGGCCGGTGGCGAACTGGGCCGCGCCGAGCCCCTCGACGAAGTACCCGCGACGAGCCCGGCCGGACTCCTCGAAGCGCGAGAGCACCCGGTACACCCCGGCGAAGCCGCCGCGGACACCTTCGACCTGCACAGCACCGCGGGTGACGACGCCGTAGCGTTCGAGCAGCTGTTCGGCGGTCGCCGCGGCCCGCACGGTCGAGTCGGACTCGGCCAGCGGCAGGAGCGACCAGCGACCCCCGACGGACGGCGGCCCGGACTGCGTCGGCATCGTCGGACGCCGACGGCCGCGGTAGGCCCGAGCACGCGGGGCACTCGAGCTCTTCGCCTTGCCACCGAGCATCGAGCGCAGCGGGGCGAACGTGTCGTTCGTGATCTGCCCGGCCCAGACCAGGTCCCACAGCGCGGTGGTGAGCGCCTGGTCGTCGCTGCTGCCCACCGCCTGGCCGAGCTGCCGGAAGAAGTACGCGCCGCCGCCGGCCAGGGCGCCGAGCACGTCCCGCTGCAGCTCGGTCGTCTCGTCACCGGAGGGCTCGGCGAGCGTCGTCGCCGCGGTGTCGGCCAGGTGCAGGCGCACCCAGCCGTCGTTGCCCGGCAGGGTGCCCCCGCCGGACCACAGGACCTCGCCGGTGGCGGTGAGTTCGTCGA
This sequence comes from Curtobacterium sp. MCLR17_055, assembly GCF_003234305.1. Lineage (NCBI taxonomy): Bacteria > Bacillati > Actinomycetota > Actinomycetes > Micrococcales > Microbacteriaceae > Curtobacterium > Curtobacterium sp. MCLR17_055. Next base: position 132,311 of record NZ_QKSX01000003.1, read on the forward strand.
GCATGCTCGTCGAGTAGTCGGTGACGCGCGACGGCAGCACCAGGGTCTCCCAGGCGCTGGCGGGCAGGGCGACCCCGGCGAGCTGGTCGATCACCTGCAGGACGCCGTCGACGCCGCGGAGCCCGCCGCGGGTCCCCGGTGTCTGCACGTGCTGCCACGCGGGCAGGAACCGTGCGAGGGTGTCCGGCGAGACCGGCTCGACCTCGTGCCGCAGCGCTGCGAGGGACTTCGTGCGGATCCGTCGCAGGACCTCGGCGTCGCACCACTCGGCACCCTGGCGGTCGGGGCGGAACTCGCCCTCCACCACCCGGCGGTCGGCGACGAGCCGGCGCAGGGTGTCCTGCACGACGGCGATGCCCAGCCCGAGGCGACCGGCGGCCTCCTGCGCGGAGAACGGCCCGTGCGACCGGGCGTAGCGACCGATCAGGTCACCGAGGGGATCGGCCACGGGCTCGATGAACGCCGTGGGCACACCGATCGGCAGCGGGACCCCGAGGGCGTCCCGCAGACGGGCGGCGTCCTCGATCACGGCCCAGCGCGTCGCCCCGGCGTGCGAGAACGACAGCACTCGGCGGTCCCGCTCCAACACCTGGAGCGTGCTGCGCAGTTCGGCGGTGGCCGCTGGACGGTCAGCGGTGTCGGCGAGCCAGCTCCGGTCGACCGCTTCGTCGAGGTCGAGCGCGCCGACGAGCCGCAGCACGTCCACGAGTCCCTCGGCGTCACGGGCACGACGGTCCGGCGAGAGCCGCTGCAGGTCGCGCTCCACCGAGGTGATGACCGCCGGGTCGAGCAGCTCGCGCAGCTCCGCACGGCCGAGCAGCTCGCCGAGCAGGGTCGAGTCGAGCGACAGGGCCGCTGCCCGGCGTTCGGCGAGCGGGGTGTCCCCCTCGTACATGAAGGCCGCGACGTACCCGAACAGGATCGAGCGGGCGAACGGCGACGGCTGTTCGGTCTCCGTCTCGACCAGGCGGATCCGACGTCCGGCGATGTCGTCGGCGATCCCGAGCAGCGCGGGCACGTCGTAGACGTCCTGCAGCACCTCGCGCACGGTCTCGAGCACGATCGGGAACGTCGGGTACTTCTGCGCGACCTCGAGCAGCTGCGAGGCCCGCTGTCGCTGCTGCCAGAGCGGCGACCGCTGCCCGGGGTTCCGTCGGGGCAGCAGCAGGGCGCGCGCCGCACACTCACGGAACCGCGCGGCGAACAGTGCCGAGCCGCCGACCTCGTCGGTGACCAGGGCCTCGAGGTCGTCGCGCTCGAACACGAACAGGTCGGCACCCGGCGGTTCGGCGTCGGTCTCCGGGATGCGGACGACGATGCCGTCGTCGGCCGCCATCGCGTCACCGTCGATGCCGTGCCGTTCGCGCAGCCGTGCGGCGACGGCCAGGGCCCACGGCGCGTGCACCTGCATGCCGTAGGGCGAGTGCAGGATGAGCCGCCAGTCCCCGAGCTCGTCGCGGAACCGCTCGATGACGAGCGTGGTGTCGTTCGGCACGTGACCGGTGGCCGCGCGCTGGTCGCGCAGGAAGGTCAGCAGGTTGGTGATCGCGCGCTCGTCCAGTCCACCGGCGGCGACGCGGGCGCGGGCGTCGTCGTCCGACGCGCCCTCGACCTCGCGCACGAACGCACCGGTCGCCCGGCCGAGCTCGGCGGGCCGGCCGATGCCGTCGCCCTTCCAGAACGGCACGCGTCCGGGCTGCCCGAACGCCGGGCTCACGACGACGCGGTCGTGGGTGATCTCCTCGATCCGCCAGCTCGTCGCACCGAGGGCGAAGACGTCGCCCACGCGCGACTCGTAGACCATCTCCTCGTCGAGCTCGCCGACGCGGGACGCCTTCTCGCCGACCATGAAGACGCCGAACATGCCGCGGTCGGGGATCGTCCCGCCGCTCGTCACCGCGAGTCGCTGCGCACCGGGGCGCCCGGTCAGGGTGCCGTGCACGCGGTCCCAGACCAGCCGTGGCCGGAGCTCGGCGAACTCGTCGCTCGGGTACCGGCCCGTGACCAGGTCGAGCGTCGCCTCGAACGCCGATCGGGGCAGGCCGCTGAACGGGGCGCTCCGCCGCACGAGCTCGAACCAGTGCTCGACGTCGAGGGTGTCGATCGCCCCGGCCGCCACGGTGTGCTGCGCCAGGACGTCGAGCGGGTTCGCCGGCACCGAGATCGACTCGATCTGGCCCGTGACCATCCGCTCGACCGTGACCGCGCTGTTGACCAGGTCGGCGCGGTGCTTCGGGAACAGCACGCCGCGGGAGATCTCGCCCACCTGGTGGCCGGCACGACCGACGCGCTGCAGGCCGCTCGCGACCGAGGGCGGCGCCTCGACCTGGACGACCAGGTCGACCTCGCCCATGTCGATGCCGAGCTCGAGTGAACTCGTCGCGACGACGCACCGCAGCCGACCGGACTTCAGGTCGTCCTCGATGATCGCGCGCTGGTCCTTCGACACCGAGCCGTGGTGTGCGCGGGCGAGCACCGGGACGGAGGCGTCCGAGCCCCCGCCGCCGGTCTGCCCGGACACGCCGATCAGCTGCGCCGGCGGGCGCTTGGCCCCCTGGGGTGCGACGGCGTGCGCCGAGGTGCGGGCCGGTGACTGCGGTCGGCCCTGCGCCACGGGCAGGCCGTCGTCGTCCGGGGACGCACCCGCCGGCACCAGCACGCCGTCACCGGCGGCGGCGAGCACGCGTTCCTCGTGGATCTCGTTGAGCCGAGCCGTGAGTCGTTCGGCCAGCCGCCGCGAGTTCGCGAACACGATGGTCGAGCGGTGTTCCTCGATCAGGTCGACGACACGTTCTTCGACGTGCGGCCAGATCGACCCGTTCGTCGGCGACTCGGACGCGTCCGCACCCACCGGCGGCGCCCCGAGCTCGGTCATGTCGTCGACGGGCACGACGACCCGCAGGTCGAAGGTCTTCTGCGCGGGCGGCGCGATGATCGTCACCGGTGCACGGCCGCCGAGGAACCGGGCGACCTCTTCCGGTGGGCGGACGGTCGCGGACAGCCCGATGCGCTGCACGGGCTTGTCGAGCAGGTCGTCGAGGCGCTCGAGCGACACGGCCAGGTGTGCGCCGCGCTTGGTCGAGGCGACCGCGTGGACCTCGTCCACGATGACGGTGTCGACGTTCACCAGGGTCTCGCGCGCCTGCGAGGTGAGCATCAGGTAGAGCGACTCGGGCGTGGTGATGAGGATGTCCGGCGGCTGGCGCAGGAGCTTCTGCCGGTCGGACGACGGGGTGTCACCGCTGCGCACACCGACCGTGACGTCGGGCGGTTCGGTGCCGAGGCGGCGTGCGGTCTGGGTGATGCCGACGAGCGGGCTCCGCAGGTTGCGCTCGACGTCGACGCCGAGGGCCTTGAGCGGCGAGACGTAGAGCACGCGCGTGCGCTGCTTCGCCGGTGGACGGTCCGTCGCGCTGATGAGCCGGTCGATCGACCACAGGAACGACGCCAGGGTCTTGCCGGAGCCGGTCGGGGCGATCACGAGTGCGTGCTGCCCGGTCGAGATGGCGTCCCACGCCCCGGCCTGCGCCGGTGTCGGTGCATCGAAGGCGCCGCGGAACCACTCGGTGGTCGCGGGGGAGAAGCGCTCGAAGACGTCCGTCATGGTCCGTCCCATCCTGCCCGCCACCACCGACAGCAGGCCGAGCGCACGTACCCCTTGACAGAGCGATAGTTACCGATCTATCGTAAACACATCGCGATACGACGAAGACGATCAGGTCAGACCGATCGCGAGCCGACTCAGCACGACGAAAGGACTCCTCATGCGCCCCTCGTATGACGACGACAGCAACACGTCCCCCCGCGACCAGCGCGGGTTCGGCCCGCGCGGCCCCCGCTTCGGCGGCGCGCGGCAGCACCACGGCGCCGGCTTCCCCGGCCGTGACCGCGGTGACCACGACCACGGCGGCCGCGGCTTCGGTGGCCGCGGGTTCGGTCCCGGCTTCGGCCCGGGCATGGGCTTCGGCCCCGGTTTCGGCGGGCCCGGTTTCGGCCGCGAACGCCGTCGCCGCGGTGACGTCCGTCTCGCGATCCTCGGTCTGCTGGCCGAGGGCCCGCAGAACGGGTACGCCGTGATCAAGACCATCGCCGAGCGCACCGGCGGCGCCTGGAAGCCGAGCCCCGGTTCGGTCTACCCGACGCTCCAGCAGCTCGTCGACGAAGACCTCGTGGTCTCGTCGGGCGACGGCCGCAAGACGCTCTTCGAGCTCACCGACGCCGGCAAGGCCGAGACCGAGGCCAAGGCCGACGAGATCGCTGCGGCACTCGACGGGGCCCCGGGGATCCCGGACGCCCAGCGCGAGTTCTTCGAGGCGCTCCGGAAGACCATGGGCGTCCTGCAGATGTACCGCAGCACCGCGACCGAGGAACAGGCCAAGGCCGCCACGGCCAAGGTGGACCAGCTCCGCAAGGATCTGCTCCAGATCCTCGCCGACTGACGGACGTCACCCATGACGGACAGGAGGCCCGGTGCCAGCTGGCACCGGGCCTCCTGTCCGTCGTCGTGCGCCTACACCGCGCCGACGAAGGCCGCCACGTCCGCCAGCTCCGCCGTCGACACGGCGTGCGGCAGGCCCGCGTAGGCGCGGTCGGTCACGTCGGTGTGCGCTGCGGCCCACGCCTGCGTCCGGGCGGTGGCCTCGGGCGGGATCACCGGGTCGAGGTCACCGTGCCCCAGGAACACCCGCGGCCGCACGGCCGACACGGCCTCGTCGCGGGAGTCCGTGACGCCCGGCACGACGAACCCCGACAGCGACACCGCGAACGCGAACGCCGCGGGCCGGGCGCGCAGCAGCTGGAGCGCCATCGAGCCGCCCTGCGAGAACCCGAGCAGCCCGATCCGCGGGTGGTCGGCGGCGACGGAGTCGATCCAGTCGAGCACCTCGGCGGTCGCGGCGTCCGCCGCCTCGGGCGCAGGGGAGCCGGGCGTGCCGAGCGGGTACCAGCTGAAGCCGGGCCCCCACGGCATCGGCGCGCGGAGCGACGCGACCGTCCACGCGGGCGGCAGTGCGGGGGCGAGGCCGAGCAGGTCGTGCTCGTTCGACCCGACCCCGTGCATCGCCACGAGCAGGGGTGTGCCCCGCCGGTCCGAGGTACTCCGGGTCCACTGCACCAGGTCCGCATCGATCATGTGGACAACGCTAACCATCCCCAACTCCCGCGCCTTCCGCCGAACTCGCCGCCGTCCCTGGTAGACACGGTGCATGTCCTCGCTGCGCACCCCCGATCCCGACTCCGGCTGGCTGTCCGACGAGGAGCTCGCGAACGTCCGCCGTCGTCTGCCGATCTGCTACGTCGAGGCGGTCCCCGTCCGCACCGACGGCCTCGGCGTCGTGACCGAGGTCGGCGTGCTGCTGCGGGTCTCCCCGAGCGGTTCGATCGCCCGCACCCTGGTGTCCGGCCGGGTGATGTTCGGCGAGTCGATCCGCACCGCGCTGTTCCGCCACCTGGAGAAGGACCTCGGGCCGATGGCGTTCCCGCAGCTGCCCTCGAGTCCGACGCCGTTCACCGTGGCCGAGTACTTCCCGCTGCCCGGCGCCTCGGTGTACACCGACGAGCGGCAGCACGCGATCTCGCTGGCGTACGTCGTCCCCGTCACGGGGACGTGCGAGCCCCGGCAGGACGCCCTCGAGCTCACGTGGATGACCCCGATGGAAGCCGCGTCCGACGCCGTCGCCGACGAGATGGAAGGCGGGCGTGGCGCACTGCTCCGCGCCGGCCTGGCATCGGTCGGCGCCCTCCACTAGTCCGACCGGGGCGTCCGCGCCCCGCGCACGACGAAGCCCCCGGATCCGATCGGATCCGGGGGCTTCGCAGCGCGGTTGCGAACCGGCTTCAGTGCTTGTCGTCCTTGAAGCTGTCGGCGACGCCGTGCGCGGCGTCCTTGACGTCGGTGACGCCCTGCTTCGCCGAGGCCTTGCCCTGGTCGGTCTGGCCTTCGGCCTTCAAGCGGTCGTTACCGGTCGCGTTGCCGGCGGCTTCCTTGACCTTGCCTGCCGCCTTCTCAGCGGCGTTCTTGATGTCATCGATGCCAGCCATAGGCACTCCTTCCAGAAGCGGACGTGTTCCCCGTCAGCCGCTTGCGCGGCATCCGGTGAAGCAGACCGTACGCCCGGTGGAGTACCCCACCCCCAGCCCCCGCCAAGGTTCGCCAGCACAGTCACGCAAAACACCGGTGTTCACGGATCGCACCCGGGATGCGGGGGTTCGAAACGTGAACACCGGTGTCTTGCGGGCATCGACGCGCTCAGGCCGACGGGGTCAGGCCGAGCGGGTCAGACCGCGGGGGTCAAGCGCGCAGGTCAGTGGCGGTCGGCAGCGCCGGCCGGACGGGAGGCGCGGCGCGAGCCACCACGACGGTTGCCGCCCGACTCGTTGCCGGACCGACCCGCGGCGTAGCCGCCCTCGGACGACCAGACGGCCGACGAGCCGCCGCGCACGACGTCGCTGCTGCCCGAGCGACGGTTGCCGCCGCTGCGGCGACCACCGGTCGAACCTGCGGCCGCGGCACCGGAGCGCCCGGCACCCTCGGTCCGTGCGCCACGGGCCGGACGGCCCTGACGGCCCCCGGCCGAACCGGCGGACTCGCCAGCCGAGCCGGAGCGCGCGGGCTGCGCCGTGCCTCCCGACCGACCGCCGCGACCACGGCGACGACCGCCGCCGTCACCGGCGGACTCGGCCGAGCGCTGCTTGGGCTGACGCTGCTGGGTGGGCTGCTCCTCGGCCACGTGGCGGATCGGAGCGACCTCGCCGACGAGCGCGGTGACGGCCGGGGAGGTCGCCGAGACGTGCTGCGGGGTGACCTTGATCGCGGCAGCACGCATCATCTGCGCGACGTCGCGACGCTCGGCGGGCATCGTCACCGTGACGACGTCACCGGACGAACCGGCACGCGCGGTGCGGCCCGAGCGGTGCAGGTACGCCTTGTGCTCGGTGGGCGGGTCGACGTGCACGACGAGCTCGACGTTGTCGACGTGCACACCGCGGGCGGCGACGTCGGTGGCGACGAGCACGAGGGCCTCACCGGAGGAGAACTTCGCGAGGTTGCGCTCACGGGCGCCCTGCGACAGGTTGCCCTGCAGGTCGACGGCCGGGATCCCCTGGCTGCTGAGCTGCTTGGCGAGGCGCTTGGCGTGGTGCTTCGTGCGCATGAAGAGGATGCGGCGACCGTTGCCCGAGGCGAGGGCGCTCACGAGGTGCTTCTTCGCGTCGGCGTCGGCGACCTCGAACAGGTGGTGGGTCATCGCCTCGACGGGGCTGTTCGCCTCGTCGACGGAGTGCATCACCGGGTTGTGCAGGAACTTCTTGACGAGCTTGTCCACGCCGTTGTCGAGCGTGGCGGAGAACAGCAGTCGCTGCCCGTTCTCGGGCGTCGCCTGCATGATCTTGGTGACGCCGGGCAGGAAGCCCATGTCGGCCATGTGGTCGGCCTCGTCGAGGACGGTGACCTCGATGTCGCCCAGGTTCACGTGACCCTGCTGCATCAGGTCGGCGAGGCGACCCGGGCAGGCGACCACGACGTCGACGCCGCCGCGCAGGGCGTCGACCTGACGACCCTGACCGACGCCACCGAAGATGGTCGTGGTGTTGAGGCCCATGGCCTTGGCGAGCGGGGCGAGGGCGACGTCGATCTGCGTCGCGAGCTCACGCGTCGGTGCGAGCACCAGGGCGCGGGGGCGGCCGGCACGGCGCTTGCGGCCGCTGGCGGCGAGGCGGGCGACGAGCGGGATCGCGAACGCGATGGTCTTGCCGGAGCCGGTGCGGCCGCGGCCGAGGACGTCCTTGCCCTGCAGGGAGTCCGGGAGGGTGTCCGCCTGGATGGGGAACGCCATGTCCTTGCCCTGGTCGGCGAGGACGGAGACCATCGGCGCGGGGACGCCGAGGTCGGAGAAACGGATGTCTTCGGTGGTCATGGTGACCTTTCGAGCCGGAGCAGTCCGGCTGTGGGCGCGCTCTGAGGCAGCGCGCGGGCGGGATGCGCGCCAACGGATGTGGCTGGCGCAGTCGCCGCAGCAGAGAAGCCTGGGCACCTTCGTGAGGTGCTCGATCATCGACCAGAGTCCGGAGACAGGTGGTCGGGAGTTCGGGGCGTCCGTACGACGCACGAGGCGATCGGCGCCTCGAGTACGACCAGCATAGCGTGCACATCCCCGGAACAGCGAGGGCGGGGTCGTTCGCCGTGCGCGTGCGAGGATTCCGGGGTGCGCATGCGATCCGTCCTGTTGACCACCGCGATGGCCCTGGTGGCCGTCCTCGGCACCGCCGGCTGCGCCGAGGCCGCCACGACCAGCGCGGCCGGGAGCTACCGCAACCTGCCGACCTCGGGCCGCGTGGACTACCAGCTCGGCGGCGGGTACACCCCGCCCTCCGGCGTGACGATCGTCGAGCGCGACAGCACCGACCGCCCCGCGAAGGGCAAGTACAACATCTGCTACGTCAACGGGTTCCAGACGCAGCCCGAGGCCGCCCGCACGTGGAAGAAGTCGTACCCGTCGGCGATCCTCCGCGACCGCGCGGGCAAGCCGGTCTCCGACCCGGGGTGGCCGGACGAGATGCTCCTCGACACCCGGACCGCGGCCAAGCGTGCCCTGATCACGAAGGTGCTCGCGAAGACCGTCGCCCGCTGCGGTGACCGCGGGTTCGACGCGGTGGAGTTCGACAACCTCGACTCGTGGACCCGGAGCGGCAAGCGGCTCACCCGTGCCGGCAACCTGGCGCTCGCGAAGTCGCTCGTCGCCAAGGGGCACCGGCACGGCCTGGCCGTCGGGCAGAAGAACACGCCGCAGCTCGGGGCATCCGGCCGGAAGCAGACCGGGTTCGACTTCGTCGTCGCCGAGGAGTGCGTGCAGTACCGGGAGTGCGCCGCGTACACGAAGGCCTACGGCGGGCGGGTCATCGACGTGGAGTACTCGGACACCCTCGAGCGCTCGTGGGGTTCGGTCTGCGGGCTGAAGAGCCGTCCGGCCATGACGATCCTGCGCGACCGCGACCTGGTGACCCCGAAGGACGACGCGTACGTGTACGAGCACTGCTGAGCGCTCGGGACGTTCCTTCCCAGAACACCTGCGATGCCTGGTCGGATCGGGCGTACCGGGTCAGAACTTCGGACCGGGTACGCCCGGAACGACCAGGTACGCCCGGAAGCGCCAGCCCCGCCAGCCCCGGAAGCGCCAGCCCCGCGCCCGCTACGCCGGCCAGGCCTCGCGCAACGCGGTCGCCGCCTGGTCCGCCGACAGCCCCGCCGAGCGCGCCGCGGCGGCCAGGGCACGAGCGGCCTCGGCCACGGCGTCCGGCACCGCCGCCGGCCGCACCACCCGGGTACCGGCGCCCCGTGCGGTGTGCACGAGCCCGGCCTCCTCGAGCAGCTGGTAGGCCTTCGCGACGGTGCCCGCGGCGAGCCCGAGCTCGTCCGCCAGCCCACGCACGCTCGGCAGCCGTTCGCCGTCCACCAGGTACCCGGCGGTGATCTGTGCGGCGATCTGCGATCGGACCTGCTCGAACGGCGGCACGCGGCCACCGACGTCGAGGGCGACGAGTCCTGTCATGCGTTCCACCCTAGAAGTCGTACTGCTCGCCGACGGGGATCGGGACCGGCACGGTGTTGCCCGGGGGCGCGAGCGGGCACGCCCACGCCGGGTCGTACGCGCACGACGGGTTGTAGGCGAAGTTGAAGTCGAGCACGAGCGACCCGAGGTCGTCGCCGCCCAGGTCCGAGCCCTTGATGGTGTCGAGCAGGTAGCGCCCGCCGCCGTAGGTGCCGCGGGCCTTGCCGGCGCTGGCGTCCTTGACGGGGACGAACACCCCGCCCGCGTAGCCGCCGTGCTTCCAGACGTCGAGCGTGCCGACACCGGGGACCCGCACGAGGCCGAGCCGGTCGAAGTGGACGACGCCGTCGGTGCCGGTCTCGAAGTCGAACTCGGCGGGCTCCGTGGCCTCGATGCGGACCTGGAACCGCCACGCCGGGTCGTAGTCCGGCACCGGCAGCGATTCGAAGTCGCGAGCGTCCTCGTCGAGCAGGGGGGACGCCGGGTGCTCCGCGAACATCGCGTCACGGGTCTCGCGCCAGAGCGCGTGCGCCGTCTGGGGGTCGGGGGTGGCGCGGACACGGCGGTACAGGTCGAACGTCATCCGCCGCCAATCCGTCGTCGCCAGCGTGCTGCGCACGCGGTCGTCGGTCGTCGGCTCCTGGGGGCGCGTCTGGCTCACGTGGACGAGGCTACGCCCGCTCCGCGGTGGACGGGAGGCCCGACCCGCGTCGCGTCACTCGCCGTCGGTCCGCCAGGTGGGCGCGAGGGCGCGCATCCGGAACGCCCGCCACTGCCAGATGACCCACATGCCGGGCCACAGGGCGGGCCCGAGGACGGCCGGTCGCATCCGGTAGGTCAGGCGGTCGAGCAGCAGGGTCCGGCCACCCGGTGCGGGGACGACGGCCATCCGGTGCGACATCGTCATCCGCCCGAACAACCCGGACGTGCCGCCTCCGTTGTCGCGCTGCACGGGCACTCCCTCGACCTCGTACAGGTCGAGGTCGACGTGCGTGTCGCCGCTCGGCACCAGCCCGAACGCGTCCGCGGTGATCGGGTGCGGGTGCCCCGGCTCCCAGCGCTCCGGGAACCCCCGGGGGTCGCGCGAGCGGTACGCCAGGAACGGCTTCGTCACCGCCACCATGACGGACGGGGACAGCAGGGCATCGCGCACGGCGTCGACCGGCGCATCGAGGACGATCCGGAGGCCGACGTGCATGGCGGTGACGCTACGCCCGCGGGCTGGACGGTGCATCGTGGCGGTGCGAGACGACGCAGCGGGGACGACTCAGGCGTGCCGGGCCGACCGGCGGCGGGACCCCTCGGCGCGGTCGTGCCGCCGGAGCCGCTCGGCCAGCGAGAGCCGCACGGCCGGCCACTCCGACGCGATCACCGAGAACACCACGGTGTCGCGCAGCGTGCCGTCACGGCCGATCGCGTGGTTCCGGAGCACGCCGTCCTGCTTCGCGCCGAGGCCCGCGATGGCCGCCCGGGACTGCAGGTTGTGCCAGTGGGTGCGGAACTCGACCGCGATGCACTGCCAGGCCTCGAACGCGTGCGACAGCATGAGCAGCTTCGACTCGGTGTTGATCCCCGAGCGCTGCGCGGACCGGGCCAGGAACGTGCTGCCGATCTCGACGTGGCGGTTGCCCGGGTCGATGTTCATGAAGGTCGTCGCACCCACCACCCGGCCGGTCGGGCGGTCCCGCACGGCGAAGGGCACCATGCGTCCGGCCTCGTGCTCGGCGAGCCGCCGGTCGATCTCGGCCTCGACCTGTGCCGGGGCGGGCACGGAGGTGTACCAGGTGCGCCACAGATCGCCGTCCGCGACCGCCGCCCGCAGGTCTTCCGCGTGCTCCTGCCCGAGGGGCTCGAGCGTCACACGGTCGCCGGTCAGGGTGGGTACGGGGGCGATCTCCATGACCATGCATCCTAGGGTTGGCGACCCTGGTGGAACCCGGTCGGACGGCGACCCTGTGGAGAAGGACAGCATCGCCCGGGCGGCTATCGTGACGGACGTGGCAGAACGCACCCAGGAGAAGTACCAGGTCCGGTTCGCGTGGGGTCCCGGAGGTGCGGCACGGATCGCCCACGGCACCCACCTGCTCGTCTGGGTCGACGCCCTGCCGCCGACCCCCGACGTCGCAGCACAGCGCCGCGCGCTGCGGAACGTGACCGCCCAGCTGCCGCAGGGTCCGGAGGTCGTGCTCGGCCACCTCGGCAACGCGGCGGCGGTCGCGGAACGCGTGACGGGCCTCCAGGCCGCACGCGGTGACCGGTGCGTCGTCGCGATCGTGGCCGCCGGGCTGCACCACTCCGCAGTCCTCGACGACGCGGCCGAGGCGGCGGGGGAGTCCGTCGACGTGGCCGACGCACCCGACTTCGCCGTCGAGGACCTGCTCGCCGCCGGAGCCGTCGTCGACGCGCTCACCGAGGTCGGCATCGACCACACCTCACCCGAGGCCGCTGCGGCCTGCGCGGCGTACACGGGGCTGCGCCGTGCCGTGCGGCACCTGGTCAGCGCGTCCGAGGGAGCCGCCGTCCTGAGCCGTGACGACGTGCACGCGGCGCTCGCCGCGGGGCCGGACCTGCCCGTCCTGCGGGAATCGGGGGAGCGCGCGTAGCGTTCGCCCCGTCACGGAACCAGCGAGCGAAGGAGCAACGCCATGAAGGCAGTCGTCGGCGACACGGTGATCGCGGAGGCCCCCGAAGAGGACCTCATCAAGATCGAGGGCAACTGGTACTTCCCGCCGTCGAGCGTGAAGACCGAGCTCTTCACCGAGAGCCCCACCCAGTACCACTGCCCGTGGAAGGGCGACACCCAGTACTTCACGGTGAACGTCGACGGACAGGCGCTGCAGGACCGCGCGTGGTCGTACCCGACGCCGATCCCGTCGTCGTTCGACCGCGTCGGCAAGGACTACTCGGGCTACGTCGCGTTCTGGAAGGACGTCCAGGTCGTCGAGTGACGACCGCCCGTCACCCTGGCCGGCTGCGACTCAGCCGGTCAGGGTGAGCACGACCAGCGCGACGTTGAGCGCCACGATGACCGCCGCGATCACCCACGCCACCACGCGGGTGGTCGCGGCGTTCACGTCGGTCCCCATCACGCTCCGTCGCGACGTGTAGACCACCAGGGGCACGATCGCGAAGGCGATCCCGAAGCTCAGCACCACCTGGCTGACGACGAGCAGCATCGTCGCGTCGATGTTCAGCGCGAGCAGCACGATCGCCGGCACCAGGGTGATCGCGCGCCGGGCCACGAGCGGGAACCGCACGTGCAGCAGGCCCTTCATGATCTCCGCGCCGGCCATGCAGCCCACCGAGGTCGAGGCCAGGCCGGACGCGAGCAGGCCCACGGCGAAGAGCACCCCGACGACCGGGCCGACGTTCTCGGCGATGGCGCGCTGCGCACCGGGGATGGAGTCGGTGCCCTCGACGCCCGGCAGGGTGGCTGCCGCGAGGACGAGCATCGCGATGTTCACCCCGCCCGCGACGATCAGCGCGAGGCCGACGTCCCACCGGGTCGCGACGAGCACCCGGCGACGCGCCGGCCCGGCGGGTACGTCCCCGTGGCGGTCCCGGGCGAGCGCCGAGTGCAGGTACACCGCGTGCGGCATCACGGTCGCGCCGAGCATCGAGGCCGCCAGCAGCACCGACCCGGAGCCCTCGAACCGCGGCACGAGCCCGGCGACCAGGTCTGCCGGAGACACCCGGGCGAACAGCAGCCCGGCACAGAAGCCCACCGTCAGGATCGCGAGCATCGCCGTCACCACGGTCTCGAACAGGCGCGTGCCCCGGCGGCTGTGCAGGGTCAGCAGGAGCATCGAGACGAGCCCGGTGATGATCCCGCCGACCACGAGCGGCAGACCGAAGAGCAGGTAGAGCGCCAGCGCGCCGCCGATGACCTCGGCGATGTCGGTCGCGGCGGCGACGATCTCGGCCTGACCCCAGAACAGCAGGCGCGGGGCGCGCCGCATCCGCAGGCCGAGGTGCTCGGGCAACGACTTGCCCGTCACCACCCCGAGCTTGGCGGACAGGTACTGCACCACCACGGCGCTGGCGTTCGCGGCCACGAGCACCCAGAGCAGCAGGTACCCGTACTCGGCTCCGGCGGTCAGGTTGGCGGCGACGTTGCCCGGGTCGACGTACGCGATGGCCGCGACGAAGGCCGGTCCGAGCAGGGTGAGCCCGGCTGCACGACGACGCGGGGCACCGGTTGGGTGCTCGTCGAGCCGGGGGCTGGCAGTGTCGGTCATGCACCGATCCTGCCAGAGAATTCGGCGTCCCGAATCTTTTTCTTCGACGGGTCGTGGTGCTCGCCGGTCGCCGCGCGCGCGTGCGTGCGTCGGGTGGTCGCGACCTGTCGGCTGGGAGGCCGCCAGCCGACGGTTGGTGACCGCTCGGCGGAGGTGCGCGGGGTGTCCTGACCGCTCGTGCTCAGCTCGTGGTCACTCCGCGGCGCGGCGGGCGCGGTGTGCCCGGACCTTCGCCCGGTTGCCGCACCGCTGCATCGAGCACCAGCGACGGGTCCCACCGCGCGACGAGTCGTAGAACACCAGGCCGCAGTCCTCGGCCGAGCACCGGCTCAGCCGCGTCGGCCGGCCGTCGGCCTCGACGTCGTCGAAGCCGACCTCGGTGAAGAGCGCGACGGCGTCGCGCGCGACGCTCGACAGGGCCTGCGCCAGGCGGACCCGGTTGGCTCCGGCGCGGCGTCGGCCACCCGGGAGGCTCGGGGGCACGTCCGGCAGGGCGGCGAACAGGTTGACGGTGTCGATGTCGTCGGGCGCGGGGCGCGTGCGGCCGGCCCCGGCACGCAGGCCCGCCGCCACGGCGGTGAGTTCCGCGGCGGTGCTCGCCGGCGCGGGGGCGGCGGCCACGGCGAGCCGGGCGATCGCGGCACGCAGGGCCCGGGCGTCCTGCAGCTCGCGGGCGCTGGCACCGACGTCGATCGGCTCGGTGTGCTCGCTGAGCCACTCGTCCAGGTCGGCCGGGCTCGCGAGCAGCTCCCCGAGTTGCGACCGCGGTCGGCGTCCGGCGGGGTCGTCGGCGAAGCCACCCGTGTGCGCGAAGTCGAGCGCGATCCGTCCGGCGTCGAAGAACCAGGAGGAACCGGCGTCCGTGCGGATGTGCTGCCCCGTGTGCATCCGCCCAGGCTAACGGGTTACCGGCGCGCCTCCGTGCGTCGGGACCCTCATGCGGTAGTCGACGCCATCGTGGCCGCGTCGTCGTCCGCGGTCCGGCGCCGCCAGGTGATGACGTTCCGGGCATCGAAGCGCCGGGAACAGCGGGCGCAGGCCAGGGGACGGGTGGGCGTGCGGTACCGGAAGTGCTCGTGCCCCGCGGGGCAGGTGCCGATCCAGGGGGCGAGCTCGCTGGCGATCGGCCCGTCGTGCAGCCGGGAGCCGGTGTACCCGATCCCCGCGGCCGTGCGCTTCCACTTCGGTCCGTGTGCCGCCCGGGCGCCGGCGAGTGCGTGCGCGACCTCGTGCAGCAGGACCTGCTCGACGTCGTCGTCGGAGAACCGGGTGGCCAGGTGCCGGCTCACCGTGATCCGCTTCCGTGCGAAGTCGCACTGGCCGGCACGGGTCTTGGCGTGGTCGAACCCGAACGCCCAGGTCCCGGCGCCGAGGTGTTCGGCGATGAGCGCTTCGGCACGGAGCCGGACGGTCTCGAGCGCGGTCACTGCTCGGCGCGCGGGTCGGCCTGGCCCTTCTTCGCTGCCCGGGCCGCGATCCGGCCCCAGATGTCGTCGGCCTCGGTCCGTGCGGCGTCGGGCGCACCGAGCACGCGGCGGCGGATCGGCGGGACCTGCTTCACCGGCTCGGCGACGCGGGTGGTGGGTTCCTCGTCCTCGGCGCGGCGGGCGGCGACCTCGCGGGCGGTCCGTGGCTTGTCGGACGGTTCCGCCGGGTTGGTGATCGAGGCCCGCATGGCGGCCTCGACCGCGGTGCGCAACGCGTCGGTGCGCTCGGACGGCGCCCCCGCCTGCCGGAAGGCCTGGTACGCCCGCGAGAGTGCGGCGCGGGCCTCGTCGAAGCGGTCGTTCTCGAACAGCGACCAGCCCTCGATCTCGGCTGCGGCGCCCTCGAGTTCGGGCCACTCCTCGGTGGCGGCGGTGTCGCGGGCCATGGCGGCCTCGGTGGCGGCGCGGTCGTGCCGCCCGAGGTCGTGCAGGACGTGCGCACGACGGATCCGCGCGGCGACCTTGTCCTGGCGCTCCCCGGTGAACATCGCCAGGCGGAACACCTCTTCCGCGATGACGAGCGACTCGTCCAGACGACCGAGCAGGCGGAGGAGTTCGGCGCGTTCGGCGAGGGCGTCGGTGCTGCGGCTCTGGCCGAGGTCACGGAGCCGCTGGTGCACGGCGTCGACGTCGACCGCGGGTCGCAGGCTGATGGGCGCGAAGGTGCTGCCCGGGCTGACTCCGGCCGTCACGGGAGCCGCGTGGCGCGGTTCACGGGAACGGTCGGACAGGTCGGGCTGCTGGCGGTCGTCGGGCGGGAGGGACATCGGTTCGAGGGTAGCCGCGGTCTCCCGGGAGCGGTCGGTGCGACGCGCTCAGGTTGCGCGGGTGCGGCCGTTCCGCGCGTGCCGCCCGGGACGGCGAACGGCCCGCCGTGCCGGAGCACGACGGGCCGTTCCGAGTGGTCGATCAGGAGTTGGCGGCCACCGCGGCGGCAGCGGCCACGCCGACGTAGGTGACCAGCGTCGCGATCGTGGCCACGACGGCCAGGATGATCGCGAAGATGCCCCAGCCGCGACCACGCTTGGTCACGGCGGCGATGATGCCCTGCACGAGCGCCCAGAGCCCGAGGATCGCGGCGACGCCGGCGATCACCGCACCGACACCGATCTGCGAGATGACGGCCGGGTCGTTCATGAGCTGACGCTGCAGCTCCTGCTGGTCCGGGGTGGCACCGCTGCTCGGTACGAGGTTGTTGATCGCGTCGCTGTTGGCGAGCGCCGACCCCATCACGTACCCGCCGATGACGCCGATGACGAGCGCGGCGAGTCCGAGGAAGAACGCCACGACACCGAGGGTCTTCTTCTTGGGCTTCGGCTCGTCGTGGCTCTGCCAGGCCGGGGCACCGGCGTGCGCGGGCGCGGCGGCGTACGGCTGCTGGTCGTGGTGCTGGTCGTGGCGCTGCTGGTCGTTCCAGCTCGGCGTGCTCGACGGCTGGCCGTACTGCTGCTCGCCGTTCGGCTGGCCGTACTGCTGACCCTGCCCGGACTGCTGCCCGTACTGCTGCTGCTGGCCCTGCCCGTACTGCTCGCCGTACTGCGGGGTCGAGGTCGGCGCCGGGTCCACCCGCTCGCCGTACCGCGGGGCATCGGCGTCGGGCTGCTGCTGCGGGGCGTCGCCCCAGCGCGGCGCCTGGCCGTCGCCCGTCCGGTCCTGGTCGTTCCGGTCGTCGTTCGTCATCAGGGTTCCCATCGCTCGGTCGCGCACCTGCGCGGTCGTTCAGACCATCCTGACAGCCGGACCCGCCGAGTGCCCGAAGTCCGTCCCCGGCGGTGCCGCGCGGGCATCAGCCCCCGAACACGCTCCGGTTCGGCTCCGGCGACGCGACCGCCGTCTGGTCGGTGACGATCGGCGCCCCGGCGATGAACGCCTTGAGCTCCGCACCGTGCACGACCTTCGCCGGCATCGGGTCGGACGAGTACCGCCTCGGCATGTCCGCCACCGGCAGGTCGGTCGGCGACCCGAGCAGCACGATGTTCCCGAACCGCCGGCCCTTGAGCATGCCGGTGTCCGCGACCGCGGCGACCGACGGCAGCACCGACTGCAGCGTCGACGCCTGCCCGCGGGCGAACGCCAACCCGGCGCCGTCGGCCACGTTCACCGCGACGATGCCCGTCGGCGACAGGAACGCGGCGACCTCACGGTAGAACTCGACGCTCGTCACGTGGGCGGGGATCTGCGAACCGCCGAAGACGTCCACCACCGCCAGGTCCACGGTGCCGCGGAGTCCGGCGGGCAGCTTGCCGAGGACCTCCCGCGCGTCGCCGTACCGCACCCGGATCGAGGCACCGCGGGGGAACGGCAGTGCTTCGCGCACGTGCTCGACCAGGTCGCGCTCGAGCTCGATCACCTGCTGCCGCGAACCCGGACGGGTCACCGCGACGTAGCGGGGCAGGGTGAGGGCGCCGGCGCCCAGGTGCAGTGCCGTGATCGGGCCGTCCGGCAGCAGGTCGATCGCGTGCCCGATCCGCCGGATGTACTCGAACGCCAGGTGGGTCGGGTCCTCGAGGTCCACGTGCGACTGCGGGGTGCCGTCCACCACCAGGGTGAAGGACCCCGGTCGGTGCCGGTCCGGCTCCACCACCGAGTACCCCGCACCGATCCGGAACCCGTCGAACGCATCAGCCATGCCGTCAATGGAACACCACCGCGATCACCACCCGCGTCCCCACCCCTGGTTGGTGTGCCCGCGGAGCGCCCGGAACGAGGCTGATGTCACCGGTCGGAACACTCCGCCGGACCACCTCGAAAGGCACACCATGTCGGTCCAGCTCCTCGCGAACGTGCTCATCGGCCTCGCCCTCGTCGGCCTCCTGGCCTACCGGCAGGCGACCTGGCGGTCCCTCGACCCGGCGCGCATCTGGCG
Organism: Curtobacterium sp. MCLR17_055; assembly: GCF_003234305.1. NCBI lineage: Bacteria > Bacillati > Actinomycetota > Actinomycetes > Micrococcales > Microbacteriaceae > Curtobacterium > Curtobacterium sp. MCLR17_055. The sequence continues at coordinate 150,447 of NZ_QKSX01000003.1, forward strand.
GGGACCGCTCGTGATGGCGATCGTCGGTGTGGTCGTCCTCGCACAGACCACGGCGACCGTCACCACCACCGACGTCGTGTTCCTCGGCCTCGAGGCCCTGCTCACCGTCGGCGTCGGCCTCGCGATGGGGGCCATGACCCGGTTCCGCACGGTCACGACGCCGGACGACAAGGGCCGTACGCTGCAGTCCCGCACCGGGTGGCTCGGCGCCGCGCTCTGGATCGTCCTGATCGCCGCCCGCGTCGGGCTCGACGTCCTCGGCGGCCACCTCGGTGCGCACCTGCTCACCTCGACCGGCACGATCCTGCTCGTGCTCGCCCTGAACCGTGCAGCCCGTGCCCTGGTCGTCGACCAGCGCATCCCCCGCGGCGGCGACCGGTCGGCGGCCGCCCGCCGCGGCATGATGGTGCGGTGAGCCTGCCGACCGACCCGGACCGGACCGACCCCGCCGGGGTCCGGTCCGCCTCGGTGCTCTCCTGGGGACTCAACGCCGTCGGGATCGCCGTGGTCGCCTTCTGGTTCGTCCGGAACGGCCTCCTGCTCCACCACCCCGCGTGGGTCTGGGCCGTCGGGGCCGTGGCGCTCGCCGCCTGGGCCGTCCGCGAAGGGGCGCGCACGCCCCGCGTCCTCGTCGCCGCAGCCGGCGTGATGATCGCCGCCGGATCGCTCGCCGTGGTGCCGACCGACTCGCTGCTGGTGGTCCCGGTGATCGTCGGGCTCGTCATCCTCGGCGCGGACCTGCGTCTGCCGGTCTGGACGGCCGCGGTCGCCGCGCTCGCCGCCGTCGTGGTGGTGGCCGTCACCGCGACGCTCGCGCAGACGTCGGTGCAGTTCGTCCTCGGCGTGAGCGGCGGGCTGCTGCTCGGCGTGCTCGTCGGCTTCAGTCGTCGGCAGGTCCGGATCACGACGGCGCAGGCTCGCGAGACCGAGCGGCAGCAGCAGCGCGCACGGCTCCTCGCCGACCGTTCGCGGGCGTCCCGGGACATCCACGACGTCCTCGCCCACTCGCTCGGCGGCCTGGTCCTGCAGCTCGACGCGGTCGAGGCCCTGCTCGAGGCCGGTCGCGTCGACGAGGCCACCCGCCGTGCCGGCGAGGCCCGCGCGCTGGCCGCGGACGGCCTGGCCGAGGCACGGCGTGCCGTGCACGCGCTCCGCGACGAACCGCAGCCCGGCCAGCCGGAGCCGGCCCGTGCCTCCAGTCCGTCCGCCGACCACGCGTCGGGCCTGACGGCCCTGCTCGACGCGCACCGTTCGTTCGGCGGCGAGGTCGTCGTGCAGGGTGACGCGACCCTCGCGGTCCTCGACGACGCCCACCGTGCCGCCGTGGTCCAGGTCGTCCGGGAGGCCCTCAGCAACGCCCGCAGGCACGCTCCCGGCCGCCCCGTGTCCCTGTCCGTGATCCGGGACGGCGACGCCGTGGACGTCGTCGTGGCCAACCCGCTGCCGAGCGGCGGGCAGGGGGTGCTCGGGATGCGCGAGCGGTTCGCGGAACTCGGCAGCGAGGCCACGGTGGAGGCCGAGCGTTCCGACGACGAGTTCGTCGTCGCCATGCACCTGCCCGTCGACGGCACGCGCGACGCGGACACTGCGGACGCTACGGTCGCCGCCGAGGACGACCGCTCGTGACCATCCGGGTGCTCGTCGTCGACGACCAGGCCATCGTCCGCGACGGCCTGGTGACGGTGCTGTCGCTCGTGCCCGACCTGCAGGTCGTCGGGCAGGCGGCCGACGGTGCCGAGGCGATCGCCGCCGTCGACCGGCACGTGCCCGACGTCGTCCTGATGGACCTGCGGATGCCGGGCGTGGACGGACCGACCGCCACCGCGCGGATCGTCGCCGAGCACCCCGGGGTGGCGGTCCTGGTGCTGACGACCTACGCCGATGACGACTCCATCACCACCGCGCTGCGGGCGGGAGCTCGCGGCTACCTGACGAAGGACGCCGGACGGGCGGAGATCGCGACCGCGGTGCGGGCGGTGGCCGCCGGGCAGTCGACCTTCGACGCGACCGTGGGGGCGCGGCTGGTGGCGCGCCTCGCCGGTGGTGCCGGTGCAGGTAACGGTGTCGCTGCTGGTTCCGCGGCGCCTGCGCCTGCGTCACCCGATCCCGGTCCGTCGCTCGGTGCGCGGTTCCCGGAGCTCACCCCGCGCGAAGTGGACGTCCTCGAGCGGATCGCGGACGGCCGGACGAACCCGCAGATCGCCGCCGAGCTGTTCCTGACGGTGCCCACCGTGAAGTCGTACGTGAACCAGGTGTTCGCGAAGCTCGGGGTCCGAACCCGGGCCGAGGCCGTCGCCCGCGTCCTGCGCTGACCACCCGCAGCACCCCGTCGTCCCCGGGCGACGCACTGCGGACACGTGAATGCGTACACATGGACGACCAGCGGACGCCAAGACTCGTTGCGTACCGTTGACGTCTGTCGTCACGACGCCAGAGCGTCGATGCGTGTGTGCCCCACACTCCACGCGTCCGCCCGGACACCGTGACCACGACGTGCCCGTGAGCGCCCCCACCGCTCGAGCGTGCGCGCCGTCGGCGTGCTGCTGCGCGCCACCCCTCCGGCCACCCGCGCGCGCTGGCCGTCGAACGCACCGCACCCGATGACGAGTGCACCACTGCTGATCCGCCGCAGGAGACCTCCGTCATGACCGCCGACACCATGAGCGTGCCCACTGCACGCCTCGCCACCCCGGACACGCGCCGGTCCGGGAGCCGACCCACCCGGGTGATCCGGGCCTCCCGGCCGTCCCGTGCCGCCCGTCCGTCCAGCGCCGCCCTGCCGTTCCGCGCCTCTCTGCCGTTCCACGCCGACCGCGAGACGGCACCGACCTGGATGCGGGTCGTCGGCACGGCGCTGCTCCTCGGCGGCGCCGGGCTGTCCGCCGCCGTGCTCGGCTGGCCTGGGGACGCGCCGGAGGTCGCCCTGCTGGTGCCGGCCCTGCTCGCCGTCGCCCTCGGGTCGCTGCTCCTGCTCGCCCGGGCCGGGTTCACCGTCACCGAGCGGCACGTGACCCTGCACTTCCGTCCGCTCCCGCCGCGGCGCATCCCGCGCCGGCGGATCACCGACGTCCGCCTGGTCGAGGCGGACGCTGCCACCTACGGCGGTGTCGGCCTGCGGATCCGTCGCGGCGAGCGTGCGCTCATCCTCACGCCGGGGCTCGGGATCGAGCTCACGGACGACCGGGGCCGGGTCACGTTCGTCCGCACGCGTCGCCCGGAGGACGCGTTCCGTGCGCTGGCCGGACTGCCGGGCGGGCCGGGAGGCGCGGATCGCGTCGAGCGCGAGCGTCTGGGTTGATCAGAGCCCGGCTGAGCAGGGGAATGGAAGCGGCGTGTGGCGGCTTATACACGCCACTGCCGAATCCGGTCAAGCCGGGACTGGACAGCGCGCCACGGAGCGAACTATGATGACAGTTCGCGCTCCCTGGCATCCGTGTCGTCATATTGCGGTCGACGCAGAGTTCTGAGACAGAAACTCATCTCGCCCTGGTGCAGCCGGACCCGTATATGGCGGCGGGTACCGCTCACGGAGATCATCCCACACGTGCACCGACGTTCCGCGTCAAGGCACGCGTCGGCGTGGTCGCAGGGCTTGCATCTCAGGGTTCGCCGAGCGATCAATCCACTCACCTACACACTGCTCGTCAGTGTCGGCCCGACGGGGCCTACCGGAGGTCACACCCTTGGCTGCTGCGCCCAACGCATCCACCAACCCCAAGAACGGTCGCAACCACTCGCGACTCTCGTTCGCCAAGATCACGGACACCCTCACGGTTCCTGATCTGCTCGCACTCCAGACGGAGAGCTTCGACTGGCTCGTCGGCAACGACGTCTGGAAGGCCCGCCTCGCCGAAGGGCAGGAGCAGGGTCGTACCGACCTCGCACTGCACTCGGGGCTCGAGGAGATCTTCGAGGAGATCTCCCCGATCGAGGACCTCGGCGAGACCATGCAGCTCTCGTTCACCGCGCCGGAGCTCGAAGACCCGAAGTACTCGATCGACGACTGCAAGGAGCGCGGCAAGACCTACGCCGCTCCGCTGTACGTCAACGCCGAGTTCATGAACCACATGACGGGTGAGATCAAGACGCAGACGGTCTTCATGGGCGACTTCCCGCTCATGACCGAACGCGGCACGTTCATCATCAACGGCACCGAGCGCGTCGTCGTGTCGCAGCTCGTCCGTTCGCCCGGCGTGTACTTCGAGCGCCAGCAGGAGAAGACCTCCGACAAGGACATCTACTCGGCGCGGATCATCCCGTCGCGTGGTGCCTGGCTCGAGTTCGAGATCGACAAGCGCGACCAGGTGGGCGTGCGCATCGACCGCAAGCGCAAGCAGTCCGTGACCGTCTTCCTCAAGGCCCTCGGCCTGACGAGCGAAGAGATCATGGACGAGTTCCAGGGCTTCGCGTCGATCGAATCGACCCTCGAGAAGGACGCCGTCCTCACGAAGGAAGAGGCGCTCAAGGACATCTACCGCAAGCTCCGCCCGGGCGAGCAGGTCGCTGCCGAGGCCGCGCGTGCGCTCCTCGACAACTTCTACTTCAACCCGAAGCGCTACGACCTGGCGAAGGTCGGCCGCTACAAGGTCAACCGCAAGCTCGGCATGGACGCCCCGCTGTCCGACTCGGTGCTCACCGTCAAGGACATCGTCGCGACGATCAAGTACCTGGTGTCGCTGCACGCTGAGCGCACCACGATCGACGGCGTCCGTGACGGCGAGCCGGTGCAGCTGCGCCTCGACGTGGACGACATCGACCACTTCGGCAACCGTCGCATCCGCGCCGTCGGCGAGCTCATCCAGAACCAGGTCCGCACGGGTCTGTCCCGCATGGAGCGCGTCGTCCGCGAGCGCATGACCACGCAGGACATCGAGGCGATCACCCCCCAGACGCTCATCAACGTGCGTCCGGTCGTCGCCGCGATCAAGGAGTTCTTCGGAACGTCCCAGCTGTCGCAGTTCATGGACCAGAACAACCCGCTCGCGGGCCTGACGCACAAGCGTCGTCTCTCGGCCCTCGGCCCGGGTGGTCTGTCCCGTGAGCGTGCCGGCGTCGAGGTCCGTGACGTCCACCCGTCGCACTACGGCCGCATGTGCCCGATCGAGACCCCGGAAGGCCCGAACATCGGCCTGATCGGTTCGCTCGCGTCCTTCGGTCGGATCAACTCCTTCGGCTTCATCGAGACCCCGTACCGTCGCGTCGTCAACGGCGAGGTCACGAAGACCATCGACTACCTCACCGCTTCGGAAGAGGACGACTTCGTCGTCGCGCAGGCCAACGCCCCGCTGACGAACGACTTCCACTTCGCCGACGACAAGGTGCTCGTCCGCAAGAAGGGTGGCGAGGTCGAACTCGTCGCCAAGGACGAGGTCGACTACATGGACGTCTCCCCGCGCCAGATGGTGTCGGTCGCGACGTCGCTCATCCCGTTCCTCGAGCACGACGACGCGAACCGCGCCCTGATGGGTGCGAACATGCAGCGTCAGGCCGTCCCGCTGCTCCGTTCCGAGTCGCCGCTCGTCGGTACCGGTATGGAGGGCTACACGGCCATCGACGCCGGCGACGTCGTCACCGCCGACAAGGCCGGTGTCGTCTCCGAGGTCTCGGCCGACGCCGTCACCCTGCAGCTCGACGAGGGCGGCACGCAGACCTACTACCTGCGCAAGTTCGACCGCTCCAACCAGGGCACGAGCTACAACCACCGCGTCATCGTCTCCGCAGGCGAGCGCGTGGAGCAGGGCGAGGTCATCGCCGACGGTCCCGCGACGGAGAACGGCGAGCTCGCGCTCGGCAAGAACCTCCTCGTCGCGTTCATGCCGTGGGAGGGCTACAACTACGAGGACGCGATGATCCTGTCGCAGAACCTCATCAAGGACGACACGCTCTCCTCGATCCACATCGAGGAGTACGAGGTCGACGCCCGCGACACCAAGCTCGGCAAGGAGGAGATCACCCGTGACCTCCCCAACGTCAGCCCGGACCTGCTGGCCGACCTCGACGAGCGCGGCATCATCCGCATCGGTGCCGAGGTCCGCCCCGGCGACATCCTCGTCGGCAAGGTCACGCCGAAGGGCGAGACCGAGCTGAGCGCCGAGGAGCGTCTGCTCCGTGCCATCTTCAACGAGAAGTCGCGCGAAGTCCGCGACACCTCGCTCAAGGTGCCCCACGGTGAAGAGGGCACGATCATCGGCGTCAAGGTGTTCGACTCGCAGGACGGTGACGACGAACTCGGCTCTGGTGTCAACCAGCGCGTGGTCGTCTACATCGCCCAGAAGCGCAAGATCACCGCGGGTGACAAGCTCGCCGGTCGTCACGGCAACAAGGGCGTCATCTCGACCATCCTCCCGGTCGAGGACATGCCGTTCCTCGCCGACGGCACCCCCGTCGACATCGTCCTCAACCCGCTCGGCGTCCCCGGCCGCATGAACTTCGGCCAGGTGCTCGAGATCCACCTCGGGTGGCTCGCCAAGCAGGGCTGGAACGTCGAGGGCATCCAGGACTGGGCCGAGAACCTGCCGGAGGCAGCGCACAGCGCCGAGCCCGGCACCAAGGTCGCCACCCCGGTGTTCGACGGTGCGTACGAGCGCGAGATCGAGGGCCTCCTCGACTCGACCCTCCCGAACCGCGACGGCGAGCGCCTGATCGGCTCGTCCGGCAAGGCGCAGCTCTTCGACGGCCGCTCCGGCGAGCCGTTCCCGGAGCCCGTCTCGGTCGGCTACATGTACATCCTCAAGCTGCACCACCTGGTCGACGACAAGATCCACGCGCGTTCGACCGGTCCGTACTCGATGATCACGCAGCAGCCGCTGGGTGGTAAGGCGCAGTTCGGTGGACAGCGATTCGGTGAGATGGAGGTGTGGGCGCTCGAAGCGTACGGCGCCGCCTACGCCCTCCAGGAGCTCCTGACGATCAAGTCCGACGACATCCTCGGCCGCGTGAAGGTCTACGAGGCGATCGTCAAGGGCGAGAACATCCAGGAACCCGGCATCCCCGAGTCCTTCAAGGTCCTCATGAAGGAGATGCAGTCGCTCTGCCTGAACGTCGAGGTCCTCTCGGCCGACGGCCAGGCGGTCAGCCTGCGCGACAACGATGACGAGGTCTTCCGCGCTGCGGAGGAGCTGGGCATCAACATCTCCTCGCGGTTCGAGTCGTCCTCTGTCGACGACATCTGATCCCGCCCGTACATCGAAGCCTGAATCAGCAAGAGAGAAGAACATTGCTCGAAGCAACTTCCTTTGACGCCATTCGGATCGGCCTCGCGACCGCCGAGGACATCCGTCAGTGGTCGTACGGCGAGGTCAAGAAGCCGGAGACCATCAACTACCGCACCCTGAAGCCCGAGAAGGACGGTCTGTTCGGCGAGCAGATCTTCGGTCCTTCCCGCGACTGGGAGTGCGCCTGCGGCAAGTACAAGCGTGTCCGGTTCAAGGGCATCGTCTGCGAGCGCTGCGGCGTCGAGGTCACCAAGTCCTCGGTCCGTCGTGAGCGCATGGGCCACATCGAGCTCGCTGCCCCCGTCACGCACATCTGGTACTTCAAGGGCGTCCCGTCGCGCCTCGGGTACCTCCTCGACATGGCGCCGAAGGACCTCGAGAAGGTCATCTACTTCGCGGCGTACATGATCATCGACATCGATGAAGAGGGCCGTCACGCGGACATGCCGGGTCTCGAGAACGAGATGCGTCTCGAGATCAAGACCCTCGAGGGCCAGCGCGACTCGATCATCGCTGACCGCCTCAAGAAGCTCGAGGACGACCTCGCAGCCCTTGAGGAAGAGGGTGCGAAGGCCGACGTCAAGCGCCGCACCAAGGACACCGCCGAGAAGGAGATGTCCCAGGTCCGCAAGTCGTTCGACGAGGACATCACCCGTCTCGAGCGTGTGTGGGAGGACTTCCGCAACCTCAAGGTGGGCGACCTCAAGCCCGAGGACGCCGTCTTCCACGAGCTCCAGGACCGGTTCGGGATCTACTTCGACGCCTACATGGGCGCCGAGGCGATCAAGCTCCGGCTCGAGGCGTTCGACCTGGCCGCCGAGGCCGAGGCACTGCGTCTGCAGATCGCCGAGGGCAAGGGCCAGAAGAAGATCCGCGCGATCAAGCGTCTGCGCGTCGTCAGCTCCTTCCTCGCCACCGGCAACTCGCCGGCCGCGATGGTGCTCGGCGTCGTGCCGGTCATCCCGCCGGAGCTGCGCCCGATGGTGCAGCTCGACGGTGGCCGTTTCGCCACGTCGGACCTCAACGACCTCTACCGTCGTGTGATCAACCGCAACAACCGTCTCCGCCGCCTGCTCGACCTCGGTGCCCCCGAGATCATCGTGAACAACGAGAAGCGCATGCTGCAGGAAGCCGTTGACGCGCTGTTCGACAACGGTCGTCGTGGTCGTCCGGTCACGGGTACCGGCAACCGCGCCCTGAAGTCCCTGAGCGACATGCTCAAGGGCAAGCAGGGTCGTTTCCGCCAGAACCTGCTCGGCAAGCGTGTCGACTACTCGGGCCGTTCGGTCATCATCGTCGGCCCGCAGCTGAAGCTGCACCAGTGCGGTCTGCCCAAGCAGATGGCGCTCGAGCTCTTCAAGCCGTTCGTGATCAAGCGCCTCATCGACCTGTCGCACGCGCAGAACATCAAGTCGGCCAAGCGCATGGTCGAGCGTTCGCGTCCGCAGGTGTGGGACGTGCTCGAGGAGATCATCCGCGAGCGCCCCGTCCTGCTGAACCGTGCGCCGACGCTGCACCGTCTGGGCATCCAGGCGTTCGAGCCGCAGCTCGTCGAGGGCAAGGCCATCCAGCTCCACCCGCTCGTGTGTGCTGCGTTCAACGCGGACTTCGACGGTGACCAGATGGCCGTGCACCTGCCGCTGTCGGTCGAGGCCCAGGCCGAGGCCCGCATCCTGATGCTCGCCTCGAACAACATCCTGAAGCCGTCCGACGGCCGTCCGGTGACCCTGCCCGCACAGGACATGATCATCGGTCTGCACCACCTGACGACCGTCCGCGAGGGCGCCGTCGGTGAAGGCCGTGCGTTCTCCTCGGTCGCCGAGGCGATCCTGGCCAACGACCAGCACACGCTGCACCTCAACGCGATGGCGAAGATCCGCATGACGGGTGTCCACTTCGCCGAGGGTGAAGCTCCCGAGGGCTACGAGCAGGGCGACACCGTGCTGCTCGAGACGACCCTGGGCCGTGCGCTCTTCAACGAGACCCTGCCGGCGAACTACCCGTTCGTCCAGAAGGTCACCGACAAGGGCGTGCTCTCCGCGATCGTCAACGACCTCGCCGAGCGCTACTCCAAGACCGAGACGGCCGCTGCGCTGGACCGGATCAAGGACGCCGGCTTCTACTGGGGCACCCGCTCCGGTGTGACCGTCGCCCTGTCGGACGTCGTGACGCCTCCTCGCAAGAAGGAGATCATCGCGGGCTACGAGATCCAGGCCGCCAAGGTGCAGGGCGAGTTCGACAAGGGTCTGATCACCGACTCCGAGCGTCGCGCCGACCTGATCAAGATCTGGACCGAGGCCACGAACGAGATCGCGCAGGAGATGCGCGACAACTTCCCGGTCGACAACACCATCAACCGCATGGTGTCGTCCGGTGCTCGTGGTAACTGGCTCCAGGTCCGAAACATCGCCGGTATGCGTGGTCTGGTGAACAACCCGAAGGGCGAGATCATCGCCCGCCCGATCATCAACTCGTACCGCGAGGGCCTGACCGTGGCGGAGTACTTCATCGCCACCCACGGTGCTCGTAAGGGTCTTGCCGACACCGCGCTCCGTACCGCGGACTCCGGGTACCTCACCCGTCGTCTCGTGGACGTCTCGCAGGACGTCATCATCCGCGAGGACGACTGCGGCACGACGCGTGGCCTCGAGCTGCCGATCGCGACCGTGGACGCCGACGGCAAGCTCGTCCGCGACCCGCGCGTCGAGAACACCGTGTACTCCCGCACCCTGGCCACCGAGGCCGTGGACGCACAGGGCACGGTCGTGGCAGAGGCTCGCGAGGACGTCGGTGACGTGCTCCTCGAGAAGCTGCTGGCAGCCGGTGTCGAGAGCATCAAGGTGCGCTCGGTCCTGACCTGCGAGTCGGCCGTCGGTGTCTGCGCGAAGTGCTACGGCCGTTCGCTCGCCACCGGCAACCTGGTCGACATCGGTGAGGCAGTCGGCATCATCGCCGCGCAGTCCATCGGTGAGCCCGGTACCCAGCTGACGATGCGTACCTTCCACACGGGTGGTTCGGCCTCGGCCGACGACATCACCCAGGGTCTGCCGCGTGTCACGGAGCTCTTCGAGGCGCGTACCCCCAAGGGCGCGTCCCCGATCGCCGAGGCCCCCGGCCGCGTCGTGGTCGAGGACACGGACAAGGGTCGTCGGATCATCCTCACGCCGGACAACGGCGACGAGCCGTTCATCTACCCGGTGCTCAAGCGTGCGACGCTCCTCATCGAGGACAACCAGCACGTCGAGCTCGGCGAGCAGTTCATCGCCGGCACCGTCGACCCGAAGGAAGTCCTCCGGGTCAAGGGTGTCCGAGAGGTCCAGAAGCACCTGGTCAACGGTGTGCAGGACGTCTACGGCTCGCAGGGTGTGCCGATCCACGACAAGCACATCGAGGTCATCGTCCGCCAGATGCTCCGCAAGGTCACCGTCGTCGACCACGGCGACACCGACCTGCTTCCGGGTGAGCTCGTCGACCGGTCGCGCTACAACGCGCTGAACCGTGCGGCGCTGCAGGAGGGTCGCAAGACCGCCTCGGCTCGCCAGGAGGTCATGGGCATCACGAAGGCGTCCCTCGCGACCGAGTCGTGGCTGTCCGCCGCTTCCTTCCAGGAGACCACCCGCGTGCTCACGCAGGCGGCCATGGAGGGCAAGCAGGACCACCTCGTCGGCCTCAAGGAGAACGTCATCATCGGTAAGCTCATCCCCGCCGGGACGGGCCTCAGCCGGTACCGTGACGTGGACGTGAACGCGACCGAAGAGGCGAAGGCGGAGCGGTACCCCAACCGCATCTTCGCTGACGACTCGTCGTTCTCGGACGCCGACCTGAGCTTCGTCGACTTCGACAGCTTCTCGTCGGACGACTTCACGCCGGGCACGTACAACTGAGCCTGATGTGATCCCACGAAGGCCCCGTCTCCGCAAGGAGGCGGGGCCTTCGTCGTGTCGTCACCCCGTGACGGCCTGGAGGCGCGGTGCGGGGCCGCCACGGGCCTCCCGTCCGCCGTGGGGTCGCGGCTAGAGCGCGCGGCCCGCGCCGTTGTCGCGGCCGGAACCGCGTCCGGTCTCGTCGACCAGCGAGAACAGGCTCAGCACGTTGCCGTCGGGGTCGCGGACGTCGAACCAGTCGACCGCTCCGTCGACGCACTCGACGGGGCCGATGTCGATGCCGAGCGCGCCGATGCGTGCGTGCTGCGCGGCGACGTCGTCGACGCCGAATCGGACGCTGACCGGGTTCTCCTCGGCCTGTTCGTCGACGTAGAGCTGGATCCAGATGCCGCCGACCTCGTACTCGGCGACGCCGTCCTCGGGCTCGAGGTCCGGCTCGGTGCGCTCGAAGACCGCGCCGTACCAGAGGCAGGACGCCTCGATGTCGCTGACGGGCAACCCCACGGTCACGCTCGTGATGTCCATGACTCATCATGTGCCCGGGTGGGGGCGCGCGTCGAGAGGGATTCCGCGGTGCCGCGCTGTCCGGCCCGCGTCGGACGGCGGCGTCGTTCCTCCACAGCCCCGTGTGAAGCCGACGTTCTCCACGGACTGCTCGCCATGGCTCCGGGAGCGGCGCGGGGTCCGGGAGGCTGGCGGACATGCACCCTCCGATGGCCACCGCGAACCGGCCGAGGCGTCCCCCGGACCGGGGCCGAACCGGTCGTGGACCCCAGTTCTGGGTGCAGCCGGACCCCCTCCGCCCCCTCTTTCTGGGACTGCGGTCGGCGAGGGCCCCAGAAGTAGCGTGGTCGGGCGCCACATCCCTGGTGGCGCATCACCCGACGACGTCTCGCCGTGCGCGAGTCCAAGGAGGCACGGGACTCATGGCGACCCTGTCCGAGATCCTCATCCTGAACGGCGCCCTGCCCATCGAGCACCTCGATGCGATGACGGGTGACGAGGACCTCGACGAGCGCGCCATCCGTGGCCTGGTCGACCAGGGCGTCGTGAGCGAGGCCCAGTTCATCACCGCCCGGGCCGCGTCGAACAACTCACGCACCGTCCCGCTGAGCGACTACCCCGTCGACGGCACCGCGGTGTCGATCCTGCCGGCGGCCCTGTGCCGGCGCCACGGTGTGCTCGGCGTCGGGTTCGAGGGCGACCTGCTCATCCTCGCGATGGTGAACCCCACGAACGTGCTCGCCATCGACGACGCCCGGACGGCGTCCGGTCGCGCGATCAAGCCGCTGCAGGTGGAGGAGCGTGACCTCGTCGCTGCCCTCGACCGGTACCTGCGCGCCGATGACGAGCTGAACGACCTGACGTCGTCGCTCGAGGAAGAAGCGTCGACGACCTCGAAGGCACAGGTCGACATCGCCGACGGTGCCCTCGACGACGTCCCGATCGTCCGGTTCGTGAACCTGCTGGTGTCGCAGGCCATCCAGGACCACGCGTCCGACATCCACATCGAGCCCGGCGAGCACGAGGTCCGGATCCGGTACCGCATCGACGGCGTGCTGCACGAGATGGCGCCCGCGCCGAAGAACATCCAGAACGGCGTGATCAGCCGCCTGAAGATCATGAGCGACATCGACATCGCCGAGCGTCGCAAGCCGCAGGACGGCCGCATGTCCGTGCGGCACGGCGGCCGGCAGATCGACCTCCGCGTCGCGACGCTGCCCACCGTGTGGGGCGAGAAGGTCGTCATGCGGATCCTCGACAACACGAACACCTCGCTGACCCTCAAGGACCTCAACCTCCTCGAGCAGAACTTCCAGGCGTACCAGCGGTCCTACTCGAAGCCGTACGGCATGATCCTGGTCACCGGTCCCACCGGTTCGGGCAAGTCGACGACGCTGTACACGACCCTCAACGCCGTGGCGAAGCCCGAGATCAACGTCATCACGGTGGAGGACCCGGTCGAGTACCGGATGGCCGGCATCAACCAGGTGCAGGTCAACCCGAAGGCCGGCCTGACGTTCGCCTCCGCGCTCCGCTCGATCCTCCGCTCCGACCCCGACGTCGTGCTGCTCGGTGAGATCCGCGACCACGAGACCGCCCAGATCGCGATCGAGGCGTCGCTGACCGGGCACCTCGTGCTCTCGACCCTGCACACCAACGACGCCCCGTCGGCCGTGACCCGTCTGACCGAGATGGACATCGAGCCGTTCCTGGTCGGGTCCGCCCTCGACTCCGTCGTCGCCCAGCGACTCGCCCGCCGGCTGTGCGACCGGTGCAAGGCGCCCGCCGTGTACGAGATCGAGCAGCTCCGGGCGCTCGGGTTCCTGGCCCCCGGCGACGAGATGCCCGCGTTCTTCGCCCCGGTCGGCTGCGCCGTCTGCTCGAACACCGGGTACCGCGGCCGCATCGCCCTGCACGAGGTCATGACCGTGACCGAGGAGATCGAGCGGCTCGCCGTCGGTCGTGCCTCGAGCGCGGAGATCAGCCGCGTCGCCCAGCAGCAGGGCATGCTCACGCTCCGCCAGGACGGCTTCGAGAAGGTCAAGCTCGGCATGACGAGCGTCGACGAGATCCTGCGCGTCGTCGCGTGACCGGGGAACAGGACGAGCAGATGACCGACTCCGTGTACGACATCACCATGCCCGGCGACGAGCCCGTCGCCGGATGGCACCCCGGCACCCCGGGCGCCGAGGTCGGCTCCCGCCGTGCCGCGCGTCTGGCCGCGGCAGCCGCTACCCCGCCCGAGCAGGTCTACGACCTGACGGACGACTCGGCGGTGTGGCCCACGCCCACCGGCACGGCCGTGGCCAGTCCCGTTGCCGGTCCCGTGGGTGGTCCGGTCGCTGCGCCCGTGGCGCAGTCCGCCACCGCTCCGGCGACGCCGCCCGCCGCGGTGCCGTCGTCGACCGCCACCTACGGGTACGCCGAGCCGGCGACCCAGCAGCTGCCGGCCATCGCCTACAGCGGCGCGCACCACGCCACACCGGCTGAGCCTGCTCCGACCCCGACCCCGGCCCTCGCCGCGGCGTCGGCCGGTGACATCGACTTCGCCCGGCACGCACGCGAGGTCGCCGACCCCGACCTCATCACCGCACTTGCGCAGGTCGTCTACCAGGGGGCCTCCGACCTGCACGTCACGGCCGACGCCCCGCCCACCGTCCGCGTCGACGGCTCGCTCCGGCCGGCCGTGCCCGGAGGCGCGTGGTCGCGTGGCAAGGTCATCGCGGCACTCAGGACGCTGCTGTCCGTCGAACAGGCCGGGCAGTTCGACCACGACCAGGAGCTCGACTTCGCGTACTCGCTGTCGCCGGAGTACCGCTTCCGCGTGAACTACTACCAGCAGCGCGGCAACTGGGGCGCCGCGTTCCGCATCATCCCCACCCGGATCAAGACGCTCAAGCAGCTCGGCATCCCCGCGCACGTCGGTGACTTCGCCGGCCTGCCCCGTGGCCTGGTCCTCGTCACCGGCCCGACCGGCTCGGGCAAGTCGACCACCCTCGCGGCGCTCATCGACCTGGTCAACGAGAGCCGTGCCGACCACATCGTCACGGTCGAGGACCCGATCGAGTTCATGCACGACCACAAGCGGTCGATCATCAACCAGCGCGAGGTCGGCGCCGACACCCACTCCTTCGCCTCGGCGCTCAAGCACGTGCTGCGGCAGGACCCCGACGTCATCCTGATCGGTGAGCTCCGCGACCTCGAGACCATCTCCGTCGCGCTCACCGCCGCCGAGACCGGTCACCTGGTGTTCGCCACCCTGCACACGCAGAGCGCACCGGGCACGATCGACCGCGTCATCGACGTCTTCCCACCGCACCAGCAGGGGCAGATCCGCACCCAGCTCGCGGCCACCCTGCAGGGCGTCGTCTGCCAGACCCTCGTCCCGAAGGCCAACGGCGTCGGCCGCGTCGTCGCCACCGAGATCATGACGATCACCCCGGCCATCGGCAACCTCATCCGCGAGGGCAAGACCTACCAGATCACCTCCGCCATGCAGGCCGGACGTGACCTCGGCATGCACACCATGGACCAGGACCTCGCCGAACTGGTCAACGTCGGCACCATCTCGCGCAAGGCCGCGATGGAGAAGGTGCACGACGAAGAGGGCTTCGACCGGCTCGTCCAGCGCGTCGAGTCCCCGTCCGACTCCTCGGCCGCCGCGATCGCCGCCAGCGGCATCGACTTCGGCGACAAGTTCTCCGGAGGCTACTGATGTCACTCGCGTTCGACTACCGCGGGCGTGACGGCGCCGGCAAGCTCGTCAAGGGCCGCCTCGACGCCGCGTCCGAGGGGGCCGTCGTCCAGCGCCTCCGGGGCATGGGCGTCTCACCGATCGCCGTCACCGAGGCGAAGGCCGGCACCGGGCTCCAGACCGAGATCAAGATCCCCGGGTTCGAGAAGGGCGTCGGCCTCAAGGACCTCGCGATCATGTCGCGGCAGGCCTCGACGATGCTCACCTCGGGGCTCTCGCTCCTGCGGACCCTGACGATCCTGTCCGACCAGACCGAGAACAAGAAGCTCAAGGACATCCTCGGCAAGGTCCGTGACGACGTCGAGCGCGGCGTCTCGTTCTCCGACGCCGTCGCGAAGTACCCGGTCGACTTCCCGCCGATCATGATCAACATGATCCGTGCGGGGGAGACCGGCGGGTTCCTCGACCAGGCCATGGACTCCATCGCGACGAACTTCGAGAAGGAGCACAAGCTCCGCTCGACGATCAAGTCGGCGATGACCTACCCGGTGGTCGTGCTCGTGATGTCACTGGTGGCGGTCGCCATCATGCTCATCTTCATCGTCCCGATCTTCCAGGACATGTTCTCTTCGCTCGGCGGAACGCTCCCGCTGCCGACGCAGATCCTCGTCTCCCTCTCGCACGCCATGCGGTACGTCGCGATCCCGCTCGCGATCGTCGTCGTGCTGGCGTGGCTCTGGTGGCGAGCGAACAAGAACACCGAACGCGTCCGAGCGTTCATCGATCCGATCACCCTGAAACTGCCGGTCTTCGGCCCGCTGCAGAAGAAGATCGTCATTGCTCGGTTCGCTCGCAACTTCTCGAACATGATCGGCGCCGGTGTTCCCATTCTGCAGGCATTGCGGATCGTCGGGGAAGTGTCGAACAACTTCGTCGTGAAGCACGCGCTCGACAATGTCGCAGAGGCCGTGCGGAAAGGTGAATCAATCGCGGTGCCGCTCGCCGCACAATCGGTTTTCCCGGCAATGGTGACGCAGATGGTCGCGGTCGGTGAAGACGCCGGTTCCCTCGAGATCATGCTCGAGAAGATCGCGGTGTTCTACGACGCCGAGGTCGAGGCGACCACCGACGCCCTCACCTCGCTGATCGAGCCGCTGCTCATCGCGTTCCTTGGCGTTGTGGTGGGCGGGATGATCATCGCGCTCTACATGCCGATCTTCCAGATCACCAACGTCGTGCAGAACGCTTCCTAGTCATTCCACCCCCATGCGGGGGCATTGTCGATATCGACCCTCCCCCGCACTGGGGGTGTTTTGTGCCCAGCATGGCCCCCGTTCTCGGGATTGGCCGCTCGATGTGCCCCCAATACGCTGATCTGCGGCGGCCGAGCAAGCCCCGAACTCATTTCCCCGACATTCCCCGCAGAATGGAAACAACCATGTACTTCGCTCTCATGGGCAAGCTCGACGCTCGCCGCAAGGGTCTCCTGAAGGACGGCGAGAAGGGCTTCACGCTCATCGAGCTCCTCGTCGTCGTCATCATCATCGGCATCCTCGCCGCGATCGCCATCCCGGTGTACATCGGCGTGCAGAACAACGCGAAGGACTCGGCAGTCAAGTCCGACGTCACCAACGCGAAGACCGCCGTCGTGAGCATCGCGACGAACGGGGACGGAACGTTCCCCGTCACTGCGACGGACATCACCACCGCTGACTACAAGAAGGCTGGCACGACGGTCGGAGACGACACCACGCTGGTCTACACGGCCAACGCCGACAAGACCGCCTTCTGCATCCAGGGCACGAGCACGGCGACGAAGAAGACCTTCGGTGCCACCGATTCCACCGGCGTGGCAGAGGGCAAGTGCTCCGCTGGCGTATTCACGAAGAAGACCCCGTAACACGACAGTCGGGGCGGACGCTGACCCGTGGGTCGCCGTCCGCCCTGATGCACTTCCACTGCAGCAAGAAGGGACGCCATGATCTCGCGCATCGCCGAGCGACTGCGTTCCGCACGCGACAACGAGGACGGCTTCACGATCATCGAGGTGATGGTCGCGATGACGATCTTCGCCCTGATCGCAGCCGGCATCGCCGCCGGCATCACCGCTTCGCTCGTGCTCTCGAAGGACACCCGTGCTCGAGAGGTCGCGTCGACGATCGCGATGGAGGACATCGACGGCCTCCGCGACCTCCCGAGCATCTTCGACATCAAGAGCGGTACCGATTCGCCGAAGGTCGGTAACCAGACCTTCGCCCTCACGCGCAAGGTGTCGTGGACCCGGTCCTCGGGAAGCGCGACGGCCTGCGGCACCGGCGAAGGCGTGCTGTCCTACAAAGCCGTCACCGTCACGGTCAGCTGGAAGACGAGTGCATCGTCGTCGGGCTCGCAGCAGGTCACCATGTCGAGCGCCATCGCTCCGCTGACGAACATCAACTCGGACAGCACGGGTTCGATCCTGATCGGGGTCACGAACGCGAACGGCGTCGGGGTTTCCGGGATCATCCCGACGGTCACCGGCCCGGACGGGGTCACCATGCCCGCGACCGATGACGAGGGGTGCACCTACGTCTCCGGAGTCGATCCCGGCACGTACTCGGTGAAGATCGCTCGGAGCGGCTACGTCGACTCGAACCAGCAGGTCAGCCCGTCATCGCAGACGATCACCGTCGCTGCGGGCGCCTCCGGGGCTGCGGCGTTCAGCTTCGACATGGCAGCGAAGTACACGTTCACGTACACGTCCACCCCGGACGTGGGCGCGATGCTCCCCACCAACATGCCGACGACGCTCATCAACCCGACCTCCGGCACCACCCAACTGCCGAACACCGCCGGGTCGGCGTCGCTGTTCCCGTACGGGAGCTACCGGGTGGTCGCCGGGTCGTACGTCGTCGACGCGTCGGGTACCTCGTCGTCGACCTGTCTCAGCCCGGAGCCGGGGTCCTGGACGACCCCGAATGCGAAGTTGAAGGTCGGGACACCCTCGGAGCCCTTGAACAACAAGGCGACGATCACCGTGCAGATGGGGGCGGTCAAGCTCTCGGGTCTGACGGCGGGCAAGTTCCTGACCGCGAAGACGACGACGCCCGTGAACGGCGACCCGGGCTGTGCCGCAGGGATGACCCTGCAGTTCCCGAAGCTCGCAGCGGGCACTGCGTCGATCGCGTTGCCGTGGGGGACCTGGAAGATCTACTCCGGGGACACGGCCGGATCCACGACGAACGCCCTCGCCCTCACGAACGAGAACGCCGCGATGGTCACGAACGGCGCCGTCCGGAGTGGTGCCGTGATGGTCGATCCCAGGCCGGTCAGCTGATGCGGGCGATCATCCGTCGTCTCCACTCGGAGCAACGGGGCATCACGCTCGTCGAGCTCCTCGTGGCGATGCTCGTCACGTCACTGCTGCTCACGTTGGTCGGGAGCTTCTTCGTCTCGATGATCAAGGCCCAGCGGACGGTCTCGTCGGTCAACGACAGCACGCGGCAGGGCACGACCTCCATGACGCAGGTGAGCCGGTACCTGCGTGAAGCGTCCCGCGTGCAGCTGACGAAGACGACGAACCTGGCGGCGTTCGAGAGTGCGACGGCGACGAGCATGCGGTTCTACTCCGGCGTCGACCTCTCAACGTCCCGGGCCGGGCTCACCAAGGTCACGATCGACACGCAGGGCACGAAGCTCCGCATGCAGCTCCAGCGCGGCGACTGCCCGGCGAACGGGTACTGCACGTTCACCGGCACGACGAAGACCATCGTGCTGGCCGACGTCATCCGGACGAACGCCGGCAGCCCCCTGTTCAGCTACCGGAACGCCGCCGATGGCGTCGTCACCCCGACAGCCGCAACCCTCGACTCGATCCGCTCGGTCGACGTGGCCCTCACGGTCGGATCCGTGACGGGGACGACCGCGAACGACACCACCTTCGAAGCGAACATCAACCTGCGCAACCTCGACTACGGCGCAGCGACGGAGTCATGATGCTCATCCGACTTGTCCGTGCCCTCCGCAGCCGTGACGACGAACGTGGCGTGGCGCTCGCCGCGGTCATCGGCCTCGGCGCGGTGCTCATGATCGTGCTCTCGCTGGTGGTCGCGACCGCGACGAGTGGCGCGACGAAGGCGTCGAACGACGACGACTACAACAAGGCGATGGCTGCGGCGTACGCCGGCCTGTCGGACTACCAGGGACGCCTCGCGGCGGACAACGCGTACGTGAGGTACGGGGTGCGGACCCCGTTCTCAGGCGAGAGCACGTACTCCACCGACACTGCGAACAAGGCCTTCGGAACAACCGTGGGCGGGACGTGGGCACCGGTCGTGGGGAGCACTGATCAGTTCTACCGGTACGAGGTCGACAACTCCGCCTACGCGAACACCGGCAAGGTCCGCCTCCGCGTCACCGGCAAGGCGGACGCCGCGACCCGGACACTCGTCGTCGACCTGCGCGGTGACGGCTTCGTGAACTACCTGTGGTTCACGAACTACGAGTCGCAGGACCCCAGCCTCACCGGTGAGACCGCGACGACGTCAACGGGCGCTGCGACGACGACGCGGTGTACCTCGGCGCACCGCAACGACAGCAACTGGAACTACTACACCAGCTGCGACGCGGTGCAGTTCGGAGCGGGCGACACGCTCGACGGCCCCGTCCGGACGAACGACGTCATCACCGCCTGCGGTGCGACGTTCAACCGGGCCGTGTACGACACCGGAGCAGCCGACTTCTTCTACACGAGCAAGGAGACGAAGGTCGACTCGTCGTGCCGGACCTCGACGAAGTTCAACGGCGGTCGGATCGAGACCAGGGGCACCCTCCCGATGCCGAGCACGAACGCGAACATGAAGCAGGAGGCACGGACGGACATCCCCGACAAGGTCGCGAAGCCCGGCTGCATCTACACCGGGCCGACGTCGATCACCTTCCTGTCCGGCGGCAAGATGCGCGTCGTCTCACCGTGGACGAAGAAGACCCAGCTCTCCGGCGCCGCGAACGGCACGATCATCGGCGGCAGCACGAACGACGCACTCTGTGGATCGGTCTCGGCGCTGACGGGTGCGGGGGCGGTCATCCCGACCCTGCCGTCGAACCTGGTCTTCGTGCAGACGGTCCCCAGCGCAAGCGGAGATCCCAACTACTGGGCGCCCAACACGACACCACCCCCGGGCGGAACCGTGAACGGGACCGTGAACGCCGGTTCGCCGGTCTACTGCCAGCAGAACGTGAAGGACGCCAGCGGCAAGACCACCTCTGACTACGGGAACGGACTCGGCTACCCGAAGAGCAACGAGTTCACCGGCAGCCTCGGTGACTCCGGGTACTACGGATGCCGGAACGGCGACGTCTTCGTGTCGGGTTCGTTCGGAGGGCAGATGACGCTGGCCGCCGAGAACTTCGTCTACGTGACCGGGAGCATCGTCTACCAGAACGGGCGTGGCTCGGACGACATGCTCGGCCTCGTGGGGCAGCGAGCAGTGTCCGTCTACAACCCCATCTCGTGCTCCTCCGGGACGAGCAGCGCGTGCTCCACTTCGTCGGGTTCGTCCGCCAACCTCGCCCCGACCCGGAACATCGAGATCGATGCCGCCATCGCGAGCAACCTCGGCACCTTCAACGTGCAGAACAGTGCGTTCGGGTCGAACCTCGGGATCCTGACGATCTACGGTTCGATCGCGCAGCAGTTCCGCGGCTCGGTGCGGACCTCCTACGGTTCGTACCTCACCGGGTACGCGAAGGCGTACTCGTACGACAGCAGACTCAAGTCCTCGGCCCCGCCCAAGTTCCTGCAGCCGGTCTCGACCACGTACGGCGTGACGACCGAGACCGAGTCGGCCACGGCCTTCCGCGCCGACGGCACTCCGACGGGGAAGTGACCGTGGCGTCCTTGGCCTCGGTGGCGCCCCTCGTCGCCGCGCTGGTCGGCGTGCTCGGTCTCGCGATCGGGTCGTTCCTGAACGTCGTCGTCTACCGCGTGCCCGCGGGCATGTCCGTCGTCGCGCCGGCCAGCTCCTGCCCCCGATGCGGTCACGAGATCCGAGGTCGCGACAACGTGCCCGTGATCTCCTGGCTCGTCCTGCGCGCCCGGTGCCGCGACTGCGGCGCGCCCATCTCGGCCCGGTACCCGCTCGTCGAAGCCGCCACGGGCCTCCTGTTCGTCGCGGTGACGCTGCTCTCGGTACTCGCACCGTGGTCGCCGCTGGCGGCGCCGGACGGCGTCCCCGGAACGATCCACGCTGCGATCCTGCTCGTCGCACTCCTGTACCTGATGGCGATCAGCATCTCGTTGACGCTCATCGACCTCGACACCCACACGTTGCCGAACCGGATCGTGCTGCCGGCCTACATCGTGCTGCCGGTGCTCCTGCTGGCGGCGTCGGCGGCGTCCGGCGACTGGGGCGCCGCGCTCCGGGGGCTCATCGGCCTGGTCGTCCTCGGCGGCGTCTACCTCGTGCTCGCGCTGGCGGTGCCCGGCGGGATGGGGCTCGGCGACGTGAAGCTCGCCGGCGTGCTCGGCCTCGTGCTGGCGTACCTCGGATGGGGACCCCTCGCAGTGGGTTCTTTCGCGGCGTTCCTGCTCGGAGGTACCTTCGCAGTCGTCCTCCTGGTCGTGCGCCGGGCGGGCCGTCGCAGCGGGATCCCGTTCGGCCCCTGGATGCTCGCGGGTGTGTGGCTCGGCATCGCCGTCGGTGCCCTCGCCTGGGACGGCTACCTGCGCCTCCTCGGACTCGCCTGACGCCTCGCCGCGCGCTGACCCACCAGACCGACCCGAAGACGGTCACGGAAGGACCACCCATGTCGAAGAGCATCGTGGGCGTCGACATCGGCGCCGCCGCGATCCGTGCTGTCGAGGTCCAGGACGCCGACAAGCCGAGACCGACGATCCTGCGATTCGCCGAGGTGCCCGTGCCCCCGGGCGCGACGAAGCAGGGGGAGGTGCTCGAGCCGAACACCGTCGCGGGTGCGCTCCGACAGCTCTGGTCGCTCGGGCGCTTCCGCTCGAAGGACGTCGTGCTCGGCATGGGCAACCAGCGGGTGCTGTCGCGCGACCTGACGGTCCCGAAAGCCCCCATCGCGCAGATCCGCGAATCGTTGCCCTTCCAGGTGCAGGACATGCTCCCGGTGCCCGTGGGCGACGCCATCCTCGACTTCTACCCGACCAGCGAGGAGACGGGGGAGAACGGCCCCACCGTGAGCGGTCTCCTCGTCGCCGCCGTGAAGGACGCCGTGCTCGCCAACGTCCGCGCGGTCCAGAACGCCGGGCTCAAGCCGGTCGGTGTCGACCTCATCCCGTTCGCCCTGGCACGTGTCCTCGCGCCGGCGAACAGGCCGGGCACCGTGGCCATCGTCGAGTGTGGCGGCAACACGACGACCGTCGTCATCGTCACCGACGGCGTCCCGAAGTTCGTCCGCATCGTGCCGACCGGCGGCGATGACATCACGCGGCTCCTCGCCGGCCGGCTGACGATCGACGAGGGAGCGGCCGAAGCCGTCAAGCGCCACCTGGGCATGGATCCCGAGCGGGCGCGGACCGGCGACGACGCGCTCGCGGTCGCGGCGGTCCGCGAGACGATGGGCGAACTACTGTCGAGTCTCCGCAACACCGTCAACTACTTCGTCAACACCCACCCTGCCGAGCCCGTCGGCGAGATCCTGCTCTGCGGCGCTGCAGCTGCGCTCCCCGGTTTCGCCGCGGCGCTCTCGGAGTTCACCCGGACGCCCGTCCGGTTCGGGGCACCGTTCGCGAACGTCGCGCTCGCGAAGTCGATCCGGGTCGAGGACCTGCACGCGCACGGCGCATCGATCGCGGTGGCATGGGGACTCGCCGCGGGAGGGAAGGCAGCATGAGCCAGTCGACCAAGTCGAAGCCCTCGCGCTCTGGGCGGAGTCGCCGTCGAGGAGCAGCGCCCGACCCGGCCCTGCGAGTCGCCGCCGAGACCGCGGAGCGCGTCAGGCGTCAGCGTCGGACCACCCCCAGCGAGATCGTCGTCGGGGGCCGCCCCAGCGTCGACCTCCTGCCCACCGAGGTCCTCGCCGACCGACGCAGCAGCCGTGTCGTCCGTCGGATGTGGGCGGGCGTGGTCCTCGTGGCGATCGTGGTCGGGATCGCGACCGCCGGAGCCAGCCTCCTGTCCAGCCAGGCCCACGACGACCTGACCCACGCGCAGGACGAGACCCTGTCGCTCCTGCAGCAGCAGGCGAACTACCGCGAGGTCCGGGACACGGAGGCCGGTACCGCGCTGCGTGAAGCCGCGCAGTCGGTCGGCGGGGCCACGGAGATCGCCTGGCAGCCGTACCTCGCTTCGCTGAAGGCATCGCTCCCGGCGGGAGTCGAGATCACCGGCGTCGCGATCGACTCGGCCACGCCGCTGGAGACCTACGCGCAGGCCGACACTCCGCTCCAGGGGCAGCGTGTCGCGACCCTGACCATCGACGCGCAGAGCCCGACGCTGCCGTCCGTTCCATCGTGGCTCGATGCCGTCAAGGGGCTCAAGGGCTTCGTCGACGCGACCGCGAACTCGGTCACGCTCGACCCGACGACGGGCACGTACACGGTGAACATGACGATCCACGTCGACCAGGCCGCCTTCGACGGCAAGTACCAGGACAAGGGCGAGTGAGATGACCCGCAACCGACTCAACATGCTCCTCGCCGTCGTGGCGATGGTCGTGGTGGCACTCGCCGGGTTCTTCCTCGGCGTGCAGCCACATCTCGCACAGGCCGCGAGTGACCGTACCGACCAGGTGTCGGTGGACGCGACGAACCGGACGACGGCGGCGGAACTCGCCCGGCTCAAGGACCGCGCGAAGTCCCTGCCGGCGATGAAGGCGGAACTCGCGGAGCTCACCACCTCGGTGCCGTCGAGTGCGAACATGTCCTCCTTCTACGGCGCAGTCGACGGCGTGGCAGCCCGGGCGGGCGTGAAGGTGTCCGCGATCACGACGTCCGACGCTGTGGCGTACACCGCCCCCGTCGCGGCCTCGACTGCCGCGGGCACCGAGGGCTCGTCGGCCTCCGCGACGGACGAGGCGACGCCCGAGCCGACAGCGGCATCCACCGGCGCTGCGACGGGGCCGGTGACCGACCCGGCGATCTCGGCCGCGAACTTCTCGGCCATCCCCGTCTCCGTGTCGGTCGACGGGTCGTTCGACCAGGCCCTGTCCTTCGTCGGGGGCATGCAGGACGGCGCTCGACTCTTCCTGGTCACCACGGTGTCGTCCTCCATCTCGCAGGACTCGACCGACCCGGCCGCGGCGGCTGCGACGACGTGGACGTTCGGTGGCTACGTGTACGTCCTGACCGCCGACTCGGACACGGCCGCGAAGGGCTGACCCGACCCCCACGGACCGGGGTCGTCCGCGCCACGCCGACCCCACTTCCGCGACACCCGTCGTTGTGATTACGATGCACCAGACGCCGTGATCGCGGCTGCTCATCCCCTCTCGAACGGTCGGCTCGAACCGGCCGTTCCTCGTCGTGCCCGGAGTCGCGCGTGTTGGTCGGAATCGTGGAATTCCTGGGTTGGTTCGGTGCAGTAACCGTTTTAGCTGGTTACATCTTGTTCTCCACCGGCAAGATCCCGAACGGCCCGCTCTACCAGCTGTTCAACCTCGTCGGCGGCCTCGCGGTGGCCATCAACGTCGCCGCGCACCACGCTGTCCCCTCGACCATCGTCAACGGGATCTGGGCGATCGTCGCCGTCGTCGTCCTGGTGAAGATGGGCCGAGCGCGCCGCGCGGCGAAGCGCGACGGATCTGTGTCCACCGAGCCGCCGGTCCTGCACGCTGAACCGGCCGCGACCACGGGGGTGCTGCCGGTCATCGGCCCGGCGCTGCGTGACCACGAGCCGGAGGGCACCGCCGAGGCGGACGCCGCCACGGGCCTCCAGTCCGACGTCCCGACGGACGCGGCGGACGAGACGGACGCGGCGGACGCGACGGACGAGACGGCCGCGACGATGCCGGATTCCGTGCCCGCCCCCATGACGGAGACCGTCCCGATCATCACGGCGACGATCGCGCTCGCCCTGGTCGCCGCAGCGCAGGAGCAGTCCGACCGGGCGGACCGTCGCGAGCACGCGGACGACACGGACCACGCCGAACCCGCTCGCTGACCAGCCGGTCGGCGATACGATCGGCCCATGTCCCGATGGTTGATCGCGACGATGACGTCCGTCCTCTTCATCGCGCTCGTGATCGCCGTCACGGGCTTCGAAGCCCTGCTCGCCGACGTCGAGGTCATCTCGCAGCCCGACGCCACCCCGTACCTCGGGCCCGCGATGGTGGTCGGTGGCGCGGTGGTGGTGTTCCTCGCGACCGCGGCCGGCGTGCGCGACGGCAACCCGGGGGTCACGGCCCTGGTGGCCGCGGCCACGGTCTACCTGGTCATGCTCGGCGTCGGAGCCGTGGGCTACGCGCTCGTCCGTTCGGACGCGACGGAGCTCCTCGTCTTCCCCGCGGGGTACGCCCTCGGGCCGTTCGTGGTCGGGTCCGTCGTGGTGGCGCTCCTGTCGGTGCTCGGCGGGATCACGATGGCTCGCCACCAGGCACGGACCGATGGCGGCTCGGGCGCGGCCGGGGCGGCACGTCTGGACGGGCCTGACGAGCGCTCCGGGCCCAACCGGACGAACGCGGGCGAGGAACCCGCCGGACGGTAGTGTTCGCAGGGCACGACGCACACGCAACGGGGGAACGATGAGCGACCAGCACGCGCAGGATCCGGACCAGCAGGGCGGCTGGGGTGCCGTCCCGCCGGTGGCCTCGATCCGTGGGGACGGAACGTCCGGGGCAACGGCCCAGGGGTTCGGTCCGGGTCCCGGCGGAGGAGCCCCCGGATTCCCCGGGATGCCCGGGCCGGTGCCGCAGCGTCCTCGCCGGAAGCTCCGCCGCGGTCAGCTCATCGGCATCATCTCGGGCGGCACGGCGGTCGTCCTGCTGCTCGTCGCCGGTGTCGTCGGGTACTCGGTCGGTTCCTCTTCGCACTCAGCGGACCGCCCGGTGCGGGCGTTCCTCGACGACCTGACGGCCGGACGCGTGGCCGACGCCCTCGACGACGCGGGCATCGAACGCGAGAAGACCGACGTGCTGCTCGGCGAAGCCGCCTACGCGAAGGCATCGGACAAGGTCACCGGCTACCGCGTCGCCGCGACGCGGACGGACGGCGACACCGCGACGGTCCGCGCGTACCTGCGCCAGGGCGGGCAGGACGTCGCTGCGACCTTCACGCTGGACAAGACCGGGACGGACTGGGGTGTGTTCCCGATCTGGGAGCTGCAGGCCCCCGAGCTCGGATCGGTCGCCGTCGCCGTGCGGGGGCCGTCCGGTGCGTCGGTCACCGTCGCCGGCCGGAACGTGGAGACCGCGAAGGACGGCACGGTGAGCCTCCGCGCGCTGCCCGGCACGTACGACGTCGCCTTCGACGGCGGCAAGTGGACCACGGCCCGTGGGGGATCGGCGAGCGTCAGCGGGTTCGGTCGGTCGACCTCGACCCCGGTGCAGATGACCACGACCCTGACCACCGCCGGGCAGCAGGCCGCCAAGCGGGCGGTGGACGACTGGGTGGACGGCTGCATCGCCTCCACCGACGCCGCCCCCGCCGGGTGCAGCTTCTACGCGTACGGGCAGAACCCCGCGTACACGTACTCGAACCAGAAGTGGACGCTCGAGACGCGGCCGACGGTCCGGGTCGGCAGCTGGACGACGAACGGCTGGTTGATCACGACGACGGCGCCCGGCCGGGCGAAGTACACGGCCGACATCTCGGGTGCTGCCGGCACCGGAACGGCCTCCGCGGGGCCGCTCAACGTGAACGCGAGCGGGTACGTCACGGGCTTCTCGAGCGACGGCGCCACGTTCCGCTCGGCAGTGGGCAACGGGTCGTCCGACACCGGCTCATGACGGTGTCGGTTCCCGGGGTGACCCGGATTGATTTCGTCCCGTTACGCGGGTAGTCTCTACCGGGTGTGCGCCCTCGGGCGCGCCCGAAAAGTCCGGCGAGCGGGATCGCCCAGCCGGACCACTCCGTCCCCCACTCGAACACCCGCCGTCCGGCGGTGCTCAGCGTGGGACGAGGAAGCCGGCGGAACGCGCCGGCCAGAGAGCACGAGCGAAGAACCAGGAGAACAGTTGCCTACTATTCAGCAGCTGGTTCGCAAGGGTCGTACGCCGAAGGTCACCAAGACCAAGGCGCCCGCCCTGAAGGCGAACCCCCAGCAGCGTGGTGTGTGCACCCGCGTCTACACCACCACCCCCAAGAAGCCGAACTCGGCACTGCGCAAGGTCGCTCGTGTCAAGCTCTCGAACGGCACCGAGGTCACGGCCTACATCCCCGGTGAGGGCCACAACCTCCAGGAGCACTCGATGGTGCTCGTCCGCGGCGGTCGTGTGAAGGACCTCCCGGGTGTGCGGTACAAGATCATCCGTGGCGCCCTGGACACCCAGGCAGTCAAGAACCGTAAGCAGGCTCGTAGCCGCTACGGCGCGAAGAAGGGTTGAGTTAGATGCCTCGTAAGGGTCCCGCCCCCAAGCGTCCCGTCGTCGCCGACCCGGTCTACGGTGCGCCGATCGTCAGCCAGCTCGTCAACAAGATCCTGCTCGACGGCAAGAAGGGCCTCGCCGAGCGCATCGTCTACGGTGCACTCGAGGGCGTTTCCGCCAAGAACCAGCAGGACGCCGTCGTGACGCTGAAGAAGGCGCTCGACAACGTCCGTCCGACCCTCGAGGTCCGTAGCCGCCGCGTCGGTGGCTCGACCTACCAGGTCCCGGTCGAGGTCAAGCCGCACCGCGCGAACACCCTCGCGCTCCGTTGGCTCACCTCGTACGCCAAGGCCCGTCGCGAGAAGACGATGACCGAGCGTCTCATGAACGAGATCCTCGACGCGTCGAACGGTCTCGGTGCCGCGGTCAAGCGCCGCGAGGACACGCACAAGATGGCCGAGTCGAACAAGGCCTTCGCCCACTACCGCTGGTAGTCCCGGCACCGTCCGGGTGCCGGTGGTCAAGAACCCCGGCGCCCGGACGGCCGCCAACCTCTCCTACAACTCTTCCGGAGGAACCCTGTGGCACAGGACGTGCTCACCGACCTGAACAAGGTCCGCAACATCGGCATCATGGCGCACATCGATGCCGGCAAGACCACGACGACCGAGCGCATCCTGTTCTACACGGGCATCACGCACAAGATCGGTGAGGTCCACGACGGCGCTGCCACGATGGACTGGATGGCGCAGGAGCAGGAGCGCGGCATCACGATCACGTCGGCCGCGACGACCTGCTTCTGGGACAACAACCAGATCAACATCATCGACACCCCCGGTCACGTGGACTTCACGGTCGAGGTGGAGCGTTCGCTCCGCGTCCTCGACGGTGCGGTCGCCGTCTTCGACGGCAAGGAGGGCGTCGAGCCCCAGTCCGAGACCGTCTGGCGTCAGGCCGACAAGTACGACGTCCCGCGCATCTGCTTCGTCAACAAGATGGACAAGCTGGGCGCCGACTTCTACTACACCGTCGACACCATCGTGAACCGCCTCGGCGCGGAGCCCCTCGTGCTCCAGCTGCCGATCGGTTCCGAGAGCTCGTTCGAAGGCGTCGTCGACCTCGTCCAGATGCGTGCACTCACCTGGCGCGGCGACGCCAAGGGTGACGTCGCGATGGGCGCGAAGTACGAGATCGAAGAGATCCCGGCCGACCTGCAGGACCGCGCCGCCGAGTACCGCGAGAAGCTCATCGAGCGCGTGGCCGAGGCAGACGACGTCCTCATGGAGCGCTACCTCGAGGGCGACACCGACTTCTCGGTCGCCGAGATCAAGGCAGCCATCCGTGCCCTCACGGTCAGCAGCACGCTCTACCCGGTCCTCTGCGGTTCCGCGTTCAAGAACCGTGGTGTCCAGCCGATGCTCGACGCCGTCATCGACTACCTCCCGTCCCCGCTCGACGTGCCGCCGATGATCGGCCACGACGTCAAGGACGAGGAGAAGGAGATCATCCGCAAGCCCGACGCGTCGGAGCCGTTCTCGGCCCTCGCGTTCAAGGTCGCGGTGCACCCGTTCTTCGGTCGTCTGACCTACGTGCGCGTCTACTCCGGCTCGATCGAGTCCGGTGCCCAGGTCATCAACTCGACCAAGGGCAAGAAGGAGCGCATCGGCAAGATCTTCCAGATGCACTCCAACAAGGAGAACCCGGTCGCCAACGTGACCGCTGGCCACATCTACGCGGTCATCGGCCTCAAGGACACCACCACCGGTGACACCCTGTGCGACCCGACCAACCAGGTCGTCCTCGAGTCGATGACGTTCCCGGAGCCGGTCATCGAGGTCGCCATCGAGCCGAACACGAAGGCCGACCAGGAGAAGCTCTCCACGGCCATCCAGAAGCTCGCCGAAGAGGACCCGACGTTCCGCGTCGAGCTCAACGCCGAGACCGGTCAGACGACGATCAAGGGCATGGGCGAGCTCCACCTCGACATCCTCGTCGACCGCATGAAGCGTGAGTTCCACGTCGAGGCGAGCGTCGGCAAGCCCCAGGTGGCCTACCGCGAGACGCTCACCAAGATCGTCGAGCGCTACGACTACACCCACAAGAAGCAGACCGGTGGTTCCGGCCAGTTCGCGAAGGTGCAGATCGCGCTCGAGCCGATGGAGGTCACGAGCGAGAAGGTCTACGAGTTCGTCAACGCGACCTCCGGTGGCCGTGTCCCGCGCGAGTACATCCCGTCGGTCGACGCCGGTATCCAGGACGCCATGCAGGTCGGCATCCTCGCGGGCTACCCGACGGTCGGCGTGAAGGCCATCCTCAAGGACGGCGCGGCGCACGACGTCGACTCGTCCGAGATGGCGTTCAAGATCGCCGGCTCGATCGCCTACAAGGAAGCGGCTCGCAAGGCCGGTCCGGCGATCCTCGAGCCGATCATGGCCGTCGAGGTCCGTACTCCTGAGGAGTACATGGGCGACGTCATCGGTGACCTGAACTCCCGTCGTGGCCAGATCGCCTCGATGGAGGACGCCTCGGGCGTCAAGGTGGTCCGCGCGAGCGTGCCGCTGTCCGAGATGTTCGGCTACGTCGGCGACCTGCGGTCGAAGACCTCTGGTCGTGCGGTCTACTCGATGACCTTCGAGACCTACAGCCAGGTCCCGGCCAAGGTCGCCGAGGAGATCATCGCGAAGAACGCGGGGGAGTAGCGCTCAGCGCTTCTCCACAGGCGGGGGCGCCCGGCGACGGGCCCCTCGCCACCAAGTAAAGTACAGACACACACCGCGCACCAACGGTCCCGAGCCCATCCAGGGCCGGCCGGGGGTGACGCTTCCGAGTCCTGAGGAGGACCCACAGTGGCCAAGGCCAAGTTCGAGCGCACCAAGCCGCACGTCAACATCGGAACCATCGGTCACGTCGACCACGGCAAGACCACGCTCACGGCGGCGATCACCAAGGTTCTGCACGACCAGTACCCGGACCTCAACGAGGCCCGCGACTTCGCGCAGATCGACAACGCTCCCGAGGAGCGCCAGCGCGGCATCACGATCAACATCTCGCACGTCGAGTACCAGACCGAGAAGCGTCACTACGCGCACGTCGACGCCCCCGGTCACGCCGACTACGTGAAGAACATGATCACGGGTGCGGCACAGATGGACGGCGCGATCCTCGTGGTCGCCGCCACCGACGGCCCGATGCCCCAGACGCGTGAGCACGTCCTGCTCGCCCGCCAGGTCGGCGTCCCCTACATCGTCGTCGCACTGAACAAGTCCGACATGGTGGACGACGAGGAGATCCTGGAGCTCGTCGAGCTCGAGGTCCGTGAGCTCCTCGGCTCGCAGCAGTTCGACGAGGACGCTCCCGTCGTGCAGGTCTCGGCGCTCAAGGCGCTCGAGGGCGACGAGAAGTGGGTCAAGTCGGTCCAGGACCTCATGGCCCAGGTCGACGAGCACGTGCCGGACCCGGTGCGCGCCACCGACCAGCCGTTCCTGATGCCGATCGAGGACGTCTTCACGATCACCGGTCGTGGCACGGTCGTCACCGGTCGCGTCGAGCGTGGCACGCTCAACCTGAACGCCGAGGTCGAGATCGTCGGCATCCGCGCGACGCAGAAGACCACCGTCACGGGCATCGAGATGTTCCGCAAGCTGCTCGACCAGGCGGTCGCCGGTGACAACACCGGTCTGCTCATCCGTGGCCTCAAGCGCGAGGACGTGGAGCGCGGCCAGGTCGTCGTGAAGCCGGGTTCGGTCACGCCGCACACCGAGTTCCAGGCGAACGCGTACATCCTGACCAAGGACGAGGGTGGGCGTCACAACCCGTTCTACGCGAACTACCGCCCGCAGTTCTACTTCCGCACCACGGACGTCACCGGCGTCATCACGCTGCCCGAGGGCACCGAGATGGTCATGCCCGGTGACACCGTCGCCATGACGGTCGAGCTGATCCAGCCGATCGCCATGGAAGAGGGCCTCCGTTTCGCCATCCGCGAGGGTGGTCGTACGGTCGGTGCCGGTACGGTCGAGAAGATCATCAAGTAACTCCGGTTCCTTGCGGCAGCGGGGTCGGGCCTTCGGGCCCGGCCCCGCTTCGTCGTACGCGGCCACTGGCGGGCCGTACAGGGCGCCGGACAGGAGGCCCGGGGCGGCGCCCGAAACGGGCCTCCTGTCCGCCCCGTGACCCGTCACAGGCGTCACGGAGTTGGCTCGACCGCGTGACCCGCCTCCGCAGATCCGCGACGTCCGGTCGCGGCTACCACCGCGTCCGTTCCGGACGCGGTTTCTCGTTCCGCGACCCCGACGGCAACACCGTGACCGATCCGGACGAGCGCCGTCGACTCGAGGAGTTCGTGATCCCGCCGGCGTGGGACGACGTCTGGATCTCCCCGTACGAGAACGGCCACATCCTGGCCACGGGTACGGACGGTGCGGGGCGCCGCCAGTACATGTACCACCCGTCCTGGCGTGAACGGATGGACCGGATCAAGTACGACCGTGCGCTGGCACTGGCGGAGTCCCTGCCGGTCGCCCGCCGCGGTGTCACGCAGGACCTCCGTCGCCCCGAGCCGGACCGCCGCCGTGCGCTGGGCGCAGCGTTCCGCATGCTCGACCAGGGGTCCCTCCGGGTCGGGTCCGAGCGGTACGCCACCGAGCACGGCAGTCGGGGGCTGTCCACGCTGCTGTGCGCGCACGCCCACGTGTCGGGCGACGACATCGAGCTCGACTTCCCCGGCAAGAGCGGGCAGGAGTGGTCGTCGTCGATCCACGACCACGACCTCGCGCGGGTCATCGCCGGCATGAAGCGTCGCGGGCCCAACGCGCGGTTGCTCTCGTTCCGCGAGCGTCGCGGTGCGGAGTGGGAGCCGCTCTCCGCCGAGGACATCAACGCGTACGTGAAGGAACGCGCGGGCGACGAGTTCACCGCGAAGGACTTCCGGACGCTGCACGGGACGGTCGCGGCCGCGGTCGACCTGGCGAAGACCGGACCGCAGTCGTCCCAGGCCAAGCGGAAGAAGGCCGTCTCGCACGCCGTGAAGGCCGCCAGCGACGAACTCGGCAACACCCCGACGGTGTGCCGGCAGAGCTACATCGACCCCCGGTTGCTCGACGCGTACGACCACGGCGAGACCATCGATCCGAACCGCCTGGCGTCCGCCGAGGCCGAGGTCCGGGCACTGCTCTACCGACAATGACCCGGGGGCCGTCCGGATGACGTAGCGTTGGTCGACGTGCCGGACCACCCCCACACGGCACGGAAGGACCCACAACAGTCGTGACCGACGAGTGCATCCACGGATTCCCCACCGAGCTCTGCGACATCTGCGCACCCCGGCAGCGCGAGGCGTCGGAGATCCCAGCCACCCCGGCACCCCGCCGGACCCGCATCACCACCAACCTGCGCGTCGACCCGCCGGCCTCCGGGCCCGGGACGTCGCTCCGGTCGCCGACGTCGCTCCGTTCGTCGTCCGCCGACCTGCCCGAAGCACGTGAGTTCGCAGCGCTCCGCGCCCACCACGTCACCCACATCGACAACCTCGACGGCATCGTCGGTGCCGGCGCCATCCTGGCGTCCGACCAGGCCGAGCCGGTCGTGGACGTCAGTTCCGCCGACACCCGCGCCGCCCGCGCCGAGGCCGAGGCGCCCGACGGCTCCTCGATCGCCGGCCACGTGCCGTTCACGCTGTCGCCCGACGCCACCCGCTGGGACGAGCTCCGTACGGGCGCCGAGGGCGAGCGCTGGTCGGACGCCGCCCGCCGCACCCGGGCGATCGACTACGTCGTGCTCGTCGTGCCGGTCTCCGCGTTCGGTGCCTCGGTGATCGTCGCCGACCAGGACGCCGACGCCGACGACGTCCGGTTCGCCGTCGGTCCCGACGCCGGCACGAACCTGATCCGTCGCACCGACTTCACGGACCCGGAGATGCACGGCCTCGAGCTGCTCGCCGGACCGAGCGTGCCGTTCACGTCGGTCGCGGTCATCGGCGTCCCGAACGACAAGGCCCGGCAGACCGTCCGCGCCGTGCTCGCCGACCACGGTGGACACGCTCCGCGAGTGGCCGTCTTCCCGCCGTGGTTCGTGCCCCCGGTGACCGCCGAGTGACGGTCTCCTGACCCGTGTCGACGCACCCTCCGGACCCCGTCCGGAGGGTGCGTCGCGTTGCGGGGCCGAGCCGGGCCTCCAGGCCGTCCGATCCGCGTGGATCCGGGCAAGCGAGCCCGCGTGACACGCCCGGTAATTCGCGACACGCCCGGGTTGCACGTGGGCCGGGGCTATGCGAGACTTGTCCGGTTCCGAATTCCCCGTGGGTGTACGCCCACAGGATCACTGCTCTGGCAGTGCACAACCCCCTTGTTCAGCAGGGCTGGGTTGGGCCGCAGGCAGCAGAACACGACTCCCCGAAGGGTGACGGACGCGGTGTACCACTGCTGCGCCCGGAGCACGAGGCAGTCGATTGCCCACGCTGGACGGCCACGGTCGCCCGCGAGGTTGACAGGTGAACAGCGGTCATCCCCAGTGGATGCGGCCGGTTGGTTCAGGAAAACAGCACGGTCCGCAGGAATGCGGAACCGAGCGGCGTCAGGCGGCCAGAGGGTGCGCGGCGCAGAGAGGACAAGAGACACATGGCGGGACAGAAGATCCGCATCCGGCTCAAGTCGTATGACCACGAGGTCATCGACACGTCGGCCCGGAAGATCGTCGACACGGTGACCCGTGCCGGTGCAACCGTGGTCGGCCCGGTGCCGCTCCCCACCGAGAAGAACGTGATCGCAGTGATCCGTTCCCCTCACAAGTACAAGGACTCGCGCGAGCACTTCGAGAAGCGCACGCACAAGCGGGTCATCGACATCGTCGACCCGACGCCGAAGGCCGTTGACTCGCTCATGCGACTCGACCTGCCGGCAGACGTCAACATCGAGATCAAGCTGTAAGGGGGCTGACCAATGGCGAACTCAACCAAGACCGTCAAGGGCCTCCTCGGCAAGAAGCTCGGGATGACCCAGGTGTGGGACGAGAACAACAAGTTCATCCCCGTCACCGTGATCGAGGTCGGCCCGAACGTGGTCACCCAGATCCGCAACGCGGAGCGCGACGGCTACGAGGCGATCCAGATCGCCGCCGGTGCCATCGACCCGCGCAAGGTCAACAAGCCGGCCGCTGGCCACTTCGAGGCCGCTGGCGTGACCCCGCGTCGCACCCTCACCGAGATCCGTACCAACGACTCCGCTGAGTACACGCTCGGCCAGGAGCTCACCGTGGACGGCACGTTCACGGCGGGCCAGAAGGTCGACGTCGTCGGTACCTCCAAGGGCAAGGGCTTCGCCGGTGTCATGAAGCGCCACGGCTTCCACGGCGTCGGCGCCTCGCACGGTGCGCACCGCAACCACCGCAAGCCCGGCTCGATCGGTGCTTCCTCGACCCCGTCGCGCGTCTTCAAGGGCATGCGCATGGCTGGTCGTATGGGTGGCGACCGCGTGACCGTCCTCAACCTCACGGTGCACGCCGTCGACGCCGAGAAGGGTCTGCTGCTCGTCAAGGGCGCCGTCCCCGGTGCTCGTGGCCGCTCCGTCTTCGTCCGCACCGCCGTGAAGGGTAAGTGATCATGGCCACCACGACCGCAACCACGATCGACGTCCTCGACGCATCGGGTGCCAAGTCCGGCACCGTCGAGCTCCCCGCAGCTCTCTTCGACGTCGAGACCAACGTCCCGCTGATCCACCAGGTCGTCACCGCGCAGCTCGCAGCCGCGCGTCAGGGCACCCACAAGACCAAGAACCGTGGCGAAGTCCGCGGTGCCGGTCGCAAGCCGTTCAAGCAGAAGGGCACCGGCCGCGCCCGTCAGGGTTCCGTCCGTGCTCCGGAGCACACCGGCGGTGGCGTCGTCCACGGACCGACCCCGCGCGACTACTCGCAGCGCACCCCGAAGAAGATGATCGCCGCTGCTCTGCTCGGCTCGCTCTCGGACCGCGCCCGCGGTGGCCGCATCTCCGCTGTGGAGGGCTTCGTCGCGGCTGAACTGCCGTCGACCAAGACCGCCCGCACGCTCCTCGAGAAGGTCGCGCCCGTCAAGAACGTGCTCGTCGTGCTCGAGACGGACGACGAGCTGACGCTCAAGTCGATCCGCAACCTGTCGAACGTCCACGCGCTCTCGTACGGCCAGCTCAACGCCTACGACGTGCTGCGTTCGGACGCCGTCGTCTTCAGCAAGAGCGCCCTCGACGCCTTCATCGCGTCGAAGACCGCGAAGGAGATCACCGCATGAGCGGCTTCAACAAGGACCCGCGCGACGTCATCATCTCGCCGGTCGTCTCGGAGAAGAGCTACGCGCTCATCGACCAGGGCAAGTACACGTTCATCGTGGACCCCCGCTCGAACAAGACCGAGATCAAGCTCGCCATCGAGAAGATCTTCGACGTCAAGGTCGCGAGCATCAACACGCTGAACCGCCCGGGCAAGACCCGTCGCACCAAGTTCGGTCTCGGCAAGCGCAAGGACACCAAGCGCGCCATCGTGACGCTCAAGTCCGGTTCGATCGACATCTTCACGGCTGTCGGCTGAGGACCAGAGGGATAAATCATGGCTATTCGTAACTACAAGCCGACGACCCCCGGTCGTCGCGGCTCGTCGGTCGCCGACTTCGCTGAGATCACCCGTTCGACTCCGGAGAAGTCACTGCTTCGTCCGCTGCCGAAGACCGGTGGTCGCAACAGCTCCGGCCGTATCACCACGCGTCACATCGGTGGTGGCCACAAGCGCCAGTACCGCGTGATCGACTTCCGTCGCTCCGACAAGGACGGCGTCGACGCCAAGGTCGCTCACATCGAGTACGACCCCAACCGCACTGCGCGCATCGCGCTCCTGCACTACGTGGACGGCACGAAGCGGTACATCATCGCGCCGAACAAGCTGAAGCAGGGCGACGTCATCGAGCAGGGCCCCGGCGCCGACATCAAGCCCGGCAACAACCTGCCGCTGCGCAACATCCCCGTGGGTACCGTCGTGCACGCCATCGAGCTCCGCCCCGGTGGCGGCGCCAAGATGGCCCGCTCCGCCGGCGCCTCGGTGCGTCTCGTCGCCAAGGACGGCCCCTACGCGCAGCTCCGTCTGCCGTCGGGCGAGGTCCGCAACGTCGATGCACGCTGCCGCGCCACGATCGGCGAGGTCGGCAACGCCGAGCAGTCGAACATCAACTGGGGCAAGGCCGGCCGCATGCGCTGGAAGGGCGTCCGCCCGACCGTCCGTGGTGTCGCCATGAACCCGGTCGACCACCCGCACGGTGGTGGTGAGGGCAAGACGTCCGGTGGTCGTCACCCGGTCAGCCCCTGGGGCCAGTCCGAGGGCCGTACGCGCAAGCCGAACAAGCCGAGCGACAAGCTCATCGTCCGTCGCCGTAACGCCGGCAAGAAGCGCAAGTAGGAGTTCAGAAGATGCCACGCAGTCTGAAGAAGGGCCCCTTCGTCGACGAGCACCTGCTCCGCAAGGTCGTCACGCAGAACGAGGCCAACACCAAGAACGTGATCCGTACGTGGTCGCGTCGGTCGATGATCGTCCCGAACATGCTCGGGCACACGATCGCCGTCCACGACGGCCGCAAGCACATCCCGGTGTTCGTCACCGAGTCGATGGTCGGTCACAAGCTCGGCGAGTTCGCGCCGACCCGCACCTTCCGTGGTCACGTGAAGGACGACAAGAAGGGCCGTCGCCGCTGAGGCGGCGACGCAGAGGAGGAACGAAATGGTGGAGTCGATCGCACGCGTGCGACACATCCGCGTCACGCCTCAGAAGGCCCGTCGCGTCATCGAGCTGATCCGCGGCAAGCAGGCCCACGAGGCCCTCGCCATCCTGAAGTTCGCCCCCCAGGGCGCTTCGGAGCCCGTGTACAAGCTGGTCGCCTCGGCGATCGCGAACGCACGGGTCAAGGCGGACTCGACGAACAGCTTCCTCGACGAGCGCGACCTCTACGTGAGCCGCGTCTTCGTCGACGAGGGCACGACCCTGAAGCGGTTCCAGCCGCGCGCCCAGGGCCGCGCCTTCCGCATCAACAAGCGCACCAGCCACATCACGGTCGTCCTCGCGACGCCCGACGAGGCCGAGGTTGCCGCGACGAGCAAGAAGGCGAGCAAGTAATGGGCCAGAAGGTCAACCCGTACGGCTTCCGTCTCGGGATCACGACGGACCACGTCTCGCACTGGTTCACCGACAGCAAGAAGGCCGGTCAGCGCTACGCCGACTACGTGGCCGAGGACATCAAGGTGCGCGAGTACCTGAAGAAGACCCTCGACCGCGCCGGCGTCGCACGCATCGAGCTCGAGCGCACCCGTGACCGTGTCCGCGTGGACATCCACACGGCTCGTCCGGGCATCGTCATCGGCCGCCGCGGCGCCGAGGCGGAGCGCGTT
This sequence comes from Curtobacterium sp. MCLR17_055, assembly GCF_003234305.1. Taxonomy (NCBI): domain Bacteria; kingdom Bacillati; phylum Actinomycetota; class Actinomycetes; order Micrococcales; family Microbacteriaceae; genus Curtobacterium; species Curtobacterium sp. MCLR17_055. Next base: position 188,602 of record NZ_QKSX01000003.1, read on the forward strand.
CGCGGTGAGCTCGAGAAGCTCACCAAGAAGCAGATCCAGCTGAACATCCTCGAGGTCAAGAACCCCGAGACCGAGGCCCAGCTCGTCGCGCAGGGCATCGCCGAGCAGCTCTCCGCTCGTGTCGCGTTCCGTCGCGCCATGCGCAAGGGCCTGCAGGGTGCACAGCGCGCCGGCGCCAAGGGTGTCCGCATCCAGGTGTCGGGTCGTCTCGGCGGCGCCGAGATGTCGCGTTCGGAGTTCTACCGCGAAGGCCGTGTGCCGCTGCACACCCTGCGCGCGAACATCGACTACGGCTTCTACGAGGCCCGGACCACGTTCGGCCGCATCGGCGTGAAGGTCTGGATCTACAAGGGCGACATCACGAACAAGGAGCTCGCTCGCGAGCAGGCGAACCAGCGTTCGTCGCGCCCGGAGCGTCGTGGCGGCCCGCGCGGTGAGCGTGGCGACCGTGGCGGCGACCGTCGTGGCGGCGACCGCGGTGACCGTCGTCCGCAGCAGGCCCCGCAGGACGCGCCGGCCGGCGCAGGAGTTGAGGCGTAACCATGCTTATTCCCCGTCGAGTCAAGCACCGCAAGCAGCACCACCCGAAGCGTTCGGGTCAGGCCACCGGTGGTACCAAGGTCAGCTTCGGCGACTACGGCATCCAGGCCCTCACCCCGGCGTACGTGACCAACCGTCAGATCGAGTCCGCTCGTATCGCCATGACGCGTCACATCAAGCGTGGTGGCAAGGTCTGGATCAACATCTACCCGGACCGTCCGCTGACCAAGAAGCCCGCCGAGACCCGCATGGGTTCCGGTAAGGGTTCGCCCGAGTGGTGGGTCGCGAACGTGAAGCCGGGCCGGGTGCTCTTCGAGCTCTCCGGCGTCAGCGAGGAGATCGCCCGTGAGGCGTTGACTCGTGCAATCCACAAGCTGCCCCTCAAGGCACGCATCATCAAGCGCGAGGAGGGCGACGCATAATGGCGATCGGTTCCAAGGAGCTCCGTCCGACGGAGCTCGACACGTTCGAGAACGAGCGTCTCGCTGACGAGCTGAAGAAGGCCAAGGAGGAACTCTTCAACCTCCGCTTCCAGTCGGCCACCGGCCAGCTGGAGAGCCACGGTCGTCTCCGTGCCGTCAAGCGCGACATCGCCCGCATCTACACCGTCCTCCGCGAGCGCGAGCTCGGCATCCGTGCCACTCCCGCGCCCGTCGAGACCGCCCCCAAGGCCAAGAAGACGACGAAGAAGGCTGACAAGCCGGCCGAGTCGACCGAGGCCGAGACCGCCGAGGAGAAGTAATGGCGAACGAAGAGAAGAACTCCGCCGCCCTCACTCGCGGCTACCGCAAGACGCGTCGCGGCTACGTGACGAGCGACAAGATGGACAAGACCATCGTGGTCGAGGTCGAGGACCGCGTGAAGCACGCGCTCTACGGCAAGATCATCCGTCGTACGTCCAAGGTGAAGGCCCACGACGAGCTCGGCACCGCTGGTGTCGGCGACCTCGTCGTGATCAGCGAGACCCGTCCCCTCAGCGCCTCCAAGCGCTGGCGCCTGGTCGAGATCCTCGAGAAGGCCAAGTAGGCCTCGGCCTGCTTCGGAATAGGAGACAGCAGTGATTCAGCAGGAATCCCGCCTGAAGGTCGCCGACAACACGGGTGCCAAGGAGATCTTGACCATCCGCGTGCTCGGTGGCTCGGGTCGTCGCTACGCCGGCCTCGGTGACGTCATCGTCGCCACGGTGAAGGACGCCATCCCCGGCGGCAACGTGAAGAAGGGTGACGTCGTCAAGGCAGTCATCGTTCGCACCAAGAAGGAGACCCGTCGTCAGGACGGCTCCTACATCAAGTTCGACGAGAACGCGGCAGTGATCCTCAAGGCCGACGGCGACCCGCGCGGTACGCGCATCTTCGGTCCGGTCGGTCGCGAGCTCCGTGACAAGAAGTTCATGAAGATCATCTCGCTCGCGCCGGAGGTGCTGTAAGCCATGGCGAACATCAAGAAGGGTGACCTCGTCCAGGTCATCACGGGCGCGACGCAGGAGCGTGGCGGCGACCGTGGCAAGCAGGGCAAGGTCATCGAGGTCCTCAAGGACAAGAACCGCGTCGTCGTCGAGGGCGTGAACTTCGTCACGAAGCACGTCCGCGTCGGTCAGACGCAGCGTGGTTCGAAGACCGGTGGCATCGAGCAGCACGAAGCCTCGATCCACGTCTCGAACGTCGCACTCGTCGACCCGAAGACGAAGAAGCCGACGCGTGTCGGCTTCCGCACCGAAGAGGTGGAGAAGGACGGCGTCAAGAAGACCGTCCGTGTCCGCTACGCGAAGAAGTCTGGTGAGAAGCTCTGATGACTGACACGACTGCTGCGTCCGCTGGCAAGATCCAGCCGCGCCTCAAGCAGAAGTACCTGGCCGAGATCAAGACGGCCCTCACCGAGCAGTTCGGTTACGCGAACGTCAACCAGGTCCCCGGCCTGGTCAAGGTCGTCGTGAACACCGGTGTCGGCGAGGCCGCTCGTGACTCCAAGATCATCGAGGGGGCCATCAAGGACCTCACGGCGATCACGGGTCAGAAGCCCCAGGTCAACATCGCCCGCAAGTCCATCGCACAGTTCAAGCTGCGCGAGGGTCAGGCCATCGGCGCGCACGTCACCCTCCGTGGTGACCGCGCGTGGGAGTTCCTGGACCGCCTGGTGACGCTCGCACTGCCCCGCATCCGCGACTTCCGCGGTCTCAGCGACAAGCAGTTCGACGGCAACGGCAACTACACGTTCGGTCTCACGGAGCAGTCCGTGTTCCACGAGATCGACCAGGACCGCATCGACCGTGTCCGCGGCTTCGACATCACTGTCGTCACCACCGCGAAGACGGACGACGAGGGACGCGCGCTGCTCCGCCAGCTCGGCTTCCCGTTCCGCTCCAACGAGCAGACGGTCTAAACTACTTCGGGCGGTGCGGGCCGGAGGATTCACGTCCTCCGGCCCGCACGCACGAACACACCGATCTCGGGGAACCGCCCCGGGATCACTCGATCGCTCAGGTCGGCATTCGTGGAACGGGTGTCGAAACCAGGCGAGAAATGGACGAACATCATGACGATGACCGATCCGGTCGCAGACATGCTGACCAGATTGCGGAACGCGAACTCCGCGCACCACGACGCAGTCGCGCTCCCGAGCTCCAAGCTCAAGAAGAACATCGCCGACATCCTCAAGCGTGAGGGCTACATCAGCGAGTGGAAGGTGGAGGACGCCCGAGTCGGGCAGACCCTCACCATCGACCTGAAGTACGGCCCCGAGCGCGAGCGTTCGATCGCCGGCATCAAGCGCGTCTCGAAGCCGGGCCTCCGGGTCTACGCGAAGTCGACGGAGATCCCCCAGGTCCTCGGTGGCCTCGGCGTGGCGATCCTCTCGACCTCCTCCGGCCTCCTGACCGACCGCGAAGCCGAGCAGAAGGGCGTGGGTGGGGAAGTCCTCGCCTACGTGTGGTGATCGACAATGTCACGAATCGGACGTCTCCCCATCGACATCCCCGCCGGCGTCACCGTCTCCGTTGACGGTCAGAACGTGGCGGTCAAGGGCCCGAAGGGCGAGCTCGCGCTCGTCATCGCGGAGCCCATCCAGGCCAAGGTCGAGGAGAACCAGGTCCTCGTCACCCGTCCGGACGACGAGCGCGAGTCGCGTTCGCTCCACGGACTGACCCGGACCCTCATCGCCAACAACATCATCGGCGTGACCCAGGGCTACACCAAGGGCCTCGAGGTCGTCGGTACGGGTTACCGTGTCGCGGCCAAGGGCTCGAACCTCGAGTTCGCCCTCGGGTACTCCCACTCGATCACGGTCGAGCCGCCGGCGGGCATCAGCTTCGCGGTGGAGGGCAACAACAAGGTCACCGTCGCCGGTATCGACAAGCAGGCTGTCGGCGAGGTCGCCGCGAACATCCGGAAGCTCCGGAAGCCCGAGCCCTACAAGGGCAAGGGTGTCCGTTACGCCGGCGAGAACGTGCGCCGCAAGGCCGGAAAGTCAGGTAAGTGATCATGGGACTCCTCAAGACACGAGGCAAGAGCAAGGCGGCCGCCAAGGCGCGTCGTCACAACCGTCTCCGCAAGAAGATCACCGGCACCGAGGCTCGTCCCCGTCTCGCCGTCACCCGCTCGTCGCGTCACGTGTTCGTGCAGGTCATCGACGACTCGAAGGGTCACACCCTCGCAAGCGCCTCGACGATGGAGGCAGACCTCCGCTCGTTCGACGGCGACAAGACCGCCAAGGCCCGTCGCGTCGGTGAGCTCCTCGCCGAGCGCGCGAAGTCGGCTGGCGTCGAGGCCGTGGTCTTCGACCGCGGTGGCAGCAAGTACGCCGGTCGCGTCGCCGCGATCGCCGATGGTGCCCGTGAAGGAGGGCTGAACCTGTGAGCGACAACGCGAACACCAACGAAGACGCCAAGACCGAGGCCGTCGAGGCCACGGAGACCGAGGCTGTCGAGACCACGGAGACCACCGAGGCGAGCACGGAGGCCACGGCCACCGACGCAACCGCCGAGGCGACCACCGAGGGCGCCAAGACCGGCAAGGAGGCGGAGGCACCTGCCGTCGCCGAGCGTCCGGTCGAGACCGCCGCGGGCTCCGCGTCCAACAACCGCGACTCCGCTGACAACCGTGGCCGTCGTGGTGGCGGTCGTGACCGTCAGCAGGGCCGCGACCGCAACAACCGCGGTGGCGACAGCCAGTTCCTCGAGCGCGTGGTGACCATCAACCGCGTCTCGAAGGTCGTCAAGGGTGGTCGTCGCTTCAGCTTCACGGCGCTCGTCGTCGTCGGTGACGGCAACGGCCTCGTGGGCGTCGGCTACGGCAAGGCCAAGGAGGTCCCCACGGCGATCTCCAAGGGTGTCGAAGAGGCGAAGAAGAACTTCTTCCGCGTCCCCCGCGTCGGCAACACGATCCCGCACCCGGTGCAGGGTGAAGCCGCCGCTGGCGTCGTCCTCCTGCGTCCGGCGGGCCCCGGTACCGGTGTCATCGCCGGTGGTCCGGTCCGCGCCGTGCTCGAGTGCGCCGGCATCCACGACGTCCTGAGCAAGTCGCTCGGCTCGTCGAACACCATCAACATCGTGCACGCGACCGTTGAGGCCCTGAAGCAGCTCGAGGAGCCCCGCGCCGTCGCGAGCCGTCGTGGCCTCGACGTCGAGCGGGTCGTCCCGGCCCGTCTGCTCCAGGCCGAGGCCGCAGCCCTGCGTGCCGCGACCGAGAAGGCAGGTGCGTGATGGCGATGCTGAAGATCACGCAGATCAAGTCCGTTATCAGCGAGAAGCAGTACCAGCGCGACACCCTGCGCAGCCTGGGCCTCAAGCGCATCGGCCGTTCGGTCGAGCGTGAGGACAACTCCCAGAACCGCGGGTACATCGCGACGGTGGCGCACCTCGTGAAGGTCGAGGAGGTCGACGCATGAGCGACGAGAAGAACGAGCGCGTGCAGGTGCTGAAGCTGCACCACCTCCGTCCTGCAGAGGGCGCCAAGAAGGACCGCACCCGTGTTGGTCGCGGTGAGGGCTCGAAGGGCAAGACCGCTGGGCGTGGTACCAAGGGCACGAAGGCCCGTTACCAGGTCCGGGTCGGCTTCGAGGGTGGGCAGATGCCGCTGCACATGCGCACCCCGAAGCTCCGCGGGTTCAAGAACCCGTTCCGGGTCGAGTACCAGGTCGTGAACCTGGACAAGATCTCGGAGCTCTACCCCGATGGTGGCGACGTCACCGTTGCGGGCCTGGTCGCCAAGGGCGCCGTCCGCAAGAACGAGAAGGTCAAGGTTCTCGGTCAGGGTGACATCACCGTGAAGATCACGGTCACGGTCGACAAGGTCTCGGCGTCCGCCGCCGAGAAGATCGTGGCTGCTGGCGGCACCGTCTCCCAGTAACCCCCGTCGGCGGCCCGTGCGTTTGCGCACGGGCCGCCGTTACGGTTTCCTTGACAGTGGCCGGCATCCGCCAGCCGGGTCGGCCCTGCCGACCGAAACCGGTCCGGCCGCGATCGACGGCCCCGGTCCCACAAGTTCGGAGTCATCGTGTTCAGAGCGGTCGCGCGCATCATGCGCACCCCTGATCTTCGCAAGAAGATCGGCTTCACCCTCGCGATCATCGCGCTGTTCCGTCTCGGGTCGTACATCCCGGCACCGTTCGTCGACTACGCCGCCGTGCAGAGCTGTCTCGCCAGCGCGTCGTCCTCCGGCGGTCTCTACGACCTCATCAACCTCTTCTCCGGCGGCGCGCTGCTGAAGCTCTCGGTCTTCGCGCTCGGCATCATGCCGTACATCACGTCGTCGATCATCGTGCAGCTCCTGCGTGTGGTCATCCCGCACTTCGACACCCTCTACAAGGAGGGCCAGTCTGGCCAGGCGAAGCTGACGCAGTACACGCGCTACCTCACCATCGCGCTCGGTGTGCTGCAGTCCACGACCCTGATCACGGTCGCCCGCTCCGGCGCCCTGTTCGGCACCAACGCCTCCGCGTCCTGCACGTCGATCATCTCGAACGACAGCTGGTACGCCATCATGCTGATGGTCGTCACGCTGACCGCGGGTACCGGCCTCATCATGTGGATGGGCGAGCTCGTCACCGAGCGCGGCATCGGCAACGGCATGTCGCTCCTGATCTTCACGTCGATCGCGGCCCAGTTCCCGTCGGCGCTCTGGGCGATCGAGCAGTCGCAGTCGTTCGAGCTCTTCCTGTTCGTGATCCTGGTCGGACTCGTGATCATGATGGCCGTCGTGTTCGTCGAGCAGTCACAGCGGCGGATCCCCGTGCAGTACGCCAAGCGCATGGTCGGGCGGCGGACGTACGGCGGCAACAACACCTACATCCCGATCAAGGTGAACATGGCCGGCGTCGTGCCCGTCATCTTCGCCTCGTCGCTGCTGTACCTGCCGGCCCTGATCGCGCAGTTCAACCAGCCCTCGGACGGTTCCGAGCCGGCCGCGTGGGTGACCTGGATCCAGAACAACCTGACCTCGGGTGACAACTGGTTCTACATGGTCCTGTACTTCCTGCTCATCGTCGGGTTCACGTACTTCTACGTGGCGATCACCTTCAACCCCGAAGAGGTCGCCGACAACATGAAGAAGTACGGCGGGTTCATCCCCGGCATCCGTGCCGGTCGTCCGACCGCCGAGTACCTCGACTACGTCCTCACCCGGGTGACGCTGCCCGGTTCGCTCTACCTCGGTCTCATCGCGCTCATCCCGCTGGCAGCACTGGCGCTGTTCGGCGCGAACCAGAACTTCCCGTTCGGTGGCGCGAGCATCCTCATCATCGTGGGTGTCGGTCTCGAGACCGTGAAGCAGATCGACTCGCAGCTGCAGCAGCGTCACTACGAAGGGCTTCTCCGTTGAGCGCACGTCTCATCATCGTCGGACCTCCCGGAGCCGGGAAGGGCACCCAGGCCGGCCGCGTCGCCGAGTCCTTCGGGATCCCCGCGATCTCGACCGGGGACATCTTCCGCAAGAACGTGGCAGAGGGCACGCCCCTCGGTGTGCAGGCGAAGGCGATCATGGACGCCGGCGACTACGTGCCGGACTCCCTGACGAACGAGCTCGTGAAGTCCCGCCTGCAGGAGCCCGATGCCGAGCACGGCTTCCTGCTGGACGGCTACCCGCGCACGGTCGGTCAGGTCGAGTACCTCGACGCACTGCTCGCTGAGCAGGGCACCGGGATCGACGCCGTCGTGCAGCTCGTCGCCGACCAGGACGAGCTCGTCGGTCGCCTGCTCAAGCGGGCCGAGGACCAGGGCCGCAGCGACGACAACGAGGAGACGATCCGTCGTCGCCAGCAGGTCTACGCCGAGCAGACGGCGCCCATCGTGGCGGCGTACGGCGAGCGTGGCCTCGTGGTCGACGTCGACGGCCTCGGTGCCATCGACGAGGTCGGCGACCGCATCCAGACGGCACTGGCGGGCCGCGGGCTCTCCGCGACCGTCTGACCAGCGTGGTGCGGTTCAAGAAGCCCTCGATCTACAAGACCCCGGACGAGCTCCGGGCGATGGTCCGGCCGGGTCTGCTGACCGCCGAGGCGCTCGACGCCGTCCGTGCAGCCATCCGTCCGGGAACCACCACCGGTGAACTCGATGCGATCGCCGAGCGCACCATCCGTGACGGCGGTGGAATCCCGAACTTCCAGCTCGTGCCCGGCTACCGCCACACGCTGTGCGTGTCGGTGAACGACGAGATCGTGCACGGGATCCCCGGTGAGCGCGTGCTCGCGCCCGGCGACATCGTGTCGGTGGACGCCGGCGCCGAGGTCGACGGCTGGAACGGCGACAGCGCGTTCACGACCGTCGTGCCCGGCGGCGACGCTGCGGTCACCGCAGCCCGTCAGACGCTCTGCGACACGACCGAGCGGTCGCTCTGGCACGGCATCGCCGCGCTCGCCCACGCGAAGAACCTGCACGAGGTCGGCTCCGCCGTGGAGGACGCGATCGACGAGACCGGTGCGTGGGGCATCGTCGAGGACTACACCGGCCACGGCATCGGCCGGTCGATGCACGAGGAACCGCCGGTCTTCAACTACCGCGTCCGTGGCGCCGGACCTGCCGTCAAGCCGGGGCTGGTGGTCGCCATCGAGCCGATGGTCACGGCCGGCGCGATCGACAGCTCGACGGACGACGACGAGTGGACGGTCCGGACGCTCGACGGCTCGGACGCCGCGCACTGGGAGCACAGCGTCGCGGTCCACGCGGCCGGCATCTGGGTGCTCACGGCCGCCGACGGCGGCGCTCGGGGCCTGGCCCCGCTGGGTGTGACGCCCGTCCCGATCCCGTAGGACGGGCCTCCAGTCCGCGCGCGGTGCCCACGCTGGGTGTCTCCGTACGATGCGACGGCCGGGAGGCCCGGCTGGCGTCCGCCGCGTCGACGACGTCGCGTGGACCCACCCGACCACCGCCGGGCGCACGCGCCGTGGCGTCAGTTGCCGACGGAGCAGGTCTCCTCGGAGGCGCTCTGCCCGGTGATCGACGAGGGCAGCGGCGTCGCCGACGCGGTCGGTGTCCGCGTTGCGGTCGCGCTCGGCGTCGCCGACGGTGTGCCGGCGGACGAGGTCCCGGACGAACCCGAGGTACCGGACGAACCCGAGGAGCCGGACGACCCGGTGCTGCTCGACGTCCCGCCGCTCGACGGCGACTCCTCGGAGGCGCGACCGGTGCTCGAGTCGCTCAGCGACGACCGGACGTCGTTCTGCAGCGCCACGTTCAGGGTGTGGGCCGTCTCCTGGTCGACGATCACGCGGGCGTTGTCGGCGGGGTCGTCGGCCACCGGGTACTGCACGAAGAGCATGTTGGCCGTGCTCATCCCGCGAAGGGCTGCCGCGAGCTTGACGAGGGTGCCGGTCTGGGCCAGGCCGTCGGACAGCGTCATGTTGGACAGGGCCGCGCCGGCCAGCTTGTAGAGCGTGATCGGGTTCGAGAGCGTGCCGTCCGAGGTGACCTTGCGGAGGAGCGCCGACAGGAACACCTGCTGCGAGCTGATGCGGGCGAGGTCGCTGCCGTCGCCGACCCCGTGGCGGGTGCGCAGGAAGGCCAGGGCGTCCGAGCCCTCGAGGGAGTGCGAGCCCGTCGTGAGGTGCAGGCCGGTGAACGTGTCGTCGATCGGTTCGGCGACGCAGACGTCCACACCGCCGAGGGCGTTCGACATCTCGATCACGCCGTCGAACGTGATGAGCCCGGCGTAGGGGATGCTCAGGCCGGTCAGGTTCTCGACCGTGTCCACGACGCAGGAGACGCCGCCGTTGCCGAGCGCGGTGTTGAACATCGCCGAGGTGGAAGCCGGGTAGGTCGTGCCGGTCGCGGGGTTCGTGCAGGCCGGGATGGGGACCATCAGGTCGCGGGGGAAGCTGACCGCGGTGAGCTGCTGGTGGTCCGCCGAGATGTGGATGAGCATCGTGACGTCGTTGCGGGCGCCCTCGACGTCCTCGTCGGAGTCGAACTGGCCGACCCGGGTGTCGCTCCCGATGAGCAGGATGTTCGCTCCGCCCTTGATCGCCGAGATGTCGGCGGTCTTCGCGGTGCTCTGGTCGTCGGTGCTCAGCGCGACGGTCTGCGGCGCGGTGGCGAGCTGTGCCCCGGCGATCGCGGCGACGCTCGTGCCGCTGACGAGCAGGACGGCGACGGCGGTTGCGACGACGGTGACGAGCGTGCCCCAACCCCGGCGACGGGCCTGCTTGCCGTGGCTGGCGAAGGGGCGTCGGGTGGCGTCGGGCACGTGTTCTCCGTTCGGTGGTCCGGCGCGAGCTGCTGGTGCGACGGACGTGGCTGCGGAGCAAAACTACGGTTCGCGCGCATGTGTGCGCCCGGAGCGCGCCGTCAAACCACTGTGCAACGCTCAGGCACGGCCCCGGAAGCCCCAGACGTGGGGTGTTCCGCGTCCCCACTTGGCAATTGCGGGTTTACCACATAAGATCGATCTTTGGTGTGTCATGCCCTCTCGGGTGTGGCGACCGACCCGCAGACCGGTTCGGGGATCACACCTGTTCCACAACCAAGCGACAGTGAGGCTATGGCCAAGAAAGACGGCGTCATCGAGATCGAAGGCTCGGTGCTCGAAGCTCTGCCCAACGCGATGTTCCGCGTTGAGCTGACGAACGGACACAAGGTCCTCGCGCACATCTCCGGGAAGATGCGCCAGCACTACATCCGCATCCTCCCCGAGGACCGCGTGATCGTTGAGCTGAGCCCGTACGACCTGACCCGCGGCCGGATCGTCTACCGCTACAAGTGATCCGCGAGCTGGAAAGGAACGGCACGGCAATCCTGCCGAGCACGAAGCCAGCGAGCACGAGGAAAGAACCATGAAGGTCAACCCCAGCGTCAAGCCCATCTGCGAACACTGCCGTGTGATTCGCCGCAAGGGCCGCGTCATGGTGATCTGCAAGAGCAACCCGCGTCACAAGCAGCGCCAGGGCTAGTCCCGGGCGCGTGACCGGCGCCGACGGTGTCCATCGGACACCAGGCTGCTCGAGCACGACCCACAACTGAAGATCGACAACGCAGTACCAGAACCCGGTCGCACGACGACCGGGGGACACCTCGGGGCGGAGGCCCGAGCACCGGTACTGCGCCACACCTCCATCGACAACAGGAGCAGCCATCACATGGCACGTCTAGCAGGCGTCGACATCCCGCGCGAGAAGCGCGTGGAGATCGCACTCACGTACATCTACGGCGTCGGCCGTACCCGCGCCGTCCAGGCACTGACGGAGACCGGTATCTCCGGTGACATCCGCGTCAAGGACCTGACCGACGACCAGCTCGTCGCCCTCCGTGACTTCATCGAGGGCAACTTCAAGGTCGAGGGTGACCTCCGCCGTGAGGTCGCCGCCGACATCCGCCGCAAGGTCGAGATCGGCAGCTACGAGGGTCTTCGCCACCGTCGTGGTCTCCCGGTGCGCGGTCAGCGCACCAAGACCAACGCTCGTACCCGCAAGGGACCGAAGCGCACCGTGGCAGGCAAGAAGAAGGCTCGATAGGAGACCCCGATGGCTACCCCCAAGACTGCCGCGCGCAAGCCGCGCCGCAAGGAGAAGAAGAACGTCGCTGTGGGCCAGGCCCACATCAAGAGCACGTTCAACAACACGATCGTCAGCATCACCGACCCGTCGGGTGCCGTCCTCAGCTGGGCGTCCTCGGGTGCCGTGGGCTTCAAGGGTTCGCGCAAGTCGACGCCGTTCGCGGCGCAGCTCGCTGCCGAGTCCGCTGCGCGTCAGGCGCAGGAGCACGGCGTCAAGAAGGTCGACGTCTTCGTGAAGGGCCCGGGTTCGGGTCGCGAGACCGCGATCCGTTCCCTCCAGGCCGCTGGCCTCGAGGTCGGCTCGATCAACGACGTCACGCCGCAGGCGCACAACGGGTGCCGCCCGCCCAAGCGCCGTCGCGTCTGACGCGAGGAGCAACCGGCCGCGCCCTGCTCGTCCCCTGACCGGATCCGTTCCGGCGAGGGCGGGCAGGGCCCGCGGCCATTCCTGGTCGTTCGATCGCGCACGTGTGTGCGCGTGATCACAACTCAACAGACCCGTCGGGGCCCATGCGGCCCCGTCGTACCGCCAAGTGTCATATAGCGGACACTTCGCCGAAAGGAATCCCACAGTGCTCATTGCACAGCGCCCCACCCTGACCGAGGAGCCGATCTCCGAGCACCGCTCGCGCTTCGTCATCGAGCCGCTCGAGCCGGGCTTCGGTTACACCCTCGGCAACTCGCTGCGCCGCACGCTCCTCTCCTCGATCCCCGGCGCGGCTGTCACCAGCATCCGCATCGACGGCGTCCTCCACGAGTTCAGCACCGTTCCCGGTGTCAAGGAAGACGTCACCGAGATCATCCTCAACATCAAGAGCCTGGTCGTCTCCAGCGAGCACGACGAGCCCATCACGGCGTACCTGCGCAAGCAGGGTGCCGGTCAGGTCACCGCGGCGGACATCTCCGCTCCGGCCGGCGTCGAGATCCACAACCCGGAACTCGTCATCGCGACCCTGAACGACACCGCGCGCTTCGAGCTCGAGCTCACGATCGAGCGTGGCCGTGGCTACGTCTCGGCGACGCAGAACCGTTCCGAGTTCAGCGAAGCCGGGCAGATCCCGATCGACTCGATCTACTCGCCCGTCCTCAAGGTCACCTACCGCGTCGAGGCGACGCGTGCCGGTGAGCGCACGGACTTCGACCGCCTGGTCGTCGACGTCGAAGCGAAGCCGGCCATCACGCCGCGCGACGCCATCGCGTCGGCCGGTCGCACGCTGGTCGAGCTGTTCGGGCTCGCTCGCGAGCTCAACACGGCGGCAGAGGGCATCGAGATCGGCCCCGCGCCGGTCGACGCCGTGCTCTCGAACGAACTGCAGACCCCGATCGAGGACCTCGACCTGTCGGTCCGCAGCTACAACTGCCTGAAGCGGGAGGGCATCAACACGGTGTCCGAGCTCGTCGCCCTGTCGGAGACGCAGCTCATGAACATCCGCAACTTCGGTCAGAAGTCGGTGGACGAGGTCAAGGACAAGCTCACCGAGCTCGGCCTGTCCCTCAAGGACACCGTCCCCGGATTCGACGGCGCCCACTTCTACAGCGGGTACGACGAGGACGAGTCCAACAACTGACCTCGCGCTCACGCGCAAGCGCGCTGACACCGCGCGCACCACTTTCACCACTGGAGAACTGACATGCCGAAGCCCACCAAGGGCCCCCGCCTCGGTGGCGGTCCCGCCCACGAGCGCCTGCTCCTGAGCAACCTCGCCAACGCCCTCTTCACGCACGGTCGCATCACGACCACCGAGACGAAGGCCAAGCGCCTCCGCCCGGTCGCCGAGCGTCTCATCACGTTCGCGAAGCGCGGCGACCTGCACGCGCGTCGTCGTGTGATCAGCATCCTGCGCGACAAGTCCGTCGTGCACACGCTGTTCACCGAGATCGCTCCCCAGGTCGAGGACCGCCAGGGCGGTTACACCCGCATCACGAAGCTCGGCTTCCGCAAGGGCGACAACGCCCCGCTGGCGTCGATCGAGCTCGTCCTCGAGCCCGTCTCGAGCACGCCCGCTCCGGTCAAGCGCAACTCGGCTCCGGCCGCTGCTGCCGCCCCGGTCGACGAGCCCGCCGCCGACGAGACCACCGAGGAGGCCCCGGTCGAAGAGACCGAGACCACCGAGGAGTCCGCCCCGGTGGAGACCGAGTCCGAGACCGAGGCTGCTGCCGAGGTCGAGGCCGACGCCGCCGAGAAGTCGGACGACGCCGACACCAAGTAGTCCGGTGCCCTCCGGGGCGCTGCACCACCACGAGGAAGCCCCCGCGACCCAGGTCGCGGGGGCTTCCTCGCGTCCGAGGCTGGTCGTGCACACCGACTGCTCGGCGTACCGTCACGGGCCGGGTGCGACGGAAGGAAGTCATGGCGTTCCAGCACGTTGCGGGTCTGGGGACCCGGGTCTGGCGGTGGAGCCGGACCTCGGGCACACAGCCGCGCCTGCTGCACGCCGGCAAGGCCGCCGCCGCCGCGGTGATCGCCTGGTTCGTGGCGCGGCACATCCCGGGCGTCGCGGCCGAGTACCCGTACTACGCGCCACTCGGCGCCGTCGTCGCGATGCAGACGACGGTGTTCGCGGGCATCCGGAGCGGTGTGCAGACCCTGGTCGGGATCGCCCTCGGCATCCTCATCGCCGCGTTCACGATGTGGGTCGGCGATCCCGGCTTCCTCGCGATCGCGCTCGCGGTCGGCGTCGGGGTGCTGGTCGGCGGGTTCCGCGTGCTGGGCGAGGGCAGCTCGTGGGTGTCCACCGCGGCGCTCTTCGTCCTGCTCGTCGGCGGTGCCAACGCCGAGGGGTACTCGCTCGGGTACCTCGTGCAGATGGCGGTGGGCGTCGTGATCGGGCTGCTGGTCAACTTCCTGGTGTTCCCGCCGCTGCACTTCTGGGACGCCGAACACCGCATCGACGCGGTGAACGGCGTGCTGGCGGACCACCTCGACGGGCTGGCAGCCGTGCTCGAGGAGGGCAAGCGCGACGAGAAGGCGTGGGACCACCAGCAGGACCGCCTGGACCGTGCGATCGCGGACGTCCGGTCACGGGTGGCGATCGCGCACGAGAGCCGTCGACTCAACCCCCGCGGTGCCCTGCGCGGGTCGCGAGCACGGCTCCAGAAGGACGGCGGACGCTTCCGCGCACTGGAGCGGGTCGCCTGGTACACGACCGACCTCACCGAGCTCGTGGCACGCTCCGGCCCGGTGTCCGAGGGCGTCGGGCGTCCGGACCCCGCGTTCGCCACCCCCATCGCCGAGGCACTGCGGAAGATCGCCAGCACGATCCGCGGCGACTCCCCGGAGGACCAGGCCGAAGAGGCCATCGCACGACTCGAGAGCGCGCTCGACGCATCGCGCGAGAACCCCTCGCACGTCGCGGTCACCTCGGCCGCGCTCGTCGCCCTGCGCGGGATCGTCGAGTCCGAGCGACGCGCCACCGACGACCTCGACACCCGGACCGGTCCGTCGGCGTTCGGCCGTCCGCGCGGCTGAGCGGGTACGGGCGGCCGCACGTCCGGCAGACGGAACGCGGGCCGGGAGGCACGGATCACCCCCGCTACGGTGGTCACGTGGACGAGACGGTCGGCTTCCAGGACCCTGACGGCACGGGCGACGTGCGGCTGCGGCTGGACATCGCCTACGACGGGGCGGCGTTCTCCGGGTGGGCCCGGCAGCCCGGGCTCCGGACCGTCCAGGGCGCCCTCGAGGCCGCACTCGCCACCGTGTTCACCCGCTGGGGCGAACCGCCGTTGCTCACCGTTGCCGGACGCACCGACGCCGGGGTGCACGCCACGGGGCAGGTCGCGCACCTGGACCTGTCGGCGGAACAGTGGGCAGCGCTCACCGCCAAGCGCGGGACGGGCCGGTCATCGCTCGACGGGTTGCTCAAGCGGGTCAACGGCATCGCGGCACCCGAGGGGGACGTCGTCGTCACCGGTGCCTCGGTGGCACCCGCGGGGTTCGACGCCCGGTTCTCCCCGCTCTGGCGCCGGTACGAGTACCGGATCGCGGACGCCGACGCCCCGCGCGATCCACGTCGTCGTGGGCACACGGTCTGGCACGCGGCGAGGCTCGACCCGGCAGCGATGGAGCGCGGTGCGCTGACGTTGCTCGGGCTGCACGACTTCGCGACGTTCTGCAAGCCGCGCGAGGGGGCGACGACCATCCGGACGTTGCAGCAGTTCCGCTGGGACCGCGAGCCGGACGGCGTGCTGGTGGCGCGCCTCCAGGCCGACGCCTTCTGCCACTCGATGGTGCGGGCCATGGTCGGCGCGACCATCGCCGTCGGCGAGGGCCGCTTCGGCCCCGACCGCCTCGAGGAACTGCGCGTCGCCGAGGAGCGCACGAGCGCCTTCAAGACGGCGCCGGCGAAGGGACTGACGCTGACCGAGGTGGGCTACCCGGCAGACGCGGAGCTCGCGGAGCGGGCGGAGCAGACCCGGGCCCGACGGTCGGCGGACGGTACCGTCGAGGGATGAGCCCGCGCGAACCCCGTTCCGTCGTGTCCGTCGCCCCCGGAGTCGTCTTCGTCGAGGGCCCCGTGTCCAACTGGGTGGTGCTGGCGGAGGAGGACGGCGTCGCGCTGATCGATGCCGGCTACCCGGCCGACACCGACCTCGTGCTCGACACCGTGCGCGCCGCCGGACACGACCCCGCTGACCTGCGTCGCGTCTACGTGACGCACGGACACGTCGACCACGTCGGCGGCATCCCCGGGATCCTCGAGCGGTACCCCGACGTCGAGGTGCTCGCCCACGCCGACGAGCTCGCCAACGTGCGCGGACCGGAACGGCAGCAGGTCACCCCGGCGGAGATCGGCGGCCGGCTCGCCAGCCCCCGCGTGCTCGCCTGGCTGGCACGGGCGATCCGCTCCGACGCCCTCCGACCCACGACCGTGCCGTCCGCTCGCGCGTTCACCGGTGCGGACTTCGCGGGTCGGGCGATCGCACCGTTCCCGGCCGTCGGCCACACCGACGGCTCGACGGCGTACCTGCTGCCCGCGGCGGACGCGATCGTCACGGGCGACGCGGTCGTCAGTCGGCACGACACCCAGCCGGGGTCGTGGGCCCCGCGGCCGCGGATGATCACACCCTTCTTCACCGCCGACCAGGACCGCGCGCTCGAGTCGGCACGGGTGCTGCCGTTCCCGGCGCTCGTGCTGCCGGGACACGGACCGGCCGTCCGACGCGTGGGCGGGACCTGGCTGCCGATCGGCTGATGCCGCGCGATCGGCTGATGTTGCCGAACGCAATCATTTACCTCGACGCAACCTGAATGTCCCCGCAGGTCGGTAGCGTGCGGGCATGGCCAACACCCTCGGGCGCACTCTGCTGTGCGCCACGGCGGCCGCGACGCTCCTCGCGGCCCCACTCGTCACCGTCACCGCAGCGACCGCGAACCCCGAGGGGACCGGCCTCGTCATCGAGGAGGCCTACCTGAAGGCGGGGAGCAAGGGCGCGTTCTACAACGAGAAGTTCGTCGAGATCGGCAACCCGACCGACGCCGCCGTGTCGCTCGACGGGTGGTCGTTGCAGTACCGGTCCGCCACGGGCGCCGGCACGTTCTCGGCCAGTGCGCTCGAGGGCACCGTGCCGGCGAAGGGCACCTTCCTGGTGTCGATGGCGGGCAACGGCGGGGCCAGCCCGGCTGGCGAGGACCTGCCCGCAGCCGACGACACCGCGACGCTCAACCCGTCGGGCACCACCGGCACGCTCGTGCTGTCCGACGCCACCGCACCCCTGGCGCTCGCCGCCGGACCCGTCGCCACCGGCACCGACGGCGTGGTCGACCTGCTCGGCTACGGCGCCTCGAACACGTTCGAGTCGGCCGTGCGCACCGTGACCGGGGACAACTCCGTGCCGAACGGCCTGGTCCGCCAGGGCACCACGGACACCGACGTCAACGGTGCGGACTTCTCCATGACGACGACGCTCACCCCACGGAACGCCGCGGGCGAGACGACGGCACCGACCGAGCCCACGGACCCGACCGACCCGGGTGACGGCGGGACCCCCACGCCCGGCACCCCCGCCGAGACGGTGACCATCGCCCAGCTGCAGGGCGCCACGGACACCTCGCCGTACGCCGGCAAGAACGTCACGACCGACGGCGTCGTCACCGCGGTCTACGGCACCGGCGGCTTCAACGGCTACACGATCCAGACCCCCGGCACCGGCGGTGCGATCGACCTCGGCGCCCACACCGCGTCCGACGCGGTGTTCGTCTTCTCGTCGGCCACCGCCGGCCTGGTGCACGAGGGCGACCACGTCCGGGTCACCGGCGCCGTGTCCGAGTACTTCGGCCTGACCGAGCTCACGGTGTCCGGCGCCTCGTCGCTGCAGCAGCTGGACGACACCGTCGCGGCGCCACAGCCCGCAGCGGTCGCGTTCCCGTCGTCCGACGCCCAGCGGGAGTCGCTCGAGAGCATGCTCGTCGCTCCGCAGGGGGCGTACACCGTCGCCGACAACTACACGACGAACCAGTACGGCGAGGTCGTGCTCGCCAGCGGCACGAAGCGCCTCATCCAGCCGACCGAGGTCGGCCGACCGGGCAGCGCCGAGGCGAAGGCCGTCGAGGCCGACAACGCCGCGCGCAAGGTCACGCTCGACGACGGTGCGAGCACCAACTTCCTGACCCAGGCGAACCAGGGCATCCCGGTGTCGTGGCTCACCCAGGGCCCGGTCACGGTCGGGGCCGCCGCCACCTTCACCGAGCCGGTCGTCCTCGACTACCGCAACAACGGGTGGAAGTTCCAGCCGACCGCCCCGATCACGGGTGCGACCCCGGCCGCCGAGCTGCCGGCGTCGTTCTCGAAGGTGCGCCAGCCGGCACCGCAGGACGTCGGCGGCGACCTGAAGCTCGCCGGCTTCAACGTGCTCAACTACTTCCCGACCACGGGCGACGAGCTCACCGGCTGCAAGTACTACACGGACCGCGCCGGTGACCCCGTCACGGTGAACTCCGGCTGCGACGCCCGCGGTGCCGCCGAGCAGGAGGACTTCCTGCGCCAGCAGGTCAAGATCGTGAAGGCCATCAACGGCCTGGACGCCGACGTCGTTTCGCTCGAGGAGATCGAGAACTCCGTCCGCTTCGGTCAGGACCGTGACGCCGCCGTGGCCACCCTGGTCGACGCGCTCAACGCCGCCACCGGCCAGGACACCTGGGCCTACGCGAAGTCCCCGGCCGTCGTGCCCGCGAGCGAGGACGTCATCCGCCTCGCCCTCATCTACAAGAAGGACCGCGTCGAGCCCGTCGGCGAGTCGACGATCCTGCTCGACGACGCGTTCACGAACGCCCGCCAGCCCGTCGCGGACGCGTTCCGCCCGGTCGGCGGCACCGCGGACGACGACTTCCTGGTGATCGCGAACCACTTCAAGTCCAAGGGCTCCGGCACCGGTGAGAACGCCGACCAGGGCGACGGGCAGGGGGCCTCGAACGCCGACCGCGTCGAGCAGGCGAAGGCCCTCGTGACCTTCTCCACCGACATGCAGGAGCAGTACGGCACCGACAAGGTGTTCATGCTCGGCGACTTCAACGCCTACAGCAAGGAGGACCCGGTGGTGGTCCTCGACGAGGCCGGCTACACCGACCTCGGCCCATCGCTCGACAGCACCGAGTACTCGTACGTGTTCTCCGGCCTGAGCGGCTCGCTCGACCACGTGTTCGCGTCGGAGGCCGCGCTCGAGACGGTCACGGGCGTGGACATCTGGAACATCAACTCGGTCGAGTCGGTGGGCCTGGAGTACAGCCGTTACAACTACAACGCGACGAACCTGTACACCGACGACGTGTACCGGGCGAGCGACCACGACCCGATCCTGGTCGGGTTCGACCTTGACGCCGCGGGCACCGACCCGGGCACGGACCCGACGCCGGTGCCGACGCCGACCCCGGTGCCGAACCCGACGCCGACCCCGACCCCGACTCCGGTGCCGCCGGTCGACGGGATCACCCCGCCGGTTGCTCCGGTGGCACCGTCGGAGTCGTTGTTGACGGAGGCGAACCGTGGCGGGGTGTCTGCTCCGGCGACCGCTCGTGCGGGGGAGACGATCACGGTGACGGTCGGCACTGCTTCTGCCGGTGACACGGTGAACGTGTGGTTGTTCTCGGAGCCGACGCTGATCGGGACGGCTGTGGTTGCTGCTGACGGGACGGTTCGGGTGACGATCCCGGCGGACACGATGGCTGGTGCGCACCGGCTGGCGGTGACGGCTGCGGACGGGAGCCTGATCGGGTGGACCCCGATCACGATCACCACGGATGGGCAGCTCGCGTTCACGGGTGCTGCGGGCCTCGGTGCCGGTGCGCTGGTGGCGTTCCTGCTGCTCGCGGCGGGCGCGGGTGTGCTGATCGTGCGTCGCCGCAGGACCGCGGCCGCCGCGGGGTAGTCCCCACGCCCCCCGTCGGGGCGATGAGTGTGCAGAAGACGTCGGGTTCGCGGTGCGGACCCGACGTCTTCTGCTCACCCATGCGCGGTGGGCGCGACCGCGCGACGGACGGGAGGCGCGGTGCGGGCTGGCACGGCGCCTCCAGGCCGGCAGTCAGCCGCGTTTGACCGACGTACCCCGCGTCGGCTAGGCTCTCACCTTGGTCTGTGCGCCCCGCGCGCGGACAGTCAGATGAGCCCTCCAACCGAGGTGTTCCCCGTGCTTCTGCCCGTGGAACTCCCGACCGGAGTGGGATTCACGGACTCCTCACCTCGACACGAAAGCAGCACTCCTGTGACTCGCACGTTCTCACCGAAGCCGGCAGACGTCCAGCACGACTGGATCGTCATCGACGCCACCGACGTCGTCCTCGGCCGTCTCGCCACCCACGCCGCGGCGCTCCTGCGCGGCAAGCACAAGGCCACCTTCGCCCAGCACATGGACATGGGTGACTTCGTCATCATCGTGAACGCCGACAAGGTCGCCCTGACCGGTTCGAAGCTCGCGAAGAAGGTCTACTACCGTCACTCGGGTTACCCGGGCGGCCTGACGGCGACCTCCTACCCGGAGATGCTCGAGAAGCACCCCACCCGCGCCGTCGAGAAGGCGATCCGCGGCATGCTGCCGAAGAACACCCTCGGCCGCGAGCAGCTCAAGAAGCTGAAGGTCTACGCCGGCGCGGAGCACCCGCACGCCGCGCAGCAGCCCAAGCCGTACATCTTCGACCAGGTCGCACAGTAGTTCCGGCCACGACGACTTCAAGGACACAGAAAACTCATGGCTCAGATCGCTGATTCCCTCGACCAGACCCCGGAGAGCTTCACCACGGAGAGCGCACCCGCCGCTGCCGAGGCCGCTCCCCGTCAGATCCTCAACGTCTCCGGCGGTGCCGTCGGGCGCCGCAAGGAGGCCATCGCGCGCGTCCGGCTCGTCCCGGGCTCCGGCACGTTCGTCGTGAACGGCCGCACGCTCGAGGACTACTTCCCGAACAAGCTGCACCAGCAGCTCATCAACGACCCCTTCAAGGTGCTCGAGCTCCTCGGCTCGTACGACGTCGTCGCCCGCATCACCGGTGGCGGCCCCTCGGGTCAGGCCGGCGCGCTCCGCCTCGCCATCGCCCGCACCCTGAACGAGATCGACCGCGAGAACAACCGCGCGGCCCTCAAGAAGGCCGGCTTCCTCACCCGTGACGCCCGCGTCATCGAGCGCAAGAAGGCCGGTCTCAAGAAGGCCCGCAAGGCTTCGCAGTTCTCGAAGCGCTAGTCGTCACCGGCTGAAGATCGCAATGCCGCGTCTGTTCGGTACCGACGGGGTTCGTGGTCTCGCCAACGGCGAGCTGACGGCCGCGCTCGCACTGGGTCTTGCCCAGGCGAGCGCGGCCGTCCTCACACACGGACACCATGCCGACGCCCGCCGGGCGTCGGGTCGACCGCGCCCGCGCGCGGTCCTCGCGCGTGACCCGCGCGTCTCCGGCGAGTTCCTCGGTGCCGCCGTCGCGGCCGGGCTCGCCTCGGCCGGCGTCGACGTGCTCGACGCCGGGGTCATCCCCACCCCCGCCGCGGCGTTCCTCGTCGCGGACATCGACGCCGACTTCGGCGTGATGATCTCCGCATCGCACAACCCCGCTCCCGACAACGGGATCAAGTTCTTCGCCACGGGTGGCCGCAAGCTGCCGGACGAGGTCGAGGACCGCATCGAAGCGGCCATGCACGACCACTCCGCACCCACCCCCACCGGCATCGACGTCGGGCGCATCTCGCGGTTCGCCGACGCCGAGGACCGCTACGTGGTGCACCTGCTCGGCACGCTGCCGCACCGGCTCGACGGCATCCACGTCGTGCTCGACTGCGCGAACGGTGCCGCCGCCGGCGTCTCGCCCGAGGTCTTCGTCAACGCGGGAGCCCGCGTGACGCTCATCGGCGCCGACCCCGACGGCTGGAACATCAACGACGGCGTCGGTTCGACCCACATCGACAACCTCGCCCGCGCGGTGCTCGAGCACGGTGCCGACGTCGGCATCGCGCACGACGGGGACGCGGACCGCTGCCTGGCGGTCGACGCCGCGGGCAACGCGATCGACGGTGACCAGATCATGGCGATCCTCGCGCTGTCCCTGCAGGAGCGCGGACGGCTGAAGGACGACACCCTCGTCGCGACGGTCATGTCGAACCTCGGGCTGAAGCGCGCCATGGCCGACGCGGGCATCACCGTGATCGAGGCGGGCGTGGGCGACCGTTACGTGCTCGAGAAGATGACCGAGGGCGACTACTCCATCGGTGGCGAGCAGTCCGGTCACATCATCTTCAATGAGTTCGCCACCACGGGTGACGGCATCCTGACCGGGCTGCACCTGGTCGCCGAGATGGCGCGCACGGGCAAGACCCTGCAGGAGCTCGCCTCGTGCATGACGGTGTTCCCGCAGGTGCTGCTCAACGTCCGGGGCGTCGATCGTCACGGGCTCGCCGACCAGGGCGTGCAGGACGCCATCGCCGCCGCCAGTGAGGCGCTCGGGGACAGCGGTCGTGTGCTGCTCCGTCCGTCGGGCACCGAGCCGGTCGTGCGCGTCATGGTCGAGGCCGCTTCCCAGGACGACGCCCAGCGCATCGCCGAGGAGCTCGCCGCCGTCGTGCAGGACCGCCTGGCGCTCGACGCCGCGTAGGGTCCCCTCCGCAAGACACCGGTGTTCGCCGGTTGAACACGCGCAGAACGCGGTTCAGCTCGCGAACACCGGTGTTTTGCGCTGCCCTGCTGGCTGCGCTGCCCCCTCCGCTCAGATCTTGCGGAGCAGGACCGAGTTCACCTTGTGGTTCGCGCCCTTCTTCAGCACCAGGGTGGCGCGGGATCGCGTGGGCAGCACGTTCTCGAGCAGGTTCGGCTCGTTGATCGCCCGCCAGACCTCGGTCGCCGTCCGGACCGCGTCCTCACGCGAGAGCGAGGCGAACCGGTGGAAGAACGAGTCGGGGCTCGAGAACGCCTCTTCCTGCAGGGCGAGGAACCGGTCGACGTACCAGGACTCGATGTCCTTCGTCTTCGCGTCCACGTAGATCGTGAAGTCGAACAGGTCGGACAGCGCGAGCCGCCCGTGCACCGGGGGCGCCAACACGTTGAGGCCCTCGACGATGAGCACGTCGGGCTGCCGGACGACGATCTCGGCATCGGGCACGATGTCGTAGACCAGGTGCGAGTAGTACGGCGCGCGGACCTCGGTGGCCCCGCTCTTCACCTGGCTCACGAAGCGCAGCAGGGAGCGGCGGTCGTACGACTCCGGGAAGCCCTTGCGGTCCATGATCCCGCGGCGCTCGAGCTCGGCGTTCGGGTACAGGAAGCCGTCGGTCGTCACGAGCTCGACCCGAGGGGTGTCCGGCCAGCGCTTCGTCAGCTCGCGCAGCAGACGGGCGACGGTGGACTTGCCGACCGCGACGGAACCCGCGACGCCGATGACGAACGGCGTGCGTCCGGCGCGCTCCCCGAGGAACCGGCTCGTCTCGGCGTGCAGGTTCCGCGCGCCGGCGGCGTAGAGCGTGAGCAGGCGGGACAGCGGCAGGTAGACCTCCTGCACCTCCTGCATGTCCAACCGGTCGCCGAGACCGCGCAGCTGCACGATCTCGGTCTCGGTGAGCGACAGGTGTTCCTTCGGGGCGAGCTGGGACCACTCGTCACGCGGGATCTCCACGAACGGGGTCGGGTGCGCGACGGCGGTCTCCGAGAACGGCATGGGATCGAGCGTACAGACGGGAGGCCCGGGGCACGTGAGCCGGTCGGCTCACGTGCCCCGGGCCTCCCGTCCAGTGCTCGGTGCGCGTCCGCAGGACGCGACGCGTCAGGCGGGCAGGGCCGCCTCGATGGCGGCGACGACCTCGGGGGCGTCCGGCTTCGTGGTGGGGCGGAAGCGCGTGACGGAGCCGTCGGGGGCGACGAGGAACTTCTCGAAGTTCCAGGCGACCCGGCCGGCCTTGCCGTCGGCGTCCGGGGTCTCCTTGAGGGCCTGGTAGAGCGGGTGGGCGCTCTTGCCGTTGACCTTGACCTTCTCGGACATCGGGAACGTGACACCCCACGTGGTGGAGCAGTACTCGTCGATCGCCTCGGACGAGCCGAGCTCCTGCAGGAACTGGTTGCTCGGGAAGCCCAGCACCGTGAACCCGCGGGGGCCGTACTGCTTCTGCAGGGCCTCGAGCTGCTCGTACTGCGGGGCGAGGCCGCACCGAGAGGCGACGTTCACGACCAGTACGGCCTTGTCGGCGTAGGCGCCGAACGTGGTGTCCTCGCCGTGCAGCGTGGTGATGGCGATGTCGTCGAAGCGTCCCATGGCCGAAACGTTATCCCCACCCCCGGGACTTCGCAGGGTCGGCGTCCAGGCAGACCGTAGGATCGGTTCCATGTGTGGAATCGTCGGCTACGTCGGCAGCAACAGCAGCCAGGACGTCCTCCTCGGTGGCCTCCGTCGCCTCGAGTACCGCGGCTACGACTCGGCGGGCATCGCCGTCGTCGACCCAGCCGGAGACCTCGTGTCGGCCAAGAAGGCCGGCAAGCTCCAGGCCCTGGTCGACGAGCTCGAGTCGTCGCCGATCCCGGACGGCACGACGGGCATCGGGCACACGCGCTGGGCGACCCACGGTGGCCCGACCGACGGCAACGCCCACCCGCACCTGGCCGACGGCGACAAGCTCGCCCTCATCCACAACGGCATCATCGAGAACTTCTCCGAGCTCCGCGCCGAGCTGCAGGCCGAGGGCATCGAGTTCCGCAGCGAGACCGACTCCGAGGTCGCCGCGCACCTGGTCGGACGCGCCTTCCGCGACACCGGTGACCTGACCGCCGCCATGCAGCAGGCCGTGCAGCGGCTCGAAGGGGCCTTCACGCTCCTCGTCGTGCACGCCGACCAGCCCGGCGTCGTCGTCGGTGCCCGTCGCAACTCGCCCCTGGTGGTCGGGCTCGGCGACGGTGAGAACTTCATGGGCTCGGACGTCGCCGCGTTCGTCGCCCACACACAGCGCGCGCTGTCGATCGGGCAGGACGAGATCGCCACGATCCGCCCCGACGGCGTCGACGTCATCCACTTCGACGGCACCCCGGCGACGCCGACCGAGTTCGAGGTCAACTGGGACGCCTCCGCCGCCGACAAGGGCGGCTGGAGCTCGTTCATGGCGAAGGAGATCAGCGAGGAGCCCGAGGCCGTCGCGAAGACGATCCTCGGTCGCGTCCACGACGGCGCCGTCACGCTGACCGACCTCGACCCGATCGCCGAGCGCCTGGCGACGGTCGACCGCGTCATCGTGATCGCCTGCGGTACCGCCGCCTACGCCGGCATCCTCGGCAAGTACGCCATCGAGCAGTGGGCCCGCATCCCGGTCGAGGTCGAGCTCGCGCACGAGTTCCGCTACCGCGACCCGGTGCTGAACGAGCGCACCCTGGTCGTCTCGATCAGCCAGTCCGGCGAGACCATGGACACGCTCATGGCCGTCAAGTACGCCCGCGAGCAGGGCGCGCAGGTCCTGTCGATCTGCAACACCCAGGGCGCCACGATCCCGCGTGAGTCCGACGCCGTGATCTACACGCACGCCGGGCCCGAGGTCGCCGTCGCGTCGACCAAGGCCTTCATCGCCCAGGGCGTCGCGCTCTACCTGCTCGGGCTGCACCTGGCGACGCTGCGCGGCACGCTCACCACCGAGCAGATCGCCGAGCAGGTCGCCGAGCTCGAGGGGCTCGCGCCGAAGCTGCAGCAGACCATCGAGGATGCCGCCGGCATCAAGGACCTGGCCCGTTGGATGGCGGACACCCGGAGCGTGCTGTTCCTCGGCCGCCACGTCGGCTACCCGATCGCACTCGAGGGCGCCCTCAAGCTCAAGGAGCTCGCGTACATCCACGCCGAGGGCTTCGCGGCCGGTGAGCTCAAGCACGGCCCGATCGCCCTCATCGAGCCGGGCCAGATCGTCTTCGTCATCGTGCCGTCGCCGCGCGACCCCCGGTCGTTGCACCCGAAGGTCGTCTCGAACATCCAGGAGATCCGCGCCCGCGGTGCCCGGGTGATCGCGATCGCCGAAGAGGGCGACGCCGCGGTGCTGCCCTTCGCCGACGAGGTCCTGCGGATCCCGCTCGCGACCCCGCTGTTCGAGCCGCTGCTCGCCGTGGCACCGCTGCACATGTTCGGCATGGAGCTCGCCGCGGCCAAGGGCCTGGACGTCGACCAGCCACGCAACCTCGCGAAGTCGGTCACCGTCGAGTAGTCGCGACGGTGATCATCGGGATCGGGGTCGACGTGGTCGACCTGGAACGGTTCGAACGGGTGCTGGAGCGCACACCGGCGATGCTGGCGCGGCTGTTCACGCCGTCCGAGCAGGTCCGTGACGGCGAACCCCGGCCGATCGCGTCCCTCGCCGCACGGTTCGCTGCCAAGGAAGCCCTGATCAAGGCCTTCGGGTCGAGTGCCGGGCTGAGCTGGCAGGACCTCGAGGTCGTGTCCGACGACCAGCGGAACCCGTCGCTCACCCTGCACCAGGGCGCCCGGCAGGTGGCGGACGCGCGTGGCGTGACGAGCGTGCACCTGTCGCTCTCGCATGATGGAGGGATCGCGACCGCGTTCGTGGTCCTGGAAGGAACAGACGTGGTCCTGGAAGGAACTCCCCGGTGAGTGCGTTCACCGGCATCACGGTCGATCGCGGAGCCCTGATCGAGAACTACGCGACCATCGCCGACCGGGTCGCCCCGGCCGGGGTCATCGCGGTGGTCAAGGCGAACGCCTACGGCCACGGCGCCCTCGACGCCGCGCAGGCCTTCGTGGACGCCGGTGCCGAGTGGCTCGGGGTCGCCGACATCGACGAGGCCGTCGCGCTGCGGCAGGGCGGCATCGACGAGGGGGTCCGGATCCTCGCGTGGCTGCACGCCCCCGACGAGGACTTCCGTCGCGCCGCGCAGTTCGACGTCACGCCCGCGGTGTCGAGCGTCGAGCAGCTCTCCGCAGCAGCCGACTCCGACGTCCGCGCCGTGCACCTGTGCGTCGACACCGGCCTGAGCCGCAACGGTGCGGTCGAGTCCGAGTGGGCCGAGCTCTTCGCGACCGCCGGCGCCCTGGCCCGCGGCGGCAACCGCACCCGGGTCGAAGGGCTCATGTCCCACCTGTCGAACGCGTCGCGCACCGACGACCTCGACCAGGACGCCGCACTGCAGCGGGCGCTGGACGGCCTCGCCGCGAACGGCATCGTGCCGGACGTGGTGCACCTCGCCGCGAGTGCCGCGAGCATCGCCGTGCCGGAGACCCGCCACGACCTGTCCCGCGTCGGACTCGCCCTGTACGGGCTGAGCCCCTTCGACGGTCGCACCTCGGCTGACCTGGGGCTGCGCCCCGCGATGCGGGTCACCGCCGCCGTGCTCCGCACCGTGCCGGTCGCCGCGGGCGACGGCGTCTCCTACGGCTACACCTGGCGCGCCGAGACGGACACCCGTCTCGCCGTGATCGGCCTCGGCTACGCGGACGGCTTCGACCGGGACTTCGGCAACCGGGTCTCGGTGCGGATCGGCGACCGGACGTTCCCGGTGGTCGGACGGGTCGCGATGAACGCCATGCACGTCGACATCGGCGACGCCGACGTGCAGGTCGGCGACGAGGCGGTGTTGTGGGGCGACCCCGCGAACGGCGACCCAGCCGTCGAGGACTGGGCCGACGCCATCGGCACGATCAACTACGAGGTGGTCGCCCGGATCGGCCGCAGCGTGGAACGGAGGACGACGTGAGCTCCGCACCGCTGCGTCAGGCGCGCATCGACCTCGACGCCTACCGGGCCAACCTCGACCGTGTCCGCGAGTGGATGGACCCGGTCGCCGTCATGGCGATCATGAAGGCCGACGCGTACGGACACGGCCTCGAGCCGATCGCGCTCGCCGCCGTCGACGCCGGCATCCGCTGGATCGGTGTGCTGACGGTGCCCGCGGCCCTGCGCCTGCGCTCGATCGGCGTCGGCGAGGACGTCCACCTGTTCACCTGGCAGCACGACCCCGACCTGGACTTCCGTGACGCCATCGACTCGGCCGTCGACCTCGGCGTCTCGAACGTCGCCGAGCTGCAGCGCATCATCGACGCCGTCGACCAGCGACCGGCCCGGGTGCACCTCGGCGTCGACTCCGGCCTGCACCGCGACGGCGCGACCCCGGCGGACTGGCCGGCGCTCGTCGAGCTCGCCCGGGACGCCCAGCGGAACGGCCGCATCGAGGTCGTCGCCGCGTACACGCACCTGGCCGAGGCGTCCGACCACGAGGACAGCGCCGCGGTCGCCGTGTTCGACGCCGCGATCGAGATCGCCGAGGACCTGGGGCTCGACGTCCCGATGGAGCACGTCGCCGCGTCGCTCGCGGGGCTGGAGCGCAAGGAGTTCCGCAAGGACATGGTCCGGATGGGCGCGAACCTGTTCGGCATCCCCGGAGCCGACGGCGTCTCGGCGGCCGACCTCGGACTCGAGCCGGTGATGACCCTGACCGCGTCGGTCGCGAAGACGAAGCGCGTCCCCGTCGACACCGGCGTCTCCTACGACTACACGTACCGCACGGCGACCGAGACGACCCTGGCGCTCGTGCCCGTCGGGTACGCCGACGGGGTCCCGCGTCTGGCGCAGGGCCGCATCGAGGTCGCGATCGGCGGCAAGCGCTACCCGATCGCCGGCCGCGTCGCGATGGACCAGTTCCTGGTGGACGTCGGCGAGGACGACGTGCAGACCGGCGACACCGTCGTGCTGTTCGGCACCGGCGAGCACGACGAGATGACCGTGCTCGAGTGGGGCGCGGCGCTCGAGACCATCGGCGAGGAGATCGTCTGCCGGATCGGCAGCCGTGTGCCCCGGTTCTACGAGGGCCACGACATCGAGGGACGGGTCGGGGAGTACCTGCGGGGCGAGCGGCCGTGACCGAGTTGCCGCACGTCCTGCTCGACACCACCGTCGACGGCACCGAGGCGATGGGGGAGCTCGGGGCCCGGTTGGCCGCGGTGCTGCGCGCGGGGGACCTCGTCGTGCTGACCGGGCCGCTCGGTGCCGGCAAGACGACCCTGACGCGCGGGCTCGGGGCCGCACTCGGTGCGCGCGGCCAGGTGTCCAGCCCGACCTTCGTCCTCGCCCGGACGCACCCGACGGCCGCCGGCCCCGACCTGGTGCACGTCGACGCCTACCGTCTGTCCGACCCGGTCGAGCTCGACGACCTCGACCTCGACTGGGATGCCGCCATCGTCGTCGTCGAGTGGGGTCGCGGCATGGTCGACGGCATCAGCGACAGCGTGCTCGACGTCGAGATCACGCGCGCCACCGGTGCCGACGCGGCCGACCACGGTGTCGACGACGACCTCGATCCGGACGACGTGCCCGACGAGCCGCGCCGGGTCGTCGTCACCGCGACGGGGCCGCGCTGGACGGGCGTCGACCTCTGACCCTGCAGCGCGTGGACACCGGTGCGGTCGACGACCTCCGCACCTTCCTCGTCGGTGCCGACCTGACCGTCGCCGGGCTCGACCGTGCTGGCCACGACCGTGCCGGTCTCGAGCCGACCGTCCGGCTGTGGGTCGACCGTGCCGAGGACGGCCGCGTGGTCGGCAGCACCGGGTACGAGACGAGCGCCGACGGCGTCCACGTGCTCGTCCGCAGCGTGGCGGTCGCGCCGCAGCTCCGGGGGCTCGGCCACGGCACCCGGCTCGCGCGCTTCGCCGTCGACCACGCCGCGGTCACGGGCGCGCGACGGGCGTGGCTGTTCTCGCGGCGCTCCGGTCCGTTCTGGCAGTCGCTCGGGTTCACCCTCGCCGACCGCGACGACCTGGCGGCCGCCCTGGCCGCCACCCACCAGGTCCGGTCGTTCCGGCGGACCGGGCAGCTCGCGCGCGAGGTCGCCTGGTCCCTCGACCTGACCGCGGTGTGAGCCGGCGCGGCCGGGCGACAGCGGGTGTCCCGGTACCACCCAGCCGGCTCCGGGAGGATGCGGTGTGCCGACGCTCATCGTGACCGCCCACCCGGACCCCGACTCCCTCACCCACCACCTCGCGGCTCGCCTGCGGGACGCCCTGCCCGCGGGGACGGTCGAGACCGCCGACCTGGCGGCCGAGGGGTTCGACCCGCGCTTCACCCTCGCCGACCGGCAGACCTACCGGACCGGCACGGACGCGCTGGCCGACGTCGTCGCCGAGCAGCAGCGCATCGACCGCGCCACCGACCTCGTCCTCGTGTTCCCGGTCTGGTGGTGGTCCGTGCCCGCGGTGCTCAAGGGGTGGATCGACCGCGTGTTCGTGAACGGCTGGGCGTTCGACGTCGATCCGGACGGCGGCATCCGTCGGGCGCTCGAACGGCTCACTGTCCACCTGGTGCCGATCGCGGGCGACGACGCCGGCGTGTACGAACGGCACGGGTACGCCGAGGGGCTCCGGACGCAGGTCGAGCACGGCATTGTCGACTTCTGCGGTGCCCGGCGGGGCGCCACCGTGTTCGTGCACGACTCCGAGACCGAGGACGCCGAGGCCCGCGAGCGCGCGGTCGCCGCGGCGGTGGAGGGTGTCCGTCGGGCGGTCGTCGACCGTGCCCCGGCCGGCGACCGGTAGCCTCGCAGCAGATCTGGTCAGCGCGAACGGGGGAACCATGCGCATCGTCCTCGATACCGGCGGCTTCAGCGACGTGGAGGTCGGCACGGTGGACCGTGACGACACCGAGTTGGTGTTCCGGTCGCCCGCAGGAGCGGTCGTGGCACGCCATCCGGTGACCGCCGTCGTCTGCCTGGACGTCCGGGCGACCGGCCCGCGGTCAGCGTCGGCGCCGGTGCCGGCCGTCGCCACGACGTCCGGAGCGGACGACCCGTCGTCCCCGCTGGTGGTCCGGGCTGCACCGACCGGCAACCCGCAGGTCGACGCTGCTCGGCTCGACCGGCCCGCCGCCTACGCGCCGTGGACGCAGCAAGAGGACACCGGGCTCGAGGCAATGACGGCCGCGGGGATGTCCGTGGCGGACGTTGCGATCGTCCTGCGTCGCCAGGACGGCGGTGTGCGGTCCCGGCTGCGGCACCTTCGAGGAGCAGCGGACGAGGCCGCGACGGGTACGGGCGCGACGTCGCCCACCAGCACGGTCCGTTTCGACTAGCCGCGGCCCCCTGACTTGCATGACGGATCGAACGTCCCCGCGTCCCGACGTGCAGGTGCTTGGAAGTTCGATCTGAAGTTATAGGGCAGAGGGCACTTTGCTTATGATGAGGAGATGCGCCGAGAAGACTTCCGATCAGAACGCTTCGGCACACTCGCCACGCGTCCGTTGTCCGAGTGGCCGCACGCCTACTTCTTGCCCGCGCCGTTACCACGTGAGCTCGTCCTCGAGCCGATGACGAACGCCGCAGTGTCCCGCGCGGACATCGCGATCGGTCGGCTCGCCGGGCTCGGGCAGCTCATCCAGGAACCAGAACTCCTGCTCGGCCCGTCCATGGCGCAGGAGGCGCTGGCGAGTTCGCGCATCGAGGGGACCCAGGCGTCACTGAGCGATGTGCTCAGCGTCGAGAACGACGACGAGATCCTCGACGAGGATCTCCGCGAGGTGGACAACTACCTCCGGGCCGCCCGCGAGGGAGTGGCGCTCCTCGCAGATCTCCCCATCACCCAACGGTTCATCTGTTCGCTCCACGAGACCCTGATGCGGGAGGTCCGTGGAGACGAGAAGTCGCCCGGTGAGCTTCGTCGCTCACCAGTGTGGATCGGATCTCCGAACGCTCGACCGGAGACTGCCCGGTTCATCCCGCCGCACCAGGACCACCTTCCCGAGACCCTTGACGACTGGGAGCGTTTCGTCAACGCACCACTGGACTCGATGTCGGTCACGGTGAAGTGCGCTCTGATGCACTACCAGTTCGAGACGATCCACCCGTTCCTCGACGGCAATGGTCGGATCGGGCGCCTCCTGATCGGGTTCTCGCTGATCGCAGACGGCATCCTGCCCGCGCCGATCTTGCACATCTCGGGGTACTTCGAACAACACCGAACCGAGTACTACGAGCGGTTGCAGGCCGTTCGGGAGCGCGGAGAGGTCAACGAGTGGATCCAGTTCTTCGCCGAGGCGGTGACCGTCCGAGCGAATGACAGCGCCGAGCGGATCCGGCAGCTCGTGGAGATCCGCGAGCGATACCGCCTCGCTGCGCGGACGGAGCGTTCGGCGCTCCCCGGGCTCGTCGACGTGATCTTCAAGAACCCCGTCCTCACGGTGGCGTCGGTCCGGAGGGCGCTCGGCGTGTCACAGCCGACGGCATCCGCGTTGCTCCGTCGAGCCGAGGAGTACGGCTGGCTCCGGTCACTCGGGCGAGCGGGCAGAGGCGGTCGCGAGCGCTGGCGTGCCGACGAGATCTGGAACGCGGTCGCTGGCAGCCTCGACGAGGACTGACTCCTTGCCCCGCCCCGCCTACGATGGACGGGTGCTGCTCGCGATCGACACCTCCGCCGGGACCTCCGTCGCCGTCGTCGACCCGGCCACCGGCCAGGCCCTCGCGACCCGCGACACCGAGGACAGCCGCCGGCACGCCGAGGTGATCGGTCCGTTCCTCGCCGAGACCCTCGCCGAGGCTGGCATTACCGGAGCCGACGTCACCGGCGTCGTCGCCGGCATGGGCCCGGGCCCCTTCACCGGCCTGCGCGTCGGCATCGCCGCCGCCCGCACCTTCGCCGCAGCACGCGGCGTCCCCGTCCTGCCCCTCGTCAGCCACGACGCCGTGGCCCTCGACCAGCGCCACTCGGGGATCGCCGGTCCGTTCGTCGTCCTCACGGACGCCCGCCGCCGCGAGGTCTACTGGAGCGCCTACGACGCCGACGGCGTCCGCGTGGCCGGCCCCGGACTCGCCAAGCCCGCCGATCTCGACGACGCGATCCGCGCCTCCCGGCCCGAAGCGGTGGGCTGGGACCGCGTGACGGTCGCGTCCATCCCGGCCTGGAGGCTCGGCTCGCTCGCCGCGGACCGGCTCGCGTCCGGTGCGGCGTTCGACCAGGACACGCCCCTGTACCTGCGCGACCCCGACGTCACGGTGCCGGGTGCGCCGAAGCGGGTGAAGCAGTGACCCTGCCGGACGGGCTCCGCCTGCGGCGAGCACACCCGCAGGACCTCGACGACATCATGTGGCTCGAGCACGTCTCGTTCCCGACGGACGCCTGGTCAGCGTCGCAGATGTCCGGCGAGCTGTACTCACCGCACGGGTACTACGTCGTGATCGAGACGGCCGACGACACGTCCGCGCCGCTGGTCGTCGGGTACGCCGGGCTCTCGTCGCTCGCGGGCAACCCGGTCGCCGACGTGCAGACCATCGCCGTCGCCGCGGACCAGCGCGGCAAGGGGCTCGGGCGGGTCCTGTTCACGGAGCTGCTCGACGAGTCGCGGCGCCGCGGTGTGCGCGAGGTGTTCCTCGAGGTGCGCGCGGACAACCCCGTGGCACAGGCGATGTACACGGCGTTCGGGTTCGAGCACATCGCGACCCGGCCGCGCTACTACCAACCGGACGGCGTCGACGCGTGGGTGATGCGGGCGGAACTGCCCGGCCCGGACGCCGAGCGGTCGTCCGGCGTCGGACCCATCGGACAGGAGGCCCTCGGTGAGCGCGACTGAACCACTGGTGCTCGGCATCGAGACGAGCTGCGACGAGACGGGCGTCGGCATCGTGCGGGGGAGCACCCTGCTGGCGAACGTGATCGCCTCGAGCATGGACGAGCACGCGCGCTACGGCGGGGTCGTGCCCGAGGTCGCCGCACGGGCCCACCTGGAGGCGATGACCCCGACGCTGCACGAGGCGCTCGAGCGTGCCGGCGTCACCCTCGACGAACTCGACGCCGTCGCAGTGACCGCCGGGCCGGGCCTGGCGGGGGCGCTCATGGTCGGGGTGGGCGCCGCGAAGGCGCTCGCCGTGGCCACGGGCAAGCCCCTGTACGGCGTGAACCACCTGGTCGGGCACGTCGGCGCCGACGTGCTGCGCGAGGACGGCAGTGAGATCGAGCTGCCGACGATCGCGCTGCTGGTCTCCGGTGGTCACACGTCGCTGCTGCTGGTGCGGGACCTGGTCGGCGACGTCGAACTGCTCGGCGAGACGATCGACGACGCGGCGGGCGAGGCGTTCGACAAGGTCGCGCGGCTGCTCGGACTGCCCTACCCCGGCGGCCCGCAGATCGACCGTGCGGCGGCCGAGGGCGACCCGACGGCGATCCGGTTCCCCCGGGGACTGACGCTGCCGAAGGACATGGCCGCGCACCGGTACGACTTCTCGTTCTCGGGGCTGAAGACCGCCGTCGCACGGTGGGTCGAGCGCTGCCGCGACGAGGGCCGCGAGGTGCCGGTGGCCGACGTCGCCGCGAGCTTCCGCGAGGCCGTCGTCGACGTCCTGCTGACCAAGGCCCTGAACGCGTGCCGCGACACCGGCGTCGACCGGCTGCTGCTCGGTGGCGGGGTCGTCGCGAACGCCCGACTGCGACAGGTCGCCGAGGAGCGCTGCGCGGCCGCGGGCGTGCGGCTCCGGATCCCGCCGTTCGACCTGTGCACGGACAACGGCGCGATGATCGCCGCCGTCGGCGCCCGACTCGTGGCCGAGGGGCACGCGCCGAGCGACCTCGGCATCGCCGCTGACTCGACCCTGCCGGTGACGACCGTCCAGGTCTGACCAGTTCGGCCCCGGTGCTTCTTCGGGAGCCTGTGGGAGGATTCACACGGGCGTCGGAGAGACCGGACGCCCGAGAGGGGTGGACGGTGTCCGATCAGAACGAGTGGCCGAAGCCGGGCGAGACGCCGAACGGCCCGGCGAACGGACAGCCCGACGGCACGCCCGCCCCGGATGCCCCGCAGGCTCCTGACGCACCGCAGGCGCCGTCGGCCCCGGAAGCGCCCCAGAACCCGTACGGCCAGCAGCAGGACCCGTACGCGGCCCCGCAGCAGCAGAACCCGTACGGTGCTCCGCAGCAGCCGCAGAACCCGTACGGTCAGCAGCAGCAGCAGCAGCAGCAGCAGCAGCAGCAGCAGCAGCAGCAGCAGCAGCAGTCGAACCCGTACGGTCAGCAGCAGAATCCGTACGCGGCACCGCAGGCCTCGTCGAACCCGTACGCGGCCCCGCAGCAGCAGAACCCGTACGCGGCTCCGCAGCAGCAGAATGCCTACGGCGCCCCGCAGAACCCGTACGGCCAGCAGCAGAACCCGTACGCGCAGCCGCAGCAGCAGCCCTACGCGTCGAACCCGTACACGTACCAGCCCTACGCGCAGCGCCCGAAGACGAACGTCCTGTCGATCCTGTCGATCGTCTTCGCGTTCGGCGGCATCATCATCTGGCCGATCATCATCCTGACGAGCCCGGCCGGCGCGATCATGGGCCACATCGCCCTCGGCAAGATCAAGCAGACCGGTGAGGGTGGCCGCGGCCTGGCGCTCGCCGGCATCATCGGTGGCTGGATCCTGACGGGCCTGTTCATCCTGATCGTCGCCCTGGTGTGGATCTCGATCGCGAACGCGTCGGACTACTCGGACTACTCGGACTACAGCTCGAACTCCGGCGCCTTCGTCAACTGACGCCGGCGCCGGCGCCGACGCCGACGCGCACGCAGCACCGCCCGCGGCCCCCGGCCGTCAGCCGACCGTGTCGGTGAGCCGCTCGCACAGGATCGCCGTGTGGCGTCCCTCCAGGCGGGTGAGCACGAGCGTGACGCGACCCGATCCGCGCAACCGCAGCCGTTTGCGGAACTGCGCCGGGTCGACGTCGACGCCGCGCTTCTTGATCTCGACGGTGCCGATGCCGTCGGCGGCGAGCCGTGCGGCCAGTCGCTTGACGTCGAGCGGCATCGTGTCGAGCACCCGGAAGCCCTGCGCGAAGGGGGTCGTGGCGGCGCGGTCGGACGTGACGTAGGCGATGCCCTCGGACAGCATGTGCCCGTCGAGGCCTCGTGCCAGGTCGCCGATCAGCCGTGCGCGGATCACGGCGCCGTCGGGCTCGTACAGGTAGGCGCCGAGCGGTCCGACCTCGGCGTCGTCGGCGTCGGCCGCTCCGGTCATCTCGGCGATGCCGTGTGCGCCGATGACGGTCGCAGCGCGGCGGATCCCGGGGCGGGCGAGGGGGCCGAACCACAGGGCGAGTTCCACGACCTCGCGGTCGACGGAGGTCCACTGCGCCTCGGCGGTGTCCGGGATCAGGTCGCGGTCGATGCCCGGTCCGAGCTTCACACCGGTCGGCGTCGTCGTCGCCGCGGCGAACACGGTGTCGAGCGAGGGGGACCAGTCGTCGGGGTCGGCGAGGCGACGGGTGTCCGAGTGGCCGGAGGTGCGTCGTGCGGGGTCCATCCACACGCCGTCCACCGAGGACAGGTCGAAGGACGCGGCATCACCGAGCTCCACCCGCGCGTTCGGCCACACCGCGAGGTTGTGGGTCGCGACGGCCGCCGTCACCTCATCACGGTCGACGGCGGTGACGTCGAGGTCGAGCGCCGCCATCGCCATGGCGTCCCCGCCGATGCCGCAGCCGAGGTCGGCGACCCGGGTGAGGCCGGCCGCCGCGAAGCGTCCGGCGTGCTGGGCCGCGACCTGCAGCCGGGTGGCCTGCTCGAGCCCGGCCTCGGTGAAGAGCATGCGGGAGGCGAAGTCGCCGAACTTGCCGCGGGCCTTCAGCCGCAGTTTCGCCTGGGTCAGCACCGCGGCGACCAGTCGGGGATCGTGTCCCTCGGCGCGCAGCCGGGACACCACGCGGACGATCTCGCCACCGTCGGAGACACCCGGGGTACGGTCGAGCAGGGCCATCCCGTCGGAGGTCAGCAGTGCGGTGAGTTCGGCGGCGTCCATGCGTCGATCCTCGCAGGTGCTGCGTGTTCTCCGGATGTGCTGGCACTCGGATTGACCGAGTGCCAGAGGCCCCCTAGAGTTGGCGTTGGCACTCTCCTGTGCGAAGTGCCAACCCGGTTTTCATCTGTACCGAGTCCGTACCGAGAAAGAAGAGGTCACCGTGGCCGTCAGCATCAAGCCGCTCGAGGATCGCATCGTCATCCGCCAGGTCGAGGCGGAGCAGACCACCGCTTCCGGTCTGGTCATCCCCGACACCGCGAAGGAGAAGCCCCAGGAGGGCGAGGTCGTCGCCGTGGGTCCGGGTCGCATCGACGACAACGGCAACCGCGTCCCGCTCGACGTCGCCGTGGGTGACAAGGTCATCTACTCCAAGTACGGCGGAACCGAGGTCAAGTACTCGGGCGAGGACCTGCTGGTCCTGTCGGCCCGCGATGTCCTCGCGGTCATCGTTCACTGAGTCGAGTACTCACCACGGACGCCCCGTCCGGCCTTCGGGCCGACGGGGCGTTCGTGCGTCCGGGGCCGGTCACCCGGGTGCGCCGGTCCTGATCAGCCCGCGCACCCCGCCTGGAGGCCCGGTGCGCGTCCCACGCGTCGGCGGTCGTTCCTAGGATGGTTCCGTGAGTGAACCGAGTCCGGCGCGACCCGTCCGCAGCGAGGCATCCGTCGGCGTGGTGCAGGCCATCGTGGCGTACGGGCTCTGGGGACTGATGCCCCTGCTCTTCGCGGCCATGGCCCCCGCGGCGGCGTTCGAGATCGTGTCGTGGCGGATCGTCTTCGGCCTGGTGTTCTGCGCGGTGGCGATCGCGGTGACCCGGTCGTGGCTCCGCACCCGGACCCTGATGGCCCAGCGCCGCGTGATGCTCGTGATGGGGCTCGCCGCCGTCCTGATCCTGGTCAACTGGACCGTCTACGTCCTCGCGACGACCACCGGCCACACCGTCGAGGCCGCGCTCGGCTACTTCATCAACCCGCTCGTCACCATCGCGCTCGGCGTCGTGGTCCTGCGCGAACGCCTGCGTCCGGCGCAGTGGGCAGCCGTCGGGCTGAGCGTCGTGGCGGTCGTCGTCATCGCGATCGGCTACGGGCAGATGCCGTGGATCTCGTTGGCGCTGGCGTTCTCGTTCGGACTGTACGGCCTGGTGAAGAAGCGGGTCGGCGGCACCGTGGACGCCCTGAGCGGCCTGACGATCGAGACCGTGTGGCTGCTGCCGATCGCGGTCGTGGCGCTGGTGGTGCTCGGTGTGACCGGGCTCGGTGGCGGTGTGACGTTCACGAGCGAGGGCTGGGGGCACGCGGTGATCACGGTGCTGACCGGGCCGGCGACCGCGGTGCCGCTGCTGCTCTTCGCGTCGTCGGCACGCCGGGTGAGCCTGTCGACGCTCGGGCTGACCCAGTACCTGGCGCCCGTGATGCAGCTGCTCGTCGGGGTGCTCGTGCAGCACGAGGAGATGTCGGCCGGACGCTGGTTCGGCTTCGGCATCGTGTGGCTCGCGCTCGTGGTGCTGACGGCGGACTCGTTCGCCGCCGCGCGGGCGTCCCGTCGCCGGGCGCTCGCACCCACCCAGGCCGAGCCGGTCTGACGGACGCACCACGGGCCTCCAGGCCGCCCGTCGGTCCGTCCTGCTGCGGCGACGGACGCTGCCCTGCCGCGCATCCCGGTCACCGACGCGAAAGCGACAGGCCCCCACGGAAGTTCCGTGGGGGCCTGTCGCTTTCGCGAGCGGTGCTGGGCTGAGCCCTACTTCTTCACCGCACCCTGGATGGCGCTCTGGTAGACGGGCTTGTTGTCGCCGTCGAACTTGTAGATGCCGATGTAGGCGGCCGACGGGTCGTTGTTCTCGTCGAACGGACCGATGCCGGACGGGCCGGTGTAGTGGATGTCCTTGCCGTCGTCCAGGAGCGTCTTGCACTCCTTGAACGTGGCGCACTCGGTGCCGCCGTCAGCACCCGACACCGCAGCCATGTTGGCCTGGATCGTGCCGGAGTCGGTGCCCTTGCCCTTCACCGCGGCGAGGGCGGCGAGGACGGTGGCGTCGTAGGACTCCGCCGCGTACGAGTAGTCGGCGAGCGTCTTGCCCGACGAGTCCTTGTAGAACGCAGCGAGCTGCTTCTTGAAGTCGTCCTTCGGCGAGGCACCGGGGATGGTGCCCTGGGCGCCGGTCAGCGTGCCCTTGTCGAAGTCCTTCGAGTAGTCCGCCGTGTTGCCGTCGGACATGTAGATCTTCGCTTCGTTGCCCTGCGACACGAGCTCCGGGATGATCGACTTCGTCTCGTCGAAGGCGAGGACGACGATCGCGTCGGGCTTCGCGGCCAGGGCCGCGGTCACCTCGGACGAGAACGTGGTCTGGCCGGGCGGGAACTCCTGGCCCTCACCCTTGCCGCCGTAGACGACCTGGCCACCCGACGCCTCGACCGCAGCCTGCACCGAGTTGCGGAGACCGGTGCCGTACGTGTCGTTGAAGACCAGGAAGGCGACCTTCGCGTTGCCGTCACCGGTCACGAGCTGGCCGAGCGCGGAACCCTGCACCGAGTCCGGCGGTGCGGTCCGGTAGTAGTACGACGAGTAGCCGGAGAGGTCGGTCGCGGTGTTCGCGGGCGAGATCTCGACGATGCAGTTGCTCGTCAGCTGGTCGATGACGTTCAGCGTCACGGACGAGGACTCGGCGCCGATCGCGACCGGCACCTTCGCGTTGACGAGCTTCGTCGCGGCGGAGCTCGACACGGTCATGTCGTTGCTGTCGCCGGAGTCGGTCGCCGGGTCGATCGTGACGTCCTTGTCGAGGACGCCGCCCGCGGCGTTGATGTCCTTGACGGCCAGGCCGACACCGGACTCGGCCGGCGGGTTGAGGTAGGCCAGCGAACCGGTCAGGGGCAGGATCGTGCCGATCTTCAGCGCGTCCGTACCGGGGGTGTCCGGGGCCTTGCAGCTGGCGGCGGGATCCTTCTTCGCATCGCTCGACGCCGAGCTCGAGGGGGAAGCACTGCCGGTGGTGGAACACGCGGCGAGGAGGACGGCTGCTGCGCCCGCCAACGCCAGTGCCGCGGTGGCACGGGTGGTTCTGATCATCCGTGGAGCCCTTTCTCTGCGCGGAGGCTGTGCCGCTTCGGGTGAATGCGACGCCTCCACTGGATGTCGAGAAACGTAGGGTCCATGTGTTTCGCCCGTGTGACGGGGCGGTACGCAAAGGTGTTTCGTTACCGAGCCGTGACGTTCCTGTGCGCAGGGACAGGGATCGGTGCAGCAGCGACGGTGCCGGTGCGGCGACCCGACCTGCGCCAGGCGGATGGTCCGGCAGGGCGCCCGGGAGGCCCGGCGTACGTTCCGCCGCATGAGCGACTTCCAGCCCACCACAGCCATCGTCACCGGTTCCGAATCCGGGATCGGCCGTGCGACCGCCGTCGCACTCGCCGAAGCCGGCATGGACGTCGGCATCACCTACCTGTCGGAGCCCGACCGTGCCGAGGAGACCGCGGAGGAGGTCCGGAAGACCGGCCGTCGGGCCTTCGTCGAGCAGATCGACGTCTCCGACCTCGCCGGGGCGGCCGCCGTCGTCGACCGCCTCGTCTCGCAGCTGGGCGGCGTCGACGTCTTCGTGGCCGACGCCGGCACCGGCGACAACGCCCCGTTCCTCGAGATGACACTCGACCAGTGGCGCCACACGGTGTCGACCGACCTCGACGGGGCCTTCGTCACGATGCAGGCCGCTGCGAAGCACATGGTGCAGGCCGGCACCGGCGGCCGGATCATCGGCATCACGAGCGTGCACGAGCACCAGCCCCGCTCCGGCTCGAGCGCCTACGACGCCGCGAAGCACGGTCTCGGCGGCCTGCTGAAGACCATGGCGATCGAGCTCGCCGAACACGGCATCACCGTGAACGCCGTCGCCCCCGGCGAGATCGCCACCCGGATGACCGGCGCCGAGGACGAGGACCCGCACACCATCGACCGCCCCGGTGTGCCGCTCGGCCGTCCGGGCAACGCGTGGGAGATCGCGGCCGCCGTGGCGTTCCTGGCCTCGCGTGCGTCGTCCTACATCACCGGGGTCTCCCTGCCGGTGGACGGCGGGATGCTGCAGATGGGCCCGCACGGTGGCTCGCACATCACGTCGAACGACTGGCGTTCGGCCTGACGCGTCCGCGTACGAACGCCAGACGCCCCCGCTCCGTCCGGAGCGGGGGCGTCTGGTCGAGCAATGCTGCTAGCTGCGGTAGTTCGGCGCCTCGACGACCATCTGGACGTCGTGCGGGTGGGACTCCTTGAGACCCGCCGCCGTGATGCGGACGAACTTGCCACGGGCCTTCAGCTCGGGGATCGTGCGACCGCCGACGTAGAACATCGACTGCCGCAGCCCACCGGTGAGCTGGTAGACGACGTTGCCGACCGAGCCGCGGTAGGGCACCTGGCCCTCGATGCCCTCGGGGATGAGCTTGTCGTCGTTCGGCACGTCCGCCTGGAAGTAGCGGTCCTTCGAGTACGAGGTCTTCTTGCCACGGGTCTGCAGGGCCCCGAGGGACCCCATGCCGCGGTACGCCTTGAACTGCTTGCCACCCACGAACACCAGGTCACCGGGGGACTCGTCGGTGCCGGCGAGCAGCGAGCCGAGCATGACGGTGTCGGCACCGGCCACCAGGGCCTTCGCGATGTCGCCCGAGTACTGCAGGCCACCGTCGGCGATGATCGGCACACCGGCTTCGCGTGCGGCGAGGGAGGCCTCGTACACGGCGGTCACCTGCGGCACACCCACACCGGCGACGACGCGCGTGGTGCAGATGGAGCCCGGGCCGACACCGACCTTGACGGCGTCCACGCCCGCGTCGATGAGCGCCTGGGCGCCCGCGCGGGTGGCGACGTTGCCGCCGATGACGTCGATCGCGTCGAACGTCGGGTCGGCCTTGAGGCGGCGGACCATGTCGAGCACGCCTTCGCTCTCACCGTTGGCGGTGTCGACGACGAGCACGTCGACGCCGGCGTCACGCAGGGCCTCGGCACGCTGCCAGGCGTCGCCGAAGAAGCCGATCGCGGCACCGACGCGGAGCCGGCCCTCGTCGTCCTTCGTGGCGTCGGGGTACTGCTCGCTCTTGTCGAAGTCCTTGACGGTGATGAGGCCGCGGAGCTTGCCGTCGGCGTCGACCAGCGGCAGCTTCTCGATCTTGTGCTGCGCGAAGATGGCGATCGCCTCTTCGGGGTCGATGCCCTCCATCGCGGTGATCAGCGGGGCCTTCGTCATGACGTCGCGCACGTACGTGGTGGCCTGCTCGAACGTGGCCACGAAGCGCATGTCGCGGTTCGTGATGATGCCGACGAGGGTGCCGTCCTGCTCGACGACCGGCAGGCCGGACACACGGAACTGGCCGCAGAGCGCGTCGACCTCGGCCACGGTGGCGTCCGGAGTGGTGGTCACCGGGTTGGTGATCATGCCCGACTCGGAGCGCTTGACCTTGTCGACGTACGCAGCCTGGTCCTCGATGGACAGGTTGCGGTGCAGGATCCCGATGCCGCCCTGGCGCGCCATGGCGATGGCCATGCGGGCTTCGGTGACGGTGTCCATCGCGGCGGAGAGCAGCGGGACGTTGACGGAGATCCGCTTGGTGAGCCGGGACGCCGTGGACGCCTCGCTCGGGATGACGTCGGTGTGCCCGGGCAGCAGCATGACGTCGTCGTACGTGAGTCCGATGAATCCGAACGGATCCGGCTGGTCCATGGGTCCCCTTCGTGGGCGAGTGAAGTGTCGAGACACCGGGAACACGACGACGGGTTCCGGATAGGACATGGTAACGCGAGCGGCTGTCGCCGCATTCCGCCTGGAGGCACGGATCGCGCCCGCCTCGGAGCATTCCTCCACAACGTCACAGTTCGGGTACGAATCACACAGGGAACGTGTTGGAAACACGGGTGTCACAAAATCCCCATAGGTTCCTCGTCATCCGAACGAGAGGCTCTTCCGTGGGATCCATCACTCCTCCGGGACGGGCGCAGCCGCGCCTGTTCCGCCTCCGCCACGCACGACGACGACCGGTCCTCGCGGCCGTGCTCGTCGCCGCGTTCCTGGCGACCTTCCTGATCGACTGGGCGGTCACCCTGCCGGCCTTCAGTGCCACCTCGGCACCGGCCACCAGCCAGGCGTGCACCGTCAGCCCCGACAACGGGTGCATCCAGGGCACGATCACCGACTCCGAGCGTGAACCGGCCGAGGGCGTCGACGTCGACGTGACCGGCCCGAGCGGCTTCGACCAGACGGCCACGACGAACGACGACGGCCGCTGGTCCGTCAGCGTCGACACGGCCGGCGAGTACACCGTGAGCGTCGACCAGGGCACCCTGCCGAAGGGCCAGTACCTGACGAACGCCGCCGACGCCGAGCGCAAGGTGCAGGCCACCCTGAACGCCAACGTCGGGCAGATCTTCCAGCTGTCCGACCAGAAGGGCGCCACGACCTCGACGGACTCGTCGGGTGTGAGCATCCAGCGGGCCTGGCAGCAGTTCGCCTCCGGGCTCCGGCTCGGGCTGCTCATCGCCCTGGCGTCCATCGGGCTCTCGCTCATCTACGGCACGACGGGGCTGTCGAGCTTCTCGCACGGTGAGCAGGTCACCCTCGGCGGTCTGCTGGCGTACGTGTTCGCCAACCAGCTCGGCTGGAACATCTGGGTCACCGGCATCGTCGTCACGCTGTTGTGCGCCGCGACCGGGTACCTGCAGGACGCCGCGATCTGGCGCCCACTCCGGCGACGGCGCATCAGCCTGACGCAGCTCATGATCGTGACGATCGGTCTGTCGATCGCCGCCCAGTACGCGTTCCAGTACTTCTTCGGAGCCTCGACGGTCCGCATCCAGCAGGGCAACCCGGAGACCGTGCGGTTCGCCGGCGTCACCCTGACGGTGCAGTCCTACGTCGCCATGGGGATCGCGCTCGTGGTCCTCGTCGCGACCGGGCTCTTCCTGGCGAAGACGCGCTTCGGCCGGGCGACCCGCGCCGTGTCGGACAACCCGGCGCTCGCCGCGGCCTCCGGCATCGACGTCGACCGGGTGATCCGCTTCGTGTGGACGCTCGCCGCCGGCCTCGCGGGACTCTCCGGTGTGATGCTCGGACTCGTCCTGAACGGCGTGAACTGGCAGACCGGGCTCCAGCTGCTCCTGCTCATGTTCGCCTCGGTCACGCTCGGTGGCCTCGGCACCGCGTACGGCGCCCTGGTCGGCTCGATGATCATCGGCGTCGTCGTGGAGCTCACGAACCTGGTGCTCCCCGGTGACTTCAAGTACGCCACCGCCCTCGTCATCCTCATCCTCATCCTGCTGTTCCGGCCGCAGGGCATCTTCGGCCGCGCCGAGCGGATCGGCTAAGGGAGCACGCGCATGGACTACATCCTCAACCTGCTGTCCTCGCTCACCCAGGAGGCACTCGCCCCGACCACGGCGGCGTTCGCGCTGGCCGCGATCGGCCTGAACGTGCACTTCGGGCTCACCGGCCTCGTGAACATGGGCCAGGCGGCGTTCCTGCTGCTCGGCGCCTACGGCTTCGCGATCTCGATCACGAACGGACTGCCGTTCGTGATGGCGGTCCTCATCGCCCTGCTCGTCGCGATCGTGTTCGCGATCATCCTCGGCATCCCGACCCTGCGGTTGCGCGGCGACTACCTGGCGATCGTCACGATCTCCGGCGCCGAGATCATCCGCATGGTGGGCCGCTCGAGCCTGCTCACCTCGACCACGGGTGGCTCGAACGGCATCACCGGGTCGAGCTACCGCGACCCGTTCACCGCCCTCAGCCCGCTGCCCGACGGCACCACCACGATCCTGTGGTTCACGTACGCGAACAACGGCGTCAACGGCTGGTGGATCCGCATCGCGGCGTGGGCCATGGTCGCCCTGTTCACCCTGGTGCTCTTCCTGCTCATGCGCAGCCCGTGGGGCCGCGTGGTGAAGGCCATCCGCGAGGACGAGGACGCCGTCCGCTCGCTCGGCAAGAACGTCTACTCGTACAAGATGCAGGCGCTCGTGTTCGGTGGGGCGCTCGGTGCGAT
The DNA here is from genome assembly GCF_003234305.1 of Curtobacterium sp. MCLR17_055. Taxonomy (NCBI): domain Bacteria; kingdom Bacillati; phylum Actinomycetota; class Actinomycetes; order Micrococcales; family Microbacteriaceae; genus Curtobacterium; species Curtobacterium sp. MCLR17_055. Next base: position 233,324 of record NZ_QKSX01000003.1, read on the forward strand.
CGCGGGCATCATCTACGTGCTGCCGAGTTCGGTGCAACCGGATGCCATGGGCCGCTCGATGACGTTCTTCATCTGGACGGCGCTCATCCTCGGTGGTGCGGCGACGGTGTTCGGACCGGTGCTCGGAGCCGTGCTCTTCTTCGTCGTCCGGCTCTTCATCCGCACGCTGGCCGGCGACTTCATCCCCGACTCGATCATGAACGCGCAGCAGGCCGAGCAGTTCTCGTACGTGCTCGTCGGCGTCGCGCTCATGCTGCTCATCGTGTTCCGCCCACAGGGGTTGCTCGGCAACAAGAAGGAGCTGACGTTCAGTGTCTGAGACCTACGGCCACCCCAAGGCCGACCCGATCCTCACCGTCGACGACGTCACCCGCCGCTTCGGGGGCATGACCGCCGTGGACGTCGACCACCTCGAGGTCCAGCGCGGCTCCATCACGGCTCTCATCGGCCCGAACGGCGCCGGCAAGACCACGTTCTTCAACCTGCTCACCGGGTTCGACAAGCCGAGCCCCGGAGCGAAGACGCAGTTCAACGGCGCCACGCTGCAGAAGACGAGCGCGACGCACATCGCGAACAAGGGCATGGTCCGCACCTTCCAGCTGACCAAGGCGCTGTCCCGGCTCACCGTGATGCAGAACATGCTCCTCGGCGCCCGCGACCAGCCCGGCGAGAACTTCTTCGCCGCCCTGGTCAAGCCGGTGTGGGCGAAGCGCGAGCGCGAGATCACGGCCAAGGCCGAGGACCTCCTCGCCCGGTTCAAGCTCGACACCAAGGCAGACGACTACGCCGGTTCGTTGTCCGGCGGGCAGCGCAAGCTGCTCGAGATGGCCCGGGCGCTGATGTCCGACCCGACGATGATCATGCTCGACGAGCCGATGGCCGGCGTGAACCCCGCGCTCACCCAGTCGCTCCTCGGGCACATCCAGTCCCTGCGCGACGACGGCATGACCGTGCTGTTCGTCGAGCACGACATGCACATGGTCCGGCACATCTCGGACTGGGTGGTCGTGATGGCCGAGGGCAAGGTCGTCGCCGAGGGGCCGGCGGACACGGTGATGGACGACCAGGCCGTGATCGACGCATACCTCGGTGCGCACCACGACACCGACCTGGGTGACGACTCGCTCCTCACCGAGGAGACCTTCGAGGAACTGGCGGAGGAAGTCGCCGAAGAGGACGCAGCAGAGGAGACGACCCGATGACGGACGCAACGGACCCCACGAACGCGAGCAGTGCCTCCAGTCCGTCCCCGGCGGCCACGCTGGAACGCGAGCCGGTGCTCAGCGCGAAGAACCTCGTCGCCGGCTACCTGCCGGGCGTGAACATCCTGAACGGCTGCGACCTGGACTGCTACCCGGGCGAGCTCATCGGCATCATCGGGCCGAACGGTGCGGGCAAGTCGACGCTCCTGAAGGCGCTGTTCGGGCTCGTGTCCATCCGCGAGGGTTCGGTGACCCTGCAGGGGGACGACATCACGAACCTCAAGGCGAACAAGCTCGTGCAGGCCGGTGTCGGCTTCGTGCCGCAGACGAACAACGTGTTCCCCTCGCTGTCCATCGAGGAGAACCTGCAGATGGGGCTGTACCTGCGGCCCCGGAAGTTCGCCGAACGGCTCGAGGTCATCTACGACCTGTTCCCGGTCCTCGCGCAGCGGCGGAACCAGCGGGCCGGATCGCTCTCGGGTGGTGAGCGGCAGTCCGTCGCGATGGCCCGTGCGCTGATGATGGACCCGAAGGTGCTGCTGCTCGACGAGCCGAGCGCCGGACTGTCCCCCGTGCGTCAGGACGAGACGTTCCTGCGGACCCGCCGGATCAACAAGGCCGGTGTGTCGATCATCATGGTGGAGCAGAACGCGCGACGCTGTCTGCAGATCTGCGATCGTGGGTACGTGCTCGACCAGGGGAAGAACGCGTACTCGGGCACCGGGAAGGAACTCGCTGACGACCCCAAGGTCATCGAGCTCTACCTGGGGACGCTCGCCAAGGACGTCGACGCACAGCGCTAGCGCTGTCGTCGGCTACGGGTACCGCTGTGGGGGTGGTATCCGTGACGGGTGGGGCCGTGCGTGGTCGCTTCGCGCCGCACGGCCCCGCTCCTGTACCCGGCCAGGAGGCGCTACTCGCCCCTGGTTGCATGGCTGTGGTCGCATGACGCCGTCGTGTTCCGTCGACGCCGCGGTCCCGTCGAGACGCCTCGGAATTCGGCGGCGTCTCGACGGCGTGGCGGTGTCCTGCGCTGACGACGGCGTCTTCGGCTGACGACGGCGTCGCCCGTTGCACCCGGCCAGGAGGCGCGGCTCGCCCCGCGCGGGTCGGTATCGTTCCGCGGGTGCGCACCTCCGGACCCCTCGTGCTCGACGCCCTCGTCTGGCTCGTGTTCATCGCGCTCTTCGTCGGGGCCGCGTTGCTCGTCAAGGTCGCGGCCGTGCTGCTCGTCGTCCTCGTGGTGCTCGCGCTCCTGCTCGGCTTCGTGCTGCGGGCGCTTCGGAAGCGCCGACGGGCCCCGCGGCGTCCGCGCTGACGGCTCCGCCGTGACGTCTCCGCCCGCACCGTCCGGCCCGTGCACGCCGCAGAGCCCGCCCGGTAGGCTGTCCGAGTGAGCGAAGTCGAGATCGGTGCAGGCAAGCGCGGACGTCGGGCGTACGCGTTCGACGACATCGCGGTGGTCCCCTCCAGGCGGACGCGTGACCCGCGCGACGTCAGCGTGCAGTGGTCGATCGACGCGTTCACGTTCGCGTCGCCGATCCTGTCCGCGCCGATGGACTCCGTGTCCTCGCCGGCGACGGTCATCCAGATGGGCAAGCTCGGCATCCTCGGTGTGCTCGACCTCGAAGGTCTGTGGACCCGCTACGAGGACCCGACCCCGTACTACGACGAGATCAAGTCGCTCACCGACGGCAACGTCACGAAGCGCATGCAGGAGATCTACTCCGAGCCGATCAAGGCCGAGCTGATCACCGCACGCCTGGCCGAGATCCGCGCAGCCGGGGTGCCGGTCGCCGGTTCGCTCAGCCCGCAGCGCACCCAGGAGTTCTCGAAGACGGTCGTCGACGCCGGTGTCGACCTGTTCGTCATCCGCGGTACCACGGTCTCGGCGGAGCACGTCTCCCAGACCGAGGAACCCCTCAACCTCAAGAAGTTCATCTACGAGCTCGACGTCCCGGTGATCGTGGGCGGTGCCTCGACGTACACGTCGGCGCTGCACCTCATGCGCACCGGTGCCGCCGGTGTGCTCGTCGGCTTCGGTGGCGGCGCAGCGTCGACCACCCGCGCCGCGCTCGGCATCCACGCCCCGATGGCGACCGCCGTCGCGGACGTCGCCGGTGCCCGTCGTGACTACCTCGACGAGTCGGGCGGCCGGTACGTGCACGTCATCGCCGACGGCGGGCTCGACACCGCGGGCGACATCGTCAAGGCCATCGCCGTTGGTGCCGACGCCGTCATGCTCGGCACCGCGCTCGCCCGCGCGACCGAGGCCCCGGGTGGTGGCTACCACTGGGGTGCCGAGGCGCACCACCCCGAGCTGCCCCGCGGCCGCCGGGTCGAGGTGGGCACGATCGCCCCGCTCGAGAACGTCCTGAACGGTCCGACGCCGACCCACGACGGCCGCGCGAACCTGGTCGGTGCCCTGCGCCGCTCGATGGCGACGACCGGATACTCCGACGCCAAGGAGTTCCAGCGAGTAGAAGTGGTCGTGGCGCCGTACCACCAGTGACGGTGGCACCCGGGCACGAACCCGGGTGACGCCACGGCGCCGACCGTGACCCGGAGGCGACGATGGCCAAGTCCAGCACGACGAAGCAGACCAGCACGGCCGGACGTCCGCGTGACGTCACGCCCGGCGTGGGGTTCGACCCCGCGGCGAAGCTCGGGCCGGACGAACGTGCGGCCGCGATCGAGACGCTGAAGACCAAGGAGCTCGACGTCCTGGTCGTCGGCGGCGGGATCGTCGGTGCGGGCAGTGCGCTCGACGCCGTGACCCGCGGCCTGAGCGTCGGCATCGTCGAGGCCCGTGACTGGGGCTCGGGGACGTCGAGCCGTTCGTCGAAGCTCGTGCACGGCGGCATCCGCTACCTCGAGCAGCTCAACTTCGCACTCGTCCGCGAGGCCCTCATCGAGCGCGGCCTGCTGCTCCAGCGCATCGCCCCGCACCTGGTGAAGCCCGTGCGCTTCCTCTACCCGCTCAACCACCGGGTCTGGGAGCGCTTCTACATCGGGATCGGCATGGCGATGTACGACGTGTTCAGCTGGTCCGGCGGCCGTCCGCCCGGCGTCCCGCACCACCGACACCTCAGCCGGAAGCAGGTGCTCAGGAACATGCCCGGGCTCAAGAAGGACGCCTTCGTCGGCGGCATGACCTACTACGACGCCCAGGTCGACGACGCGCGCTACGTCGCGTCGCTCGTGCGCACCGCGGCCTCGTACGGCGCCGAGGCAGCGAGTCGCGTCCGCATCGAGGGGTTCATCAAGGTCGGGGAGCGCGTGGTCGGTGCGCAGGCCCACGACATCCAGACCGGCGAACGGTTCGAGATCCGCGCGAAGCAGGTCGTCAACGCCACCGGTGTCTGGACCGACGACACCCAGGCGATGATCGGCACCCGCGGCCAGTTCAAGGTGCGGGCGTCGAAGGGCGTCCACCTCGTCATCCCCCGTGACCGGTTCCAGTCGAACACGGGCATGATCCTGCGCACCGAGAAGAGCGTGCTCTTCGTCATTCCGTGGGGCCGGCACTGGCTCGTCGGCACGACCGACACCGACTGGTACCTCGACAAGGCGCACCCGGCAGCGACCGCGGCGGACATCGACTACATCCTCGAGCACGTCAACAAGGTGCTCGCCGTCCCGCTCACCCGCGAGGACGTCGAGGGCGTCTACGCCGGACTCCGCCCGCTGCTGGCGGGGGAGTCCGACCAGACCTCGCAGCTCAGCCGCGAGCACGTCGTCGCGCACACCGTGCCCGGGCTCGTCGTGGTCGCCGGCGGCAAGTGGACGACGTACCGGGTGATGGGCAAGGACGCCATCGACGAGGCCGTCGCAGCCATGGACGGCAGGATCCCGGAGTCGACGACCGAGGACATCCCGCTCCTCGGTGCCGAGGGCTACCCCGCCGCGTGGAACCGACGCGCCCGCACCGCACGGAGCTTCAACGTGCACAAGGTCCGCATCGAGCACCTGCTCAACCGGTACGGCACCCTCGCAACCGAGGTGCTGCAGCTCGTCGAGCAGGACCCCGCGCTCGCCGAACCGCTGCCGGGGGCCGACGACTACATCGGCGCCGAGGTCGTCTACGCCGCCTCGCACGAGGGCGCCCTGCACCTGGAGGACGTCCTCGCCCGTCGTACCCGCATCTCCATCGAGGCCTGGGACCGCGGCGAGTCAGCGGCGCCCGTCGCCGCGAAGCTCATGGCGGACGTGCTCGGCTGGGACCAGGAGACGACCGAGCACGAGGTCGCGAACTACCTGAAGCGCGTCGCCGCCGAGCGGGAGTCGCAGCTGCAGCCCGACGACGAGAGCGCGGACCGCGTGCGGCTCGAAGCCCCGGACATCGCGTTCGGCTTCGACGAGGACGACGTGGTCGTGGGCGGCGGTCGCTCGGACGGCGCCGAGGGCGCGAAGGCGTCCGACGAGCAGGTCGTCGGCGAGAAGACGAGCGAGCCGGAGTAGCGAGCCGGAGTAGCGAGGCCAGCAGACGCCGTCGTGTCACCGAGACGCCGGCGTCTGCGGGTTGAACAAGACGCCGTCGTGTCGCGTTGACGCCGTCTGGTCGTCGAGACGCCGCCCGATCCGGCGGCGTCTCGGTGTCGACGAGGCGTCTCGACAAGACGACGGCGTCTTGCGGAGTCCACCCGTGCCTCCAGACCGGAAGGACGGAAGACCGGACTGGAGGCCCGTGGTACGTCCGTCAGGCGGCGTGCGCCCGCAGGGCGGCGCGGCGCACGTGCGCCGCCTGGCCGACCACGAGCACCACCGGGATCCCGATCAGCGCGACGAGGCTCGTCACGTACAGCACGCCCGACCAGATCGTGTGGGCACCGCCGCCGACCCCGTAGGCGTCCGCGACGTCCATGCCGAGGGCGATCGCCGCCACGAACGACATCGGCGTCCCCATCACGACGACGGCGAGCAGCACTGCCGCGATGACGTGCGCCCTCGCCCGGGTGATGAGCAGCAGGACCGACAGCCCCGCGGCGAACAGGACACCGACGACGGCGATCCCGATGACGGTCGCGATGTCCGCTCCGACCGCGAAGCCCTGCTCCGAGAGCTCGGCGTGGATCTCCGCCAGGGTCGCACCGGGGACCGCGGCGAGCGGGTCCAACACCAGTGCGTTCACCGCCAGCAGTGATGCGTACAGCGTCACGACCAGCACCCCGACGACGGCCACGACGATCCGTGTTCTCCCCATCCACAGAACAGTAGCGGGAGGAATGCGCGGGGTCACCGGGTGGTTAGCATGGGGGTACTCGAAGAGGGAGCCATCATGGTCGACGTCCATCGCGTCAAACTCCCCGGAGTCGGCGTGCTGCACAGCTTCTACACCGACGACGGTGGCAAGTGCGGTGTCATCACGCACCGGTCGGGGCACTCCGACCTCATCTCGTTCGCCGACGTCTCCGACGGCGCGGACAAGTCCGAGAAGGTCTCGCTGCGTCTCAGCGAGGACGAAGCGCACACGCTCGCCGAACTGCTCGGCGGCACCCGGATCACCGAGGGCCTCGACAAGCTCGACGAGATCCCGGGGCTGTCCATCGACTGGTTCTCCGTCGACTACGACGACGCCATCGCGGGCAAGCCCCTCGGCGACCTGCACGACTCGGGCTTCATCGGCCTGACAGTCGTCGCCGTGGTCCGTGGCGACAGCGCCAACCCGGCGCCCTCGTCGGACTTCGTCGTCTTCCCCGGAGACACGATCGTCGTCGCCGGATCCCCCGAGAAGGTCGCCAAGGCGTTCTCCTTCTACCGCAGCGGAGAGCTTGCGGCCGCCTCGGCCGAGGCCCCGCGGAAGAGCTAGCGCATGCACCTGGGTGGTGAGCTGCTCACCATCGGTGTGCTCTTCGTCATCGCCTACGTCCTGGGCCGGCTCGGCAAGACCATCGGTCTGCCGGCAATCCCGATCTACATGGTGGTCGGACTCGTCGCGAGTCCGAACACGCCGTGGTTCGGGTTGAGCGTCGAGTCCCACACGATCGAGCTCATCGCGACGTTCGGGCTCATCCTGCTGCTGTTCAACCTCGGTCTCGAGTTCGACCAAGAGGAGTTCTACGGCAACGCCGGCAAGCTCCTGGTGTCGGGCGGCACCTACGTCGTCATCAACATGGGCGTGGGGTTCGCCTTCGGGTTCTCGCTCGGCTGGGGCACCCGTGAAGCCCTGATCATCGCGGGCATGACGGCGACGTCCTCGAGCGCCATCGTGACGAAGCTCCTCATCGAGCTCCGGCGCCTGGCGAACGACGAGACCCCGATGATCCTCGGCGTCACCGTGATCGAGGACGTCTTCATCGCCGTCTACCTGGCGATCGTCTCCGTCGTGCTGTCCGGCGACACCAACGTCTGGGCCGTCGTCGGCAAGCTGGCACTGGCGTTCGGGTTCCTCATCGTGATGTTCACGCTCGCGCGCTTCGCGGGCAAGTGGGTCTCCAAGATCTTCGCCACCCGTGACGACGAACTGTTCACGGTGCTGTTCTTCGGACTCGCGGTCATGTTCGGTGGCATCGGCGACCTGCTCGGCGTGACCGACGCCATCGGTGCCTTCGTCATCGGCCTGCTCTGCGGAGCGACCCGGTACCGCGACCGCATCGAACAGCTCGCCCTGCCGATGCGCGACGTCTTCGCCGCGTTCTTCTTCGTGAACTTCGGGCTCGGCCTCGACCTGTCGACCTTCGGCGAGGTGCTCTGGCCCGTCCTCGGCGCGATCGGCATGACGGTCGTGCTCAACGCGGTCGCCGGCCAGATCGTCGCGCGGATGAACGGCTTCAACGTCCAGCAGGGCATCAACACCGCCGTCATCCTGGTGAACCGTGGTGAGTTCGCGCTGATCCTCGCGACCCTGTCGGCTGCCGCCGGGCTGGAGGCGCGGATCACCGCCTTCGCGGGCCTCTACGTCCTCTGCATGGCCGTCCTCGGGCCGCTGCTCGCGGTGAACTCGGACCGGATCGGCCGCCTCGTGGTGCGCCCGGGCCGGCTCATCCGCCTGCGCGGACGCCTGGGCGGCCGACGCGCCGTCGCCGCGGCAGCCGCCGCCGAGAGCGCCGAAGCGGCCGAGGCCGAGGCGGACGCCACCGCCGCGGCGCGGAAGGCCGAGCGGGACCGCCAGTTCGCCGAGGAGTTCGCGCTCGTCGAGGCGGCTGGCAGGGACGAGCGAGACAATGAGGGGTCCGACCCGACGTCCGCCCCCGTGACGTCGCCGGTCGAGATCCCCGCCGAGCGCCCCGAGCGCCCGGTCCGACAGCGCGATCCGGAGTACTGATACAGATGTGGGCCGTTGCCCGACGACCGAGGTGGATCGCGCTGCTGTTGCTGGCGCTCGTGCTGGCGGCGGTGTTCGCCGGGCTGGGCAAGTGGCAGCTGGAGCGGTCGATCGCCAACGGCAAGCCCCTGCCGGCGACCACCGAGACCCGCCGCACGCTCGAGGTGGTCACCACCCCCGAGCGCCCCGTCAGCGAGAGTCTCGCCGGGCAGAAGGTCACCGTCACCGGCACCTTCGTCGCCGACGACACCACCGTCCTGACCGGCCGCACCGGGGGTGGGAAGTACCAGACCGTCGGTCACCTGGTGGACTCGGATGGTGGGGCGAGCCTCCCGGTCGTCATCGGGTGGTCCGACCAGCGGCCGGCCGCCGTGGCCGGGGGCGAGCGCCTGGCGGACGGCCAGACGCTCACGATCCAGGGTCGCTACTACCCTGCGGAGTCGCCCGACCAGGACGCCTACAAGAAGGGCGAGTACTCCGCAGTCGCCCCCGCCCGGTTCGTGAACACCTGGCAGGCCTTCGACGACCGCATGTACCTCGGGTACGTGGTCGCCGACGGCACCACCGCGAAGGCCGCCGACCTCGGCACCATCGCCGACCGTGCACCGTCGCGCGAGGTCCAGTTCGACTGGCTCAACCTCTTCTACGCGATCGAGTGGGTCGTCTTCGCCGGCTTCGCCGTGTTCCTCTGGTACCGGTTCGTGAAGGACGCCTGGGAGCGCGAGCAGGAAGAGGAGCGCGAGGCAGCCCTCGCCACCGAAGCCGACGCGCTCCGACGGTAGGATTGCCGGCATGGCCCTGACCGTCCGAACCCGTGACATCCCCAAGATCCCGGGGGCGGTGAAGTGGTACCGCGTCTCGGCGTACATCACCGGTGTGCTGCTGCTCGCCCTGGTGGTCGAGGTCATCATCAAGTACACGCCGCTGCAGCTCGAGATGCAGCTCGGCAACGGTCCGTTCTTCGTGCCCAACGGCACGGCGGGCGAGACCCCGGGCACGTTCAACCTGTCGATCGCGATCCTCATCGCCCACGGCTGGCTGTACGTGCTCTACCTCTTCACGGACTTCCGTCTGTGGAGCATCATGCGCTGGAGGCCGTCGCGCTTCCTGCTCATCGCCCTCGGGGGCATCATCCCGTTCATGTCCTTCGTGGTCGAACACCGCATGCAGCAGCGGGCCATGGACACCTACCACGAGCTGATCGCTGCCCAGCAGCGTGAGAAGGAGGCCGCTCGGTGAGCGAGACCGAACAGCGTCCCGTCCTCGTCGTCGACTTCGGGGCCCAGTACGCGCAGCTCATCGCGCGTCGGGTCCGTGAAGCGAACGTCTACAGCGAGATCGTGCCGCACTCCATCACTGCGGACGAGATCCGCGCCAAGGACCCGGCGGCCATCGTGCTGTCCGGTGGTCCGTCGTCCGTGTACGAAGAAGGCGCGCCGTCCCTCGACGGTGACATCCTCGACCTCGGCGTCCCCGTGCTCGGCATCTGCTACGGCTTCCAGGCCATGGCGACCGCCCTCGGTGGCGAGGTCGCGAACACCGGGCTGCGCGAGTACGGCGCCACCGACGTGACGCTCGCCCCCGGCACCAGCACGCTGCTCGGCGACCAGCCGGCGGACCAGGTGACGTGGATGTCGCACGGCGACTCCGTGGCCAAGGCACCGGCCGGCTTCGAGGTGCTCGCCTCGAGCGCGTCGACGCCCGTCGCGGCGTTCGCGTCCGACGAGCGCAAGCTCTACGGCGTGCAGTGGCACCCCGAGGTGAAGCACTCCGTGTACGGCCAGGCCGTGCTCGAGAACTTCCTGCACCGTGCCGCGGGCCTGCCCGGCGACTGGAACTCCAGCAACGTCATCGAGGAGCAGGTCGCCCGCATCCGCGAGCAGGTCGGTTCCGCGCGGGTCATCGCCGGGCTCTCCGGTGGTGTGGACTCCGCCGTCGCCGCAGCCCTGGTGCACAAGGCCGTCGGCGACCAGCTGACCTGCGTCTTCGTGGACCACGGGCTCCTGCGTGCCGACGAGCGGAAGCAGGTGGAAGAGGACTACGTCGCCTCCACCGGTGTCCGGCTCATCACGATCGACGCCGAGCAGCAGTTCCTCGACGCCCTCGCTGGCGTGAGCGACCCCGAGCAGAAGCGCAAGATCATCGGGCGCGAGTTCATCCGCACCTTCGAGGGCGCAGCCGAGGCACTCGTGCTCGAGGCCCAGGCTTCCGACTCCGATGCCGAGGTCAAGTTCCTCGTGCAGGGCACGCTCTACCCCGACGTCGTCGAGTCCGGCGGCGGAGCGGGTACCGCGAACATCAAGTCGCACCACAACGTCGGCGGCCTGCCCGAGGACATGACGTTCGAGCTCGTCGAGCCGCTGCGCACCCTGTTCAAGGACGAGGTCCGTGCGGTCGGCCGCGAGCTCGGGCTGCCCGAGGTCATCGTCGGTCGCCAGCCGTTCCCCGGCCCTGGCCTGGGCATCCGCATCGTCGGCGAGGTCACGAAGGAGCGGCTCGAACTGCTCCGCGCGGCCGACAAGATCGCCCGCGAAGAGCTCACCGCGGCCGGTCTCGACCAGGAGATCTGGCAGTGCCCGGTCGTACTGCTCGCCGACGTTCGCTCCGTGGGCGTGCAGGGCGACGGCCGGACCTACGGGCACCCGATCGTGCTCCGTCCGGTCTCGTCCGAGGACGCCATGACCGCCGACTGGACGCGTCTGCCGTACGACACCCTCGCGAAGATCTCGAACCGCATCACGAACGAGGTGCCCGACGTCAACCGGGTCGTGCTCGACGTCACGTCGAAGCCGCCGGGGACGATCGAGTGGGAGTAGGGCTCCCCTGAGCAACGGAAGGCCCGGTACGCGTCACGCGTGCCGGGCCTTCGTGCGTCCGGGGGCGGCGCGCGAGTCGGTGCCGGGGTCGGTGCCGGAGGCGCACGAACTGCCGTCTGCCGGGACGTGTGACGGCAGTCCGCGCGACCCGGGCGCTGCGCGTGCGGCGTGTTGTGCGACCTCGGGCGGCTGGAGTTGTGGGCGTGGGTGCTGCCGGGGCCGTCGAGTGGTCACGACACCCCGCGGGCCCGGTGCCGAGGGGTCACGAACTGTCGGCTGGCCCCGGCCCGGACGACACTTCGTGACCACTCGGCGGGCGTTCGGCGGGGTGTTGTGACCACTGGGACCGCTGCCGCTCTCGCTCCACCGGCCCGGGAACGGCGAAGGGCCCCGGCAGCGCCGGGGCCCTTCGTGTGTGCGGTGGTACTAGTTGCGCGAACTGCTCGCGATGATGGCGAGGATGCGCAGGATCTCGAGGTACAGCCAGACGAGCGTCACGATCAGGCCGAACGCCGCGGTCCAGGCGTAGATGCGGGGTGCCCCGCGCTCGACACCCGTCTTGATCTGGTCGAAGTCGAGGATCAGCGAGTACGCGGCCATCAGCACGACGAACACGCCGATGAGGACGCCGAGCGGGATGCCGAAGAGCGTCACGCCCATCAGGCCGAACGCGCTCTGCGTCACGCCGGTCCACATCAGGACCAGGTTGACGAGGGAGAACGCCATGTACCCGACCATGGCGATCAGGAAGAAGCGCGTGGCCTTCGGGGTCGCGCGGACCTTGCCCGAGCGGAACAGGAGCAGGGTGACGAAGAACACACCGAGCGTCCCGAACACGGCTTGCGCGACGATGCCGTCGGCCTTGGGGAACGCTGTCTGGAAGTAGTTCGAGATACCGCCGACGAACAGCCCCTCGAAGAACGCGTACGTCAGGATCAGACCCGGCGACGGCTTCTTCTTGAAGGTGTTGACGAGCGCCAGGACGAACCCGACGAGCGCGCCGACGATCCAGACGACCGGCGGCAGGTTCCAACCGGCCACCGCGCCGACGACGAGCACGCCGAACGCGAGCAGCGTCTTGACGATGGTGTCTTCGTACGACATGCGGTCGGTGTCCACCGGGGACGCAGTCGGACGGTCGTACATGTACTGCAGCTGCTCGGGGGTCATGCCGCCCTGGGCCTGCTGCGGGGTCTGTCCCCAGCCGGCCTGCTGCTGACCAGCACCGCGCCCGCCCCAGGTGTTTGCCCCCTGTGCGTTGAAGGCGGGGGACTGGTCGAAACCGGGCTTGAAGGCCATGGTGTCCTCTTCCTAGGAGATTCGAGTCCTCTCAGCCTAGGGGCGCTCGGTCGCGGAAGGCTGAGGATTCGCGGCGAGCGGACGCGGGCCCAGCGGGCTCCGTCGAGGGAAGCCTAGGGTCGCCCGCTGCACGCGCGCCCCGAGGACGTCGAGAGCCCGTCGAGCCCGTCGAGCGCGCCCGTCCCGACGGCAGCGCCGGGTAGAGCCACGTGACGAGCGCGACCGAGATCGTCATGAGCAGGAACCACGCCACGATCTTCGTCGGCGCCACCGGCTGCCACACCGCGAGCTGCGCCGGGTAGCTCCACGCCCCGGCCCAGGTCGCGACGTTCTCCGCCGCCCAGATGAACACCGCGACGAGGGCCATCGCCACGAGCACGGGCATCCGCAGCGTCGCCCGGTGGATCCGAACGTGCATGGTCGTGCGGGCGAGCACGAGCGCGAGCAGCACGTACCGGGCGTCGGCGACGAAGTGGTGGCCGAAGAAGTTCAGGTAGTTCCCGCCCGCCACGACCGCCAGCAGCCACTGCCGCGGGTACCGGTCGAACCGCAGGTCGAACAGCCGGTAGACCCGCACCATGTACGACCCGACGGCGCCGTACATGAACCCCGAGAACAGCGGCACCCCGGCGACGACGAACAGCCCACTCGACTCGTAGGTCCACGAGCCCATGTGGGTCTTGAACACCTCCATCGCGGTCCCGACGACGTGGAACAGCAGGACGACCCGGAGCTCCCGCACGGTCTCGAGCCCGAACACGAGCATCCCGACCTGCAGCAGCACGGCCGCGATCGTCAGGACGTCGTTCCGCATCGCCGCGGGCACGGTCAGGTGCACCACCGCCATGGTCGCGAGCAGCAGCGCCCCGAACGCGCACGCCCAGGCCTGCTTCGCGCCGAACACCAGGAACTCGGTGACGAACACCCGGACGGGCCGGTGCGGCTGGTGCCCGGCGTCGAGCAGACGGCGTGCGGCCCGGTCGATCCGGGCCTCGACGGCGGTGGAGAGCGAACGGACGGTCATGCGGTGATGGTCGGCGTCGTCGCTGGGAACGACGGGCCTCGGAGCGACGCGTGTGTCCCGCGACACAGGTGCCCCGCTGGTCACCCGCGGCCAGTAGGGTCGCGCCATGACCCTCGTGATCGCCCACCGCGGTGCGTCCGGCTACCGTCCCGAGCACTCGCGGAGCGCGTACGAGCTCGCGATCGAACTCGGCGCCGACGCGATCGAACCGGACCTGGTGCCCACGAAGGACGGCGTGCTGGTGCTCCGGCACGAGAACGAGGTCTCGGGCACCACGGACATCGCCGACCACCCCGAGTTCCGGCACCTGCGCACGACGAAGACCGTCGACGGCCAGACCCTGACCGGCTGGTTCACCGAGGACTTCACGTGGGCCGAGCTGCAGACGCTCCGCACCCGCGAGCGCCTGCCGGTGCTGCGGCCGGGATCGGCCGAGCACGACGGTGCGCAGCCGATCCTGCGGCTCGTCGACCTGCTCGCGATCCTCGACGCGGCGCCCCGCCCGGTCGGGCTCGTCGCCGAGGTGAAGCACGCCGCATACTTCGACCGTGCCGGGTTCCCGATGGGTGCACTCGTCGACGCCGCGCTCGGCGAGGCCGGGTGGCGGCAGGACGAGCGGCTCACGGTGGAGAGCTTCGAGAAGGGCGTGCTGCGGGACCTGCGCGAGCGGGGGACCGGTGGTCGGCTCGTGTACCTCCAGGAGGCCCGTGGCAGCGCCGCGGACGAGGTCGCGTCCCACGGGTCGCTCGCCCCCACCTACGCCGCCGAGCGTTCCGAGGACGCGCTCGCGTCGTTCGCGACCGAGTTCCACGGCATCAGCGTCGACATCGGCACCCTGATGGCCGGTGTCGACAGCGTCGCGCTCGACGACCCGACGCCGGTGCGCAGCGCGATCGTCGACCGCGCTCACGCCGCCGGGCTCGCCGTCTACACGTGGACCCTCCGGCCGGAGAACCGGTTCCTGCCGTCGCCGCTGCGTCGTGGTGGCGACGTCGCGGCGTTCGGCGACTGGGAGCGGTGGTTCACGTCCGTGATCCGCACCGGACTGGACGGGGTGTTCGCCGACCATCCCGACCTGGCGGTGCGTGCCCGGTCAGTCCTCGAACGCCTCGAGCGGGATGCCGGCTGACCGGAGGGCCTCGAGGGCCTCCTCGCGTGCGGACGTGGCAGCGGCGCGGAGCCCGGCCAGGTCCTCGGGCCGGTAGAACCACGAGCTCCGGTCGCCGGGCGAGACCGTCCGTTGCGCGTCCGTCAGGTCGGCGTCGTGTTCGCCCTTCCGGAGGTCGGCGCGAGCACGGTCGAGCGACTGCAGGACTCCCGAGGCGCGGATGACCTCGGCCGCGGGCAGGTCCCCGGGCGCGAGACGGGCGACCCGAGGGTCGATCGGTGTCACCGGGAGGGGCTGCACCGGTGGCGGTCGCCGTTGCCGTCGATCGACGAGGACCGCGACGGCGGACGAGACGACGAGGAACACCACGACGGCGACGAGGAGCCGGGCACTCCTCGGGAACGTCGACGCAGCGAGGGCCCCGAGTGCGGCCAGGCACAGCCCAGCGGCGACCAGGTCGACCGACAGCGGGACCAGGCACCCCGCCGTGTCCTGTCGAGACCGCTGAGCACGGGCCCGACGGCTCTCGATGATCGCGGCGGGGTCGTCACGCCCGTCCGGAGGCAGGATGCAGAGGACGTCCTGGGTGGTGGGGATCGCGGCCGACGTCGCAGGGAGCACGAAGACGTCAGGTCGGTCCGGTGTGATCGCCACGGCGCCATCCTGCCGCACGAGGTCGCTGTCGGGGGTCTCGCCTAGAATGTCCCGAACATGACGATCGTGCTCGACCCCTTCGAATCGACGCCCGAGCCGGGCGCCGGTGCCCGCGCGTACGAAGACCCGTTCACCGCGGGTCTGAACCCCCAGCAGAAGGAAGCCGTCGAGTACCGCGGCGAGTCCCTGCTGATCGTTGCCGGCGCCGGTTCCGGCAAGACGAGCGTGCTCACCCGCCGCATCGCGCTGCTGCTCGCCAACCGCGAAGCCTGGCCGTCGCAGATCCTGGCGATCACGTTCACGAACAAGGCCGCCGCCGAGATGCGCGAGCGCGTCCGGGCCCTGGTCGGTGGCGAGGCCGAGGGGATGTGGATCTCCACGTTCCACTCAGCGTGCGTGCGCATCCTGCGGCGCGAAGCCGAGCGGTTCGGGTTCCCGCAGTCGTTCACGATCTACGACTCCGCCGACTCCAAGGCGCTGCTGAAGCGGATCATCAAGGAGCTCGAGGCCGACTCCCTCGGGCTGACCGTCGGCGCCGCGGCGTCGAAGATCTCGAAGCTCAAGAACGAGCTGCAGGACATCGACACCTACGCGCGCAACATCAACGTGAACGACCCGCAGGAGGTCATGTTCACCGAGGTGTTCCGGCGCTACACGAACGAACTCCGCCGGGCGAACGCGTTCGACTTCGACGACCTCATCGGGCAGACGGTGTTCCTGTTCCGGGCCTTCCCGGACGTCGCCGCCCTGTACCAGCGCCGCTTCCGGTACATCCTGGTCGACGAGTACCAGGACACGAACCACGCCCAGTACGCCCTGATCCGCGAGCTCACCCGCCCGGTGCCGGTCGAACAGGTCGACAAGCTCGAGGACTCCGGCCAGCACGTCGCCCGGATGCGCGAGACCGACGGCTCGATCGCCCCCGCGTCCCTGACGGTGGTCGGTGACTCCGACCAGTCCATCTACGCCTTCCGCGGGGCGGACATCCGCAACATCGTCGAGTTCGAGCGGGACTTCCCGAACTCCAAGACGATCCTGCTCGAGCAGAACTACCGCTCGACGCAGAACATCCTCGACGCGGCGAACTCGGTCATCGCGAACAACTTCGACCGCCAGGCGAAGAGCCTGTTCACCGACGTCGGTGCCGGCGAGAAGATCGTCGGCTTCACCGGGTACACCGGCCACGACGAGGCGCAGTTCGTCGCCGACGAGATCCAGCGCCTGCGTGAAGACGGCATGGACTACCGCGACATGGCGGTGTTCTACCGGACCAACTCGCAGACCCGTGCGCTGGAGGAGATCTTCATCCGTGCGGCGATCCCGTACCGGGTGCTCGGCGGCACGAAGTTCTACGAGCGTGCCGAGATCAAGGACGCCATGGCGTACCTGATCACGGTCGCCAACCCGGCCGACCCGATGGCCCTGCGCCGCATCCTCAACGTGCCCAAGCGCGGCATCGGCTCGGTCACCGAGACCACGCTGCAGCGCTACGCCGACGAGCACGAGACCACCATGCGCGACGCCCTGCGGCACGCGGGCGAGCTCGGGTTCGGGCCGAAGGTGCGCAACGCCATCACGGAGTTCGCGGCACTGCTCGACGCCGTGTCCGAGAAGGCCCCGACGCAGCCGGTGGTCGACACGCTGACGCAGCTGCTCGACGGCTCCGGGCTGCTCGACAACCTGCGGAAGTCGCCCGACGCGCAGGACGCCGCCCGTGCCGACAACATCGACGAGCTCGTGGCCGTGACGCGTGAGTTCCAGAAGAACAACCCCGAGGGCACGCTGTCGGACTTCCTGACCGAGGTCTCGCTGGTCGCCGCGGCGGACGAGCTCGACGACTCGTCGGGCACGGTGTCGCTGATGACGCTGCACACCGCGAAGGGCCTGGAGTACGACGCGGTGTTCCTGACCGGCGTCGAGGAGGACCTGCTCCCACACCGGATGTCCGCCAACGAGCCCGGCGGTCCGTCGGAAGAGCGCCGGCTGTTCTACGTGGGCATCACCCGCGCCAAGAAGGTCCTGTTCCTGTCCCTCGCGATGACCCGTGCCCAGTTCGGCGACGTCAACGTGGCGATGCCGTCGCGCTTCCTGCAGGAGATCCCCGAGGGGCTCATCGAGTGGAAGCAGTCCCCGGGCATGGCGAACAGCCGCGGTGGCACGCAGCCCCGCGCCCTGAACGCCAAGCGTGACGGCGGCTTCGGCGGCGGTGGCGGTGGCGGTGGCTACCGCGGTGGTGGTGGCTGGGGCGGCGGCTCGTACGACCGCGCAGCGGCTGCCTCGAAGACCCGTCCGAAGACCGAGTGGGCGAACCGGGTGTCCGGGCAGGTGCGCGACAACGGCGACATGGAACTCGTCGCCGGCGACCGCATCAAGCACGTCGACTTCGGCGAGGGAACGGTGTCCGCGGTGACGGGGCAGGGCGCCAAGCGCATCGCCGAGATCGCGTTCGACTCCGCGGGCCGCAAGAAGCTCCTCATCAAGATCGCCCCGATCGAGAAGCTGTAGGAGCCCTCACCGGTCCACACCGAACCGGCAGCCGCGGCCGGTCTGGAGTTCACGGAACGGCCCCGGGGCGTTCCCCCGCGATCCGTACGGTGCGGTGCTGTGCAGAACAGCCCTGACGACCGCGACGACGCCAACGACCACGCCGGAGAGCGCAGCAAGCGCATCCCGGTCTCCCGCCGGGGCTTCCTGGTCGGGTCCGGACTCGCCGGTGCCGCCGGTCTCGTGGCGTCGAACGGCTTCGGCAGCGCCCCGGCCGTCGCCGACGCGCTGACCGCGGCACCCGCTGCGGCTCCGGCAGCGCTCGGCGGATCGGCCGCGGCCGCGCAGGCAGCCGTGGTGCGCGGCCACACCGGACGGTGGCGCCCGGACACGACCTCGCCACGCTTCACCGTCGCGGTGATGCCGGACACGCAGTACATGTTCGACGGCGCCGCGGTCGACCAGGCACCGATGCGCGCCTCGCTCGAGTACGTCGTCCGCGAGCAGGCCCGGCACAACACGGTGTTCCTCGTCCACCTCGGCGACCTGACCCAGAACGGTGCGGCGTCCGAGATGCGCGCATCCGGTGCGGTCTTCGACGTGCTCGACCGAGCCGGGGCGCCCTACAGCGTGCTCGCCGGCAACCACGACGTCGACTCCTCGACCGACGACCAGCGCGGCCGCACCCCGTACCTCGACGTGTTCGGTCCGCAGCGGTTCCGGAAGGCCCCTGGCTGGATCGGTTCGAGCCCCGACGGCTACAACACCGCCCACCGGTTCACCGCGGCCGGCCGCGAGTGGGTCGTCCTGGCACTCGACTGGCGGACGAGCGCGAGCGGGCTCGCCTGGGCCAGCTCCGTGCTCGCCGCCCGGCCGCACGCTCCGGTCATCCTCACGACGCACGCCCTCGTCGACTCGGACGCCAGCGGCGGGGCGGCGTTCGACCCCTACGGGCAGCAGCTCTGGGACTCCTTCATCACGAAGCACGACCAGGTCTTCCTGACGCTCAACGGGCACTACTGGGGGCCGGGCCGCACGACGGTGAAGAACGCCGTGGGGCACGACGTCGCACTCCACCTGACCAACTACCAGAACCGCTACTACGGCGGGGCGGCCATGATCCGGCTGTACCACGTCGACCTCGAGCGGAACGTCATCGACGTCGAGACGCTGTCGCCCTTCCTGCTCGCCGGCGGTCTCGGCGACGCGAACGAACTCGCAGCCCAGGAGACCGCGCTCAGCGGCGACGTCGACCGCTTCACCATGGCCGTGGACTTCGACGCGCGTTTCGCGGGGTTCGCGCCGGTCGCACCACGGGCCTCCCGGCCGGCGGCACGCATGCTGGTGCCGGGGACGCTCGCGTACTGGCGGTTCGACGGCAACCCGGACGGGGCGGCGCTCGCGCCGACGACGCGGGTGCGCGACCAGAGCGGCAAGGGCAACGACCTGGTGGTCGCCCGGCGGACCGGTGCCGTCGCAGGGGCGCTGCGCTGGACGGCGGCGCACCACCCCGACCAGCCGGGCGCCGGCAGCCTCGCGCTGCAGGGCGGCAAGACCGGCGGCGACCACCTGCAGACCGTCGACACGGCACCGCTCAACCGGACCCACTTCCCCCGGGGCTACACGGTCGAGGCGTTCTTCGTGCTGCCGACCACGTTCGACCCGAGTGCGAACGGGTTCAGCGCCCTGCTGTCGCAGTACTCGAGCGCCGGCCAGGTGGGGAAGGCGACCGGAGCCGACGGTGACCCGGACGAACCCGCGATGACGCTGAGCCTGTCGGGGGACCGCGAACTGCAGTGGTGCGTGTACCCGACGAGCCAGGACGGATCGCTGACGAACTGGGGGCACGAGTTGCCGCTCGGCGCCTGGTGGCACGTGGCCGTGGTGAACGACGGGACGCACACCGTGCTGTACGTCGACGGGTGCCCGGTCGTGCGCAACCCATCCACCCAGAACCGCGGTCTCAGCACGATCGGGAAGCCGTGGCTGCTCGGTGGGTACCGCTACGGCGACAAGCTCGACAACGTGTTCGTCGGGTCGATCGGCGACGTGCGCATCGTCGGCCGGGCACTGCAGCCGAGCGAGTTCATGAACGCCTGACGTCCGGCGGCGGACGCCTGACCCGCGCGGTGGGTGGGGGCTCGGGCTGCCCGGCAGACGGGCGTCTGACACGCCCGGCCGTTCGGCGCGCCCCTCGTTCGGGTGGCACGATGACGGTTAGTGAGGTTAGCCTTACCTAACGTGACACCTCCCATCGAACTCCTGACCACCGCCACCGCCGAGCGCTACCGCTCCGCCGTGACGTCCACGGTGGACCGTCTGGCCGACCGCTTCGCCGCCGCCGACCGTCCGACGACCGACACCGCTCCCGAGGTCCTCCGGGCCCAGGTGCAGGACGTCGACCTCGACGCCGAACCCCTCGGGACGGACCGCGCACTCGCCGAACTCGACGAGCTGTTCGTCCGCGAGGCCGTCTGGTTCCACGACCCGGCGTACCTCGCGCACCTGAACTGCCCGGTCGCGCTGCCCGCGGTCGCCGCCGAGTCGGTCCTGGCCGCCGTGAACCCGTCGGTCGACACCTGGGACCAGTCCCGCATCGGCACCGAGATCGAGCGGCACGTCGTCGCCTGGCTCGCCGGTCGGATCGGGTTCGCCGCGGGGGACGGCATCTTCACCTCGGGCGGCTCGCAGTCGAACCTGCAGGCCCTGCTGCTGGCGCGCGAGGCCCTCGGCAGCAGCGGCACCGTGTTCACGACCGCGGAGACCCACTTCAGCATCGCGAAGTCGGCACGGCTGCTCGGGCTGGAGGCCGTGGTCGCCGTCGCCACCGACCACGCCGGCCGGATGGTGCCCGCCGCCCTCGCCGAGGCGATCGCCGCCGCCCGCGCAGCCGGGCAGACGCCGATGGCCGTCGTCGCCACCGCCGGCACCACCGACCGCGGGGTCATCGACCCGCTCGAGCCGATCGCGGACGTCTGTGATCTGGAGGGAGTGTGGCTGCACGTCGACGCCGCGTACGGCTGCGGTCTGCTCGTGTCCCCGACCCGGCGGCACCTGCTCGACGGCGTCGAACGGGCCCGGAGCGTGACCGCCGACCTGCACAAGTCGTTCTTCCAGCCGGTGTCGTCGAGCGCCCTGCTCGTGCAGCGCCCGGAGGACCTGCGCCGCACCGCCTGGTACGCCGACTACCTGAACCCGGAGGACGCCGCCGAGCCGAACCAGGTCGACAAGTCGCTGCAGACCACCCGTCGGTTCGACGCCCTGAAGCTCTGGGCCACCCTGCGGGCGACCGGTGCCGACGCGATCGGGGCCGCGTTCGACGCCGTCATCGACCTCGCCGTGGCCACCCACCGGATCGTCGAGGAGCACCCGGACCTGGTGCTCGTCGCGCCGACGCAGCTCAGCACGGTGCTGTTCCGCTGGCAGCCCGCCGGCATGACCGACGATGCCGCCGACGCACTGGTCGCCCCGATCCGCTCGGCCCTGCTCGCCGAGGGCCGGGTACTCATCGCCAAGACGGTCATCGACGGCCGGCCGTGCAACAAGCTCACGCTGCTCAACCCGGAGACGACGCCGGAGCAGATGCGCGCGTCGCTGGAGCACGTCGTCGCGACGGCCGCGCGCGTCCGAGCCGCCACCACCGAGACCGAGGGAGCGAACCGATGACCGCCGACCGCACCGCCGCCGACCGCACCCGCGCCACCGCCGATCCCGCCGTGCACGACGTCGTCGGCATCGGCATCGGCCCGTTCAACCTCGGCCTCGCCTGCCTGACGGACCCGATCGCCGACCTCGACGCGGTGTTCCTCGACGCCGCCGACGGCTTCGCCTGGCACCACGGCATGATGCTCGACGACGCCACGATCCAGGTACCGTTCCTCGCCGACCTGGTGACGATGGCCGACCCGACCTCGCCGTTCTCGTTCCTCGCGTGGCTCAAGGAGACCGGGCGCCTGTACCCGTTCTACATCCGCGAGGACTTCCACCCCCTGCGCAGCGAGTACGACGCCTACTGCCGCTGGGCCGCCGACCGGCTCGACACCCTGCGGTGGGGCCGCCGGGTGACGGCCGTCGAGCACGACCCGGTCACCGACACGTTCACGGTGCACGCCGAGACCGATCAGGGTCCCGAGACGTACCGCGCACACCACGTCGTCGTGGGGATCGGCACCGAGCCGTCCGTCCCCGCCCCGCTGCGTGGGATCGGCGGACCGGCGGTCCACTCCGCCGAGTTCCTGCCGAACCGCGACGCCCTGCGCGACGCCGGGTCGATCGCGGTCGTCGGCAGCGGGCAGTCCGCCGCCGAGGTCTACCGCGAACTGCTCGAGGACATCCGGCAGGACGGCTACCGCCTCGACTGGATCACGCGTTCGCCCCGGTTCTTCCCGATGGAGGACACCAAGCTCACCCTCGAGATGACGAGCCCGGAGTACACGGACCACTTCCACGGGCTGCCCGAAGCCGTCCGCGATCGCCTGGGGCGGGAACAGCGCGGCCTGTACAAGGGCATCAGCGCGGACCTGGTCGACGACCTGTACGACCAGCTCTACCGGATCAGTGCGCGCGGCCCCGTCCCGACGACGCTCCGGACCGAGACGAGCGTCGTGGACGCCGCCTGGCTCGCCGACCGCGGCACCTACCGGCTGACGCTCCGCCACGAGCAGCTCGACCAGACGTACGAGCACGAGGTCGAGCAGCTGGTGCTGGCCACCGGGTACACCCCGCGGGTCCCGCGGTTCCTCGACCCGGTCGAGCACCTCGTCGCCCGCGACTCACGCGGGCGCCTGGCCGTCGCCCGCGACCACCACGTCGACACCCTGGGCGGACGCATCTGGGTGCAGAACGCCGAGGAGCACACGCACGGCCTGACCGCGCCCGACCTCGGCATGGGTGCGTGGCGGAACGCGTCGATCATCCGGTCCGTCACGGGTCGCCCCGTGTACGGCCTGGAGGCCCGGATCGCCTTCCAGGAGTTCGGCCTGCCCGCCTCGTGGCAGTCAACAGCAGCGCCGTCCACCGCGCACGACCGCGCCGCGGAGCGCGCGCCGGCCCGCCCCGCGACCGAGCGCACGGAGGTCTCCGCATGAGCACGACCGTGACCACCACCGCGCCGGACGCGACCGCGCCCGGGGGAGCCGAGCCGGGCCTCCTGACCGTCGAACCCGTGGACCCGGAACGCGACGCCGCCGTCGTGCAGTCGTGGCTCGCCCACCCGGCGTCGTCGTGGTGGGAGATGGGCGACCTCGACGTGGACGCCGTGCGTGCCTACCTGGCCGGCGTGCAGGCGGACCCCGCGCAGGCAGCGTGGCTCGGCCGCCGGAACGGCGAGCCGTGCTTCCTGGCGGAGACCTACGACCCCTCCGCCGTCCTGCTCACCGACGTGTGGGCGGCCGAACCCGGCGACGTCGGCATGCACCTGCTCGTCGCGCCGGCGCCCGCTGACCGTCGTGTGCACGGCCTGACCAGCGCGGTGATGCGTGCCGTCGTCGAGCACTGCCGGGACGCCCTCGGCGCGCGCCGGGTCGTCGTCGAACCGGACGTGCGGAACGCCGCCGTGCAGGCGAAGAACGCCGAGGTCGGGTTCCGCGCCCTGCGACAGGTGGACGTCGACGGCAAGCGGGCCCTGCTGTCGGTGCTCGACACCGATCGCATCGGCGTTCCCGATGACGACGGGCCGGCCGCGCACCTGCGGCCCGAGCACCTGGAGCCCGCCGAACGGCACCTCGTCGCGAAGACGATCGCGGAGTTCACCCACGAACGGCTGATCGCTCCCGTGCCGGACGGGGACGGGTGGCGGCTCGAGGCGGGGGAGTCGACCTACCGGTTCCGGGCGCGGCAGCACGTGCTCGAGCACTGGTCGATGGACGAGGCCTCGCTGACGCGGACCCGTGCGGGGGCGCCGGCGCCGCTCAGCGCGCAGGAGCTCGTGCTCGAACTGCACGAGGTGCTCGGGATCCCCGACGAGTTGCTCGGCACGTACCTGGAGGAGATCTCGTCGACGCTGGCGAGTGCCGCGGCGAAGCACCGGCGGGGCGGGCCGTCGGCTGGGCAGCTGGCACG
>NZ_QKSX01000030.1:0-21089 GCF_003234305.1 Curtobacterium sp. MCLR17_055
TCCCCGCTCACCTGCCCGACGTGGTCGGCCCCACCCCGCCCAGCGCGGCCACGACGTCGGTCACGTCGGACTCGTCGTTCCACAGGTGGAACGCGATGCGCAGTCGCCCGGCACGCCCCGAGGCGGTGACGCCTGCGGCGGCGAGGGCCCGGAGGGCCGCCCCGTCGGCGTCCGCGAACGTCACGATCGCCTGCCCGTCGCCCTGCCCGTCGCCCTGCCGAGGCGCCCCGAGGGCGTCGCACAGCCGATCCGCGAGACCGGTGGCGTGCCTCCAGACCGCCTGCTGGTCGAGCGCGACCGCGTGCTCGAGCGCGGCCACGGCACCGGGCCACGCCTGCCAGGCCGGCGAGACGTCGAAGCGGCGCGCGTCGTCGGCCAGGTGCATGGCGGGGCCGTAGCAGGAGGACCACACGTCCGCTCCCGCGTACCAACCGGCCTGCACCGGGCGGAGCCGGCCGAGGGCGGTGTCGGAGAGCGTCATGAAGGCGACGCCGCGCGGAGCGCAGAGCCACTTGTAGGTGTGCGTGAGCGTCACGTCGAACGGGGCGGCGTCGACGGGCAGGACGCCGGCGGCCTGGGTGAGGTCGCAGAGGGTCAGGGCGCCGACGCGTCGAGCGGCGGCCACGACCGGGTCGGGATCGGTGACCACGCCGGTGGCGGACTGCACCGCGGACCACGCGACGAGGGCGGTGTCGGGCCCGACCGAGGCGGCGAGCCCGTCCAGCGGGACGCTCCGGACCCGGACGCCGCGGTGTGCCTGGGCGAGGAACGGGAAGACGACCGAGCTGAAGTCGCCGTCGGGGACGACCACCTCGGCGCCGTCCGGTAGCGCG
The DNA here is from genome assembly GCF_003234305.1 of Curtobacterium sp. MCLR17_055. Classification (NCBI taxonomy): domain Bacteria; kingdom Bacillati; phylum Actinomycetota; class Actinomycetes; order Micrococcales; family Microbacteriaceae; genus Curtobacterium; species Curtobacterium sp. MCLR17_055. Next base: position 834 of record NZ_QKSX01000030.1, read on the forward strand.
TCGGCGACGACCGCGGCCATCACCGAGGTCTGCGAGCCCGTCGCGACGCGCTCCGCCGGGACGCCGACCAGCGCAGCGAAGAGCGCACGCCCCTGCTCGACCAGCGCGCCGTACCGGGCGGGCGACGTCTCGGCCCGCGACCACGCGTCGAGGTCGGCGCGCTGGGCAGCGAGGGTGCCGCGGGTCGGCAGGCCCGCGGTGCACGCCGCCAGGTAGCCGCGGCCGGCGGGGAAGGAGTCCATGCGGACAGCGTCCCGGTTCCCGACCCATCACACCAGGGCCGATCCGTTGTGCCACCGATAACATCGGATGATGGACGAGATCGATCCCCAGTTGCTCCGGGTCCTGCGCGCCGTGGCCGACGGCGGGTCGATCACCCGCGCTGCCGCCGCACTGGGGTCGAGCCAGCCGGCCGTCAGCCAGCTGGTGGCCCGGGCCGAGCAGCGTCTCGGGCACGCGCTGGTCCTGCGAGGCGGGCGGGGCGCGACCCTCACGCACGCGGGGCAGGTGCTCGCCGACCACGCCCTGCACGTCCAGGCCGCGCTGACCGCGGCGCGCGAGGACCTCGACGCCGTGGGCGGACTCAGCCGTGGCCGGGTGCGACTCGCCGGGTTCCCGAGCGCGTCCTCCGCCCTGGTGCCCGCGGTGCTCGCCCGGCTCGCCGCGACGGCGCCCGGCGTGACGACCTCGTACGTCGAGGTCGAGCCGCCCGAGGCACTCGACCTGCTGCGCGGCGGCGAGGTCGACGTCGCCCTGACCTTCACCTACCTCGGCGACGAGGTCGGGACCACCCCGGACCCGGGCCTCGTCACCCGGGCACTCGGTCGCGACCCGCTCGCGCTGGTGACGCCGGTCGAGCCAGGAGGCTCCGAGCGACTCCGCCCCGCCGGCTCCACCGTCGTGGACCTCGCGTCCCACCACGACGCCCGGTGGATCGGGGGCTGCCCCCGTTGCCGTGGGCACCTGCTCGCGTCGTGCGCGAGCGCGGGGTTCACGCCGGACATCGTGCTGGAGACGGACAACGCGGCCGCGGTGGTGGGGCTCGTCGCCGCCGGGCTCGGGGTGGCGCTGCTCCCCCGGCTGGCACTCGCGACGACGGTCATCCCGGCCGGTGTCGCGATCGACCCCGTGGACGACGAGCTGGCCCGGCGTGTCGAGGTCGTCGTCGCCCGTGGTGCCGACCGGGTGCCGAGCGTCCGTGCGGCGCTCGACGCGGTGCGCTCCGCCGCCCACCTGCTCGAGGGGCCGCTGCCGGGCTGAGGGGCCGGGCTGAGGGGCCGGGCTCGGGGGCTTGGGCTCGGGCTCGGGCTCGGGCTCGGGCTCGGGCTAGGCCGTCGGGGTGTCGACCGCGCCGCCGTAGCGTCGGTCGCGGCTGGCGTACTCCTCGATCGCACCCCACAGGTCGGTGCGACGGAAGTCCGGCCAGAGCCGGTCGAGGAACACCATCTCGGCGTAGGCGGACTGCCACAGCAGGAAGTTGCTCGTGCGCTGCTCCCCCGAGCTCCGGAGGAACAGGTCGACGTCGGGCATCTCGGGCACGTACAGCCGCTTCGCGAGGGCCTTCTCGGTGACCTGGCTCGGCTTCAGGCGTCCAGCGGCGACGTCCTCGGCCATGCCCCGCACGGCGTCGACGATCTCGTTCCGGCCGCCGTAGTTCACGCACATCGTCAGCGTGAGGACGTCGTTGCCCGCCGTCATCCGCTCGGCGGTCTCGAGCTCGTCGATGACGCTCCGCCACAGCCGCGGACGCCGGCCTGCCCACCGCACCTTGACGCCCCACTGGTGCAGCTGGTCACGGCGACGGCGGATGACGTCACGGTTGAAGCCCATCAGGAACCGGACCTCTTCCGGGGAGCGCTTCCAGTTCTCCGTCGAGAACGCGTACGCCGACACGTGCCCGACGCCGATCTGGATCGCGCCGGCGACGACGTCGAGCAGTGAGGCCTCGCCCGCTTTGTGCCCCTCGATCCGGGTCAGGCCGCGGCCGTTCGCCCACCGGCCGTTGCCGTCCATGACGATGGCCACGTGCTCCGGCACGAACCGGGCCGGGATCGCCGGGGGCGTTTCGCCGGTCCAGTCGATCGGGCGGAACGGTTCGACGTCGTCGGGGCGGCGGGGGCTCATGCGGTGGGGGCTCCTTCGACAGCGGGATCAGGGTCGGGCTCGGGCACGGCGGGTGCCGGGGTCGAGGCCACCGCACGTGCGGTCGCCTCGGGTCCGCCGTGGGTCTGCGGCACCGGCATCGGGTGTTCGGAGCGGTCGACGTGCGGCAGGGACCGGAGCGATCGTTCCAGGTGCCACTGGGCGTATGCCGCGACCACGCCGGAGGCCCGCGAACGCGTCCGCTCGTCCGTGGCGTCGACCGTCGCCCAGTCGCCGGCGAGCAGGGATCCGAGCACCCCGAGCGTCGCCGGGTCGAGCCGCGGCGTGCCCGGGGGCGCCGCACGGTCGGCGACGACACCACCGAGCTGCACCACGAACGCCGAGTGCGGGCCCGGCTCCCCCGTCACCGCACAGTCGCTGAACGAGGGCGCCCACCCCGCGATGCTCATCGCGCGGAGCAGGTACGAGTCGAGGGTCGCGCTGGACTGGTGCTCCCCGCGCGACAACGAGCGCAGCGCCCCGACGAGCAACAGGTACTGCTGCAGCCCCGCGTCGGCCTCGCTCAGTCGGTCGGCGGTCTCCACCATGGCGCTGGCCGCGGTGTACGCGCCGTAGTCGGCGACGATCTGGGCCCCGTACGCGCCGAGGGACTCCGCCTGGGTGACGATGTCGAGCGACCGGCCCTCGTAGAACTGGGCGTCGACGACCATGAACGGTTCGAGCCGGCTGCCGAACTTCGACGCCGTTCGTCGCACGCCCTTGGCCACGGCACGGATCTTGCCGTGCTGCCGCGAGAGCATCGTGACGATGCGGTCGGCTTCACCGAGCTTGTGGGTGCGCAACACGACGCACTCGTCCCGGTACAGCGGCATGCCTCCAGTATCCCCCGCCCCGCCGACAGCCGCGTGCGGCGCGGTGCGGGGCTCGGGGGTGCCGAGTGGAATCGGGCGTACCTGGTCGGAAGAAACGACCAGGTACGCCCGATTCGACCTGCCATCGCGCGTGACGGGGGAACGACCGGGCACAGACAGGAGGCGCAGTGCGGGACGGACCCGCACCGCGCCTCCTGGGCTGGTTGCGTCTCAGGCGGAGACGAGCTCCGGCGCGTCGGCGCCGGCCGCGGCACCCGCGCGCACCGCGCGGTTCACCGCGGACACGATCGCCTTGAGCGACGCCGTCGAGATGTCGGCGTCGATGCCGACGCCCCACAGACGCACGCCGTCGACGTCGAGCTCGACGTAGGACGCGGCCTTCGCGTCACCGGAGGCGCTCATCGTGTGCTCCGAGTAGTCGTACAGCGTGACCTGGACGCCCTGCTCGGCGAGCACCTTCAGGAACGCGTCGATGGGACCGGTGCCGACGGCCTCGGCCGTGACCGCACCCTCGTCGACCCGGAGCGCCACGGACAGCGAGGTCGTTCCCTCGAAGTCGCTCGACGTCGCCGTCTTGGTGAGCTCGTACCGGCCCCACTTCTCGTCGTCGATCGACGCGGGCAGGTACTCGTCCTGGAACACGTCCCAGATGCGCTGCGACGAGAACTCGCCACCCTCGGTGTCGGTGTGCCGCTGCACGACTCCGGAGAACTCGATCTGCAGCTTGCGGGGCAGGTCGAGGGCGTGGTCGGTCTTGAGCAGGTAGGCGACGCCGCCCTTGCCGGACTGCGAGTTGACACGGATGACGGCCTCGTACGAGCGGCCGATGTCCTTCGGGTCGACGGGCAGGTACGGCACCGCCCACTCGATCTCGTCGATGTCCTTGCCCGCGGCGGCGGCCTTGGCCTTCATCGCCTCGAAGCCCTTGTTGATGGCGTCCTGGTGCGAGCCGCTGAACGCCGTGTACACGAGGTCGCCCGCCCACGGCTGGCGCTCGGGCACCGGCAGCTGGTTGCAGTACTCGACGGTGCGCTTCACCTGGTCGATGTCGGCGAACGAGATCTCCGGGTCGATCCCCTGCGTGAACAGGTTCATCCCGAGGGCGACCAGGTCCACGTTGCCGGTGCGCTCACCGTTGCCGAACAGGCAGCCCTCGATGCGGTCGGCGCCGGCCATGTAGCCGAGCTCGGCGGCCGCGACCGCGGTGCCGCGGTCGTTGTGCGGGTGCAGCGACAGGATGACGTCCTCGCGGTGGGCGAGGCGGCGGGACATCCACTCGATCGAGTCGGCGTAGACGTTCGGCGTGGCCATCTCGACGGTCGCGGGCAGGTTGATGATGACCTTGCGCTCGGGCGACGGCTCGAAGACCTCGAGGACGGCGTTGCAGATCTCCAGTGCGACCTCGAGCTCGGTGCCCGTGTAGGACTCCGGCGAGTACTCGTAGTAGATCGTCGTGTCGTGCTGCAGCGTGGCTTCGGCCGCCTTGCAGAGCTTCGCACCGGTGACCGCGATGTCCACCACGCCCTGCACGTCGGTGCGGAAGACGACCTCGCGCTGCACGATGCTCGTCGAGTTGTACAGGTGGACGATGGCCTGCTTCGCGCCGTCGATCGCCTCGTAGGTGCGCTGGATGAGGTGCTCGCGCGCCTGGGTCAGCACCTGGATCGTGACGTCGTCGGGGATCGCGCCCTCGTCGATCAGCGACCGGACGAAGTCGAAGTCGGTCTGCGAGGCGCTCGGGAACCCGACCTCGATCTCCTTGTAGCCCATCCGGACGAGGAGGTCGAACATCGCCCGCTTGCGCTCGGCGTCCATCGGGTCGATGAGGGCCTGGTTGCCGTCACGCAGGTCGACCGCACACCAGCGCGGTGCCTTGTCGATGCGCTTCGTGGGCCAGGTCCGGTCCGGCAGGTCGACGGTGATCTGCTCGTGGAACGGGACGTACTTGTGGATCGGCATCCCGGAGGGCTGCTGGGTGTTCTGCATCGTTCTTCGCTTTCGTCGCGTGTTCGTGAGCTGTTGTGGTGCGGCCACGACGGACTCCGCGACGAGGTGGGCCGGAGTGTCAGGCCTCGTCGCGGCAGCGAAGGAGGAGGAGTGCCGAGTACATCGAGACCCACGGTAGCACCGGTGTACCACGCTGGCGCAAGCTTGTGACGCGGGACTGCCCGCGGCTTCCGAACGGGGTGCCGGGTGGTCGAGACCAGCCGCGGGCTGGTCGCCGAGTGGTCACGTTGTGTCGCCCGGGCCGCGTCCAGACGACGGTTCGTGACACCTCGGCGGACGTGAGCGGCGTGGCGGGGCCGGGCAGGGCACGTCGGCGCGACCCCACGACGGACGGGAGGCCCGGTGCCAGCTGGCACCGGGCCTCCCGTGTCGTCGCATGGCGTGACCAGGGCGACGCGTCAGTCGACCGCGAGCGCCTCGGTCGGCGGGACGCGCATCGCGCGCCGCACCGGCGCGATGGTGGCGACGACCGCCAGGACCAGCGCGCCGATCACCACGATGCCGATGGTCAGCGGCGGCAGCACCGGCGCCACGGGCGTCCCGAGCGAGCCGAGGAGCGTCTGCCCGCCGACCCAGCCGTACAGCGTGCCGAGTGCGAGCCCCGCGACGACGGCCGCGACGACCATCTGCACGGCCTCGGTCACGATCATCCGTCGGACCTGTGCACCGGTCAGACCGAGCACCCGCAGCAGCCCGAGTTCGCGTCGACGCTGGAGCACCCCGAGCGCCAGGGCGTTGACGACCCCGACGGCGGCGATCACGGCGGAGAACCCGACGATCACGCTGACGACGGCGTTGATCTGCACGAAGAGGTCCCGCTGCGCCTCGATCATCTCGGGGGTGGCGCTCCCGGCGCTCATGGCGCGCATCTCGGTCTCGAGCACGTGCTGCATGATGCCGAGCGCGACCGCGAAGGTGACGAGCAGGGTGACGCCGATGACGAGCCCGATGGTCGCCCGCGAGGACCGCCCCGGCGCCCGCATCGCGTTCCGTCCGGCGAGCAGGACGACGGGGTCGTGCGAGCCGATGCGGCCGATGAGCTGCAGCACGGGCGGCATCACGATCGTCGCCCCCACGGCGACCCCCGCGAAGGACACGAACCCGCCGAGCGCCGCCGGCAGGACCGCGACCGGGGACAGCGAGCTCACCGCGAGCCCGAGCAGCATCAGCACAGCACCGCCGGCCATGAGCACGATCGACCAGACCTTGCGGGCCGTGCCGGACCGGACGTCGTCGTGGCTCGGCTCGACGGACGACGACAGCGCTTCGAGCGGGGTGACGGTGAGCACGCGGCGCGACCCGGCAGCGAAGGCACCCCAGGTGGCGAGGACGACGGCCACGACCGGCAGGACGAGCTCCCACGGCAAGTACGTGTACTCGGCGTCGGGCAGGACCCCGTTGCCCCGCAGGACGATGACGAACAGGGCCGAGAGCGCGGTCCCCACGACGGCGCCGACGACGCCGCCGAGCACGCCGACCACCAGGCCGGTGCGGGTGATCCGCGCCCGCAGGGTCGCACCGGTCGCGCCGACCAGCCGCTGCAGGGCGATGATGCGGGTCTGCCCGGCGATCAGGGTGGCGCAGGTGTTCGCGGTGACGATCGCGCCGACGTAGAGCGCGATGCCGAGGAACAGCCACCCGACCACCGACAGGATCGCCTTGATCGGGCCGAGGTCGGCGACCCCGGCGGCTCGGAGCGCCTCGGTCACGATCCCCGGCGCGATGACGAGGGCTGAACCGAACGTGGTGCCGAGGGCGGCGACCAGGACGGTGGGGGCGAAGGAGCGGATGCCGTTCACGCTGCTGCCTCCATCCCGAGCATCGTCGTGGAGATCGCACCGGCGTCCATTGCGGGGCGGTCGGCGACGATCCGGCCGTCGGCCAGGAACAGGATCCGGTCGGCGTTCGCGGCCGCCACCGGGTCGTGCGTGACCATGACGACGCTCTGGCCCCACTCCTGGACGGCACCGCGGAGGATCGCGAGCACGTCGCGCCCCGTGCGGGAGTCGAGCGCGCCCGTCGGTTCGTCGGCGACGACCACCGCCGGCCGCGAAGCGAGTGCCCGTGCGATGGCGACGCGCTGCTGCTGCCCGCCGGAGAGCTGGTGCGGACGATGGGTCAGCCGGTTGCCGAGCCCGAGCATCTCGACCAGCCGGTCGATCCAGGCGGTCTCCTCACGCGAGGGCTTGTGCCCACCGAGCAGGAACGGCAGCCGGATGTTCTCGCTGACGTCCAGCGTCGGGACGAGGTTGAACGACTGGAACACGAAGCCCAGCCGACGACGACGCAGCTCGGTGAGGTCCTTGTCGCCCAGAGCCGTGATGTCGACGCCGTCGATCTGGATCCGACCGGTGGACACGGCGTCGAGGCCGGCCGCGACGTGCATGAGCGTCGACTTGCCGGACCCGGACGGGCCCATCACCGCGGTGAACTCCCCCGCGCCGATGTCGACGCTGACATCGTCGAGCGCGGTCACACGTCGGGCGTCGTCGCCGTAGTGCTTGGACACGTGGTCGAGGCGGATGATCGGGGCGTGGCTCGTGGTCATGCATCCACGATGACGGTCAGCGGTCCTGTCCCGCGTCGCCCGGTCGGCTCCTGTGGATCGTCCGCTCGGCTCGGTTGCCTGTGGAGGGGTCATCCCCGCGGATGACCCGGCCTCAGTCGGCCTTGGTGACGAGCCCGTGTTCGTGGGCGAAGACGACGAGCCGCACCCGGTCGCGGAGTTCGAGCTTCGTCAGGACCCGCGAGATGTGCGTCTTCACGGTCGCCTCACTGACGTACTCGTGCTGGGCGATCTCGCTGTTGCTGAACCCCCGGGCGGCCAGGTCGAAGATCTCGCGCTCACGCGGGGTGAGGTCGGCGAAGGCCGCGGGGACGGCGGCGGCGCGGCCGACCGAGTCGTCGTACCGGCGCAGGAGCTCCCGCGTGGCCGACGCGGCGAACACCGCGGTGCCGGCGTGCACGGTCCGGACCGCCGCGAGCAGGAACTCGGGGTCGGCGTCCTTGAGCACGAAGCCGCTCGCACCGGCGCGGATGGCCTTGGCAGCGGCCTCGTCGAAGTCGAACGTGGTCAGCACGAGGACCTTCGCGCCGTCGGTGCCGGACTGCTCGACGATGTGACCGGTCGCCGTGATGCCGTCCATCACGGGCATCCGGACGTCCATGAGCACCACGTCGGGACGGGTCCGCCGGACGAGTTCGACCCCCTCGGCACCGTCGCCCGCATCGCCCACGAACCGCAGGTCGGGCTGCGAGTCGATGAGCATCCGGATGCCGGTGCGGAACAGCGCCTGGTCATCGACGAGGGCGACGCGGATCGAGTGCTCGTCGGTCGGGATCGTGGTCATCGGGCGGTGCGCTCCTGCTCGGTCGGGGTGATCCGGCCCCGGGGCATCTGCCCGCTGGCCGGGACGGTCGGCATCCGGACGGCGACCGCGAAGTCGTCCCCTCGGGCCCCGGCGGTCATGGTGCCGCCGGTCATCACGGCGCGCTCGCGCATGCCGACCAGGCCGTGGCCCGTGCCGGGGCCGCGGACACCATCGTCGGCACGGCGGTTCACGACGGCGATCTCGACCGTGTCCGGCCGGTAGGTCAGGGCGGCACGCACCGGGCTGCCGGGCTCTCCGTGCTTGTACGCGTTCGTCAGGCTCTCCTGCACGATCCGGTAGACCGCGAGCTGCGTGGTGGTCGGCAGCCCCGCGGGATCGCCCTCGCGCTCCACGCGCACATCGAGCCCGAGCTGCCGCATCTCGTCGACGAGCCGGTCGATGTCGTCGATCTCGGGCGTCGGCGCGGTCCCCTGCTCGTGCCGGAGCGCGCCGAGGAGTTCGCGCACGTCGCCGAGTGCGCGCCGGGCCGTGGCCGAGATGGTGCTGAGGGCCTGGTCGGCCACCGCGGGGTCGGCCTTCAGGGCGTACCGGGCGCCGTCGGACTGCGCGATGACCACCGCGAGCGAGTGCGCGACGATGTCGTGCATGTCGCGGGCGATCCGCACGCGCTCCTGCTCGACCGCGACGGCCCGGTCGGCCCGCGCGGCGTCACGTTCGGCGAGCAGCTGGGCCTCGCGACTCATGCTCGCCGAGCGACGGGTCCGGACCACGAGTCCGGCGAGCCACGGCAGCAGCAGCAGGAGCAGGACGACGGCGAAGAACGAGAGCGTGACCTGCAGGGACTCCTGCAGTGGTGTGGAGGCGGTCTCGTAGGTGAGCCGGTTCTGGTAGTCGTCGAAGCCCATGTACGCGGCCGCGGCGACGGACCCGACGATCGCCGACACGAGCCCGGCCAGCCGTACACGGCGGCTGCCGTACGCACTCGTCGTGTACATGACGCCGGCGATGAACGCGTTCGACACGTCCGGTACCTGCAGGGTGACCATCTCGAAGACCGCGAACACCCACGCCACGGTCAGGGCGAGCCCGGGTGACAGGCGCCGGAGTGCCAGGGCGGCGGTCATCCCGACGACGGTGACCACGGACAACGGCCCGTCGATCCCGCGCCCGCTGGCGACCAGCACGAGGCCGCCGAGCAGCACGGCGATCAGCAGGTCGGTGATGACCTGCGCGCGCAGCATGGGACGGAACACCCGTCCACGGTACGGCCGGCCACTCGTCCCCGCGTCCCTCGCCCGGATGACCCGGGGTGCGAACGGCGGACGGTCAGAAGCCGAGGCGTCCGAGCTGCTTCGGGTCACGCTGCCACTCCTTGGCCACCTTCACGCGGATGTTCAGGTAGACGTGCCGGCCGCCGAGCAGCGACTCGATCTCGACGCGGGCCCGCGAACCGACGTCCTTCAGGCGCTCGCCCTTGTGTCCGATGACGATCGCCTTCTGGCTGTCCCGCTCGACGAACAGGTTCGCGAAGATGCGCAGGGGGCCGTCGGCGTCCTCGTCGGCGTCGGGCTCGACGATATCCTCGATGACCACGGCGAGCGAGTGCGGCAGCTCGTCGCGGACGCCCTCGAGCGCGGCTTCGCGGATGAGCTCCCCGATGCGCTCCTCGTCGGTCTCCTCGGTCACGGCGCTCGAGTCGTACAGCTGCGGCGACTCGGGCAGCAGGCTCGTGACGACGCCGAGCAGGTCTTCGAGCTGCATGCCCCGGGTGCCCGAGGTCGGCACCACAGCGTCCCAGTCGCGGAGCTTCGAGACGGCCAGCAGCTGCTCACCGACGCGGTCCTTGGAGGCGCTGTCGATCTTCGTGACGATCGCGATCTTCTTGGCGCGCGGGTACTGGTCGAGCGTGTCGTTGATGAACCGGTCACCGGGACCGACGGGCTCGTTCGCCGGCACGCAGAACCCGATCACGTCGACGTCGCCGAGGGTGGACTGCACGAGGTCGTTGAGCCGTTCGCCGAGCAGGGTGCGCGGACGGTGCACGCCCGGGGTGTCGACGATGATCACCTGGCCGTCGGGCCGGTGCACGATCCCGCGGATGGCGCGCCGGGTGGTCTGCGGCATGGACGAGGTGATGGCGACCTTCTCGCCCACCAGGGCGTTGGTCAGCGTCGACTTGCCGACGTTCGGGCGGCCGACGAACGAGACGAAGCCCGCGCGGTAGGGCTTGTCCGAGCCGGCCTGGGTGGTGTCGGTGTCGGTCATGCGTGCGTGGTTCCCGTCGTGGTGGGTTCGGCGTCGTCGAAGGCGTCCTCGACGTCGGCCAGGGCATGGGTGCGCTCGGCGAGCACGGTGATGAGGTGGCGGCGCTTGCCCTCGACCCGGTCGGCGGTCAGGACGACCCCGGACACGGTGACGGTGTCGCCGGAGACCGCCAGATGTCCGAGCTCCTTGGTGAGCAGGCCACCGGCGGTGTCGACGTCGTCGTCGTCGAGCTCGATGCCGAACAGGTCGCCGAGCTCGTCGATCGGCAGTCGGGCGGAGATCCGCCAGATGCCCGGTTCGACCTCGGTCCGGTCGACGACGGCGCGGTCGTACTCGTCGGAGATGTCCCCGACAAGCTCTTCGATGAGGTCCTCCATGGTCACGAGCCCGGCGACTCCGCCGTACTCGTCGACCACCAGCACCAGGTGGTTCTTGGCGACCTGCATGTGCCGCAGGGTGTCGTCGGCGTGCTTCGACTCCGGCACGAACTCGGCGGGCCGCAGCAGCCGGCTGACCCGCTCGCTGCGGGACGCCGGTCGTTCGTACAGCGACCGCGCGACGTCGCGCAGGTAGAGCACGCCCCGCACGTCGTCGCTGTCCTTGCCCGTCACCGGCATCCGGGACACTCCGGCGGCCAGGAACTGCTCCATGGCCGCGGCCAGCGTCTCTGCGCCGTCGACGGTGAGCATGTCCGTGCGGGGCACCATGACCTCGCGCACCAGGGTGTCGCTGAACTCGAACACCGAGTGGATGAGTTCGCGGTCCTCGTCCTCGAGCACGTTGCTCTCGGTGGCCTCGTCGACGAGCGAGAGCAGCTGCTCCTCGCTCGACACGGTGGAGGCGCTCCGGCCGCGGCCGGGGGTGACCCGGTCGCCGATCCGGACGAGCAGCCCGGCCAGCGGACCGAGCACGATGCGGACCCCACGGACGATGCCGCCGGTCGCACCGATCAGCCGCTCGGCGTGGGCGCGTCCGACGCTGCGGGGGCTCGACCCGACCAGGACGAACGACACCGCGGTCATGATCGCGGCGGAGAGCACGAGTGCGAGCCACCAGCTGTCGAAGGCGCGCACGAGGGCGATCGTCACGAGCACCGCGGCCGCGGTCTCGGCGAGGACGCGGAAGAAGTTCAGCGCGTTGACGTGCGCCCCGACGTCGTCCGCGATCGCCTCGATGGCGCGGCGGCGCTTGTTGCCCCTGGCGATCTCCTCGAGGTCGGCACGGGAGACCACGGAGAGCGCGGCGTCGCTCGCGGCGAGGAGCCCGCCGAGCACGACGAGCCCCAGCGCCACCGCGAGGAGTCCGGCGACGACGACCACCGGCTACCGCCCTCGGTGCTGGGCGGCGAAGGCGGTCAGGATCTCGCCCTGGATGCCGAACATCTCGGCCTTCTCGTCGGGCTCGGCGTGGTCGAAGCCGAGCAGGTGCAGGATGCCGTGGCAGGTGAGCAGCAGCATCTCGTCGGTGCTCGAGTGCCCGGCGGTCTTCGCCTGCTCCTCGGCCACCTGCGGGCAGAGCACGATGTCGCCCAGCAGCCCGGCCGGCGTGGGGTCGTCCTCGGTGCCGGGACGCAGCTCGTCCATCGGGAAGCTCAGGACGTCCGTCGGACCGGGCTCGTCCATCCACCGCACGTGCAGCTGCTCCATCGCGCCCTCGTCGACCAGCACGATCGCGAGCTCCGCATCGGCGTGGACGTGCATCGCGTCCAGGGCGAAGGCGGCGAGCCGCTGGATCGCGGCCTCGTCCACCTCGACGCCGGACTCGTTGTTGAGCTCGATGCTCACCGGGTGCCTCCTCGGGCGTCGTTCTGGGGGTACGGGGGTCGTGCGCGGTCCAACGGCGGGCGTCCACGGCGTTCGGCGCGGTTGGCGCCGTCGGGGTTGCCGACCGGGGCGGTGCCACGGCCACCGGGGCGCTGCCCGGCCTGCTCGGCGAGGCGCTCCTCGTCGTAGACCGTGTAGGCGTCGACGATCCGGCCGACGAGGGTGTGGCGGACCACGTCCTCGCTGCCGAGACGGGCGAAGTGGATGTCCTCGACCTGGTCGAGGATGCGGGTCACGAGCCGGAGACCGGAGACGTTGCCCGGCAGGTCGACCTGGGTGATGTCGCCCGTGATGACCATCTTCGAGCCGAACCCGAGCCGGGTCAGGAACATCTTCATCTGCTCGGGCGTGGTGTTCTGCGCCTCGTCGAGCACCACGAAGGAGTCGTTGAGCGTCCGGCCGCGCATGTACGCCAGCGGGGCGACCTCGACGGTGCCTGCCGCCAGGAGCTTCGGGACCAGCTCCGGGTCCATCATCTCGTTGAGCGCGTCGTACAGCGGGCGCAGGTACGGGTCGATCTTGTCGGTCAGCGTGCCCGGCAGGAAGCCGAGCCGCTCGCCGGCCTCGACCGCGGGACGGGTGAGGATGATCCGGTTGACCTCGCGCCGCTGCAGTGCCTGCACGGCCTTGGCCATCGCCAGGTACGTCTTGCCGGTACCGGCCGGACCGATGCCGAACGTGATGGTGTGCTCGTCGATCGCGTCGACGTAGGCACGCTGCCCGTCCGTCTTCGGGCGGACGGACTTGCCGCGGCTCGACACGATCGGGGTGCCGAAGGTGTCGGACGGCTTGCGGTCGTCGTCGAGGATCCGTGCCGACATCGGGATGTCGGCCGGGCCGATCTCCTGCCCGCGCCTGACCATGCCGACGAGCTCGTCGACGAGCGCCTTCGCGCGGGCGACGTCGCGCTCGGGCCCGGTCAGCGTGACCTCGTTGCCACGGACGACGACCCGGACGCCCGGGTACTGGCGCTCGACCGTCTTGAGCAGACGGTCCTGGGGGCCGAGCAGCTGCACCATGGCGATGCCGTCGACCTGGAGCGAGACCGAGACGGGCTCGTCGTCGGCGGCGGTGGGCTGTACTGGTTCGTTAACCGGCAAGGGTGCCTTCCTGCAGTTCACCTGCGAGTACGTGCGCGTGCACGTGGAACACGGTCTGACCGGCGGCTTCGCCGGTGTTGAAGACGAGTCGGAACTGGCCGTCGGCGCGCTCGTCGGCGATGCGCTGCGCGGTGGCGACGACGTGGGCCAGCAGGTCGGGGTCGCCCGCTGCGAGTTCGCCGACGTTCGCGTACTGCTCGGTCTTGGGGACGACGAGCACGTGGACGGGAGCCTTCGGGGCGATGTCCTCGATCGCGATCACGCGGTCGTCCTCGGCGACGATGGTCGCCGGGATCTCGCGCGCGATGATCTTGGAGAAGACGCTGGGCGTGCTGCTGCTCATGACTCCATCGTAGGACGCGCCCGACGGCGTGGTCCGGCTCACCAGCGGCCCAGTCGCGCCTGCAGGACAGCGAGTGCCGCCGGTCCGGCGGTGGACGTGCGGAGCACGCTGTCGCCGAGTCGGACCCGCACGGCACCCGCGGCCTCGAGCCGGTCGAGCTCCGCGCCGTCGATGCCGCCTTCGGGGCCGACGACGAGTGCGATGTCCTCGGCCTCCGTCGGGGGTGCCCAGGTGGCGAGTCGCACGGTCGCGGTCGGGTCGAGCAGGACGAGGGCGGTCCCCTCCCCGAGCGCGGACACGAGCTGTCCGGTCGTCACCAGCGGCGCGACGACGGGCACGCGCGGTCGGATCGCCTGCTTCGCGGCCTCGTGCGCGATCGCTGCCCACCGGGCACGGCCCTTCTCGACCTTCGCGCCGTCCCACCGGGAGACGCTGCGCGCGGCCGACCACGGCACGACCCGGTCGACGCCGATCTCGGTCGCCGCCTGCACCGCCATCTCGTCACGGCCGCCCTTCGCCAGGGCCTGCACGAGGGTCAGCGACGGGCGCGGTGCATCCTGGTGCTCGACGGTCTCGACCGCGAGCTCCAGCGTGTCCTTGCCGAGCGTGGTGACCGGCCCGGACACCACGGTGCCCCGACCGTCGGCGATCCGCAGGACCTCACCGACCCGGACGCGCGCGACGGAGACCGCGTGCCGGCCCTCGGCGCCGTCGAGCGACACCGGGTCACCGACGGCGACGCCGTCCAGCGAGTCGACGAGGTACAGCGACGCCATCAGTGGTTGAAGAACCGGTCGCGGAGCTTGCCGAACATGCCCTGCTGGAACCGGGCGAGCTGCGGGGCGGTGGTCTTGTGCGACTTCGCGAGCTGCTCGACCAGCTGCCGTTCCTTGTGGGACAGCTTGGTCGGGGTGACGACCTGCACGCCGACCCGCAGGTCACCGCGGCCGTTCCCGCGCAGCTTCGTGATGCCGCGGTCCTTGATGACGAGGACGTCGGCACTCTGCACGCCGGGCCGGATCTCGAGCTCGACCGGACCGTCGAGGCCGTCGATCGTGGTGGTCGTGCCGAGGACGGCGTCGGTCATGCCGACCTCGAGCGTCGCCAGCAGGTCGTCGCCGTCACGGCTGAAGACGTCGTCGTGGCGCACGCGGATCTCGAGGTACAGGTCGCCGGACGGACCGCCGGCCGGACCGACCTCGCCCTGGCCGGGCATCTGCAGGCGCAGGCCGGAGTCGACGCCGGCGGGGACGTCCACCGGCACGGTGCGACGTGCGCGGACGCGGCCCTGACCCTGGCAGGTCGGGCAGGGGCTCGGGATGACGGTGCCGTACCCGCGGCAGGTGCCGCACGGGGCGCTCGTCACCACGTTGCCCAGGAGCGAACGGACCTGGCGCTGGATGTGCCCGGAGCCGCCGCAGATGTCGCACGTGCGCGGGCTGGTGCCCGGTGCGCAGCAGGAACCGTGGCAGGTCTCGCACAGCACCGCCGTGTCGACCTCGACGTCCTTGTGGGTGCCGAAGACGACCTCGTCGAGGTCGACCTCGATGCGGAGCAGGGCGTCCTGGCCGCGCTCGGCACGGCTGCGCGGGCCCGAGCCACGGCCGCCGCCACCGCCACCGCCGAAGAAGGCGTCGAAGATGTCGCTGAAGCCGCCGGCGCCACCGCCGAAGGGGCTGTCGGCCTGCGGGCCGGCGTCGTACCGGCGCCGCTGCTCGGGGTCGCTCAGCACGTCGTACGCGTGCGTCACGTCCTTGAAGCGCTCGGCGGCGTCGGGTGCCGGGTTCACGTCCGGGTGGAGCTCACGCGCCAGGCGGCGGTAGGCCTTCTTGATGTCGGCATCGGAGGCGTCTCGCTGGACGCCGAGGACGTCGTAGTGGTCTGCCACGTATCCCTCAGTCGGTTGGGTTCGGTCGGTTGGTCAGTGTTCGCCCAGGAGCTTGGACAGGTAGCGGGCGACGGCGCGGACGGCCGCCATGTTCGTGCCGTAGTCCATGCGGGTCGGTCCGAGGACGCCCAGGCGGGCCACCTCGCCACCGGCCAGGTAGCCGCCGGCGACGATGCTCGTGGCGTCGAGTCCGTACTCGGCGTTCTCGACGCCGATGCTGGCCGCCACCGCGATGTCGTCCACCTGCATCTCCCCGAACAACCGGAGCAGGGTGACTTGTTCCTCGATCGCTTCGAGCACCGGGAAGAGGCCGCCGGAGAAGTCCTGCTCGCTCTTCGCCAGGTTGGCCGCACCGGCCATCAGCAGGCGGTCCTGCCGGTTCGCCGCGACCTGCTCGATGAGCGTGGCGACGACGACCCCGCCGAGCGTCTGGGCGTCGGGGCGGAGCTGCTGCGGCACGGCTCGGAGCGCGGTCGGGACGTCCTGCAGCAGGAGCCCCACGGTCGCGCCGTTCACCACGGTGCGGAGTTCGCCCAACGAGTCCTCGTCGAGCGGGACGTCGGTCTCGACCACGCGCTGTTCGACGCGGGCGGTGTCGGTGATGAGCACCACCATCAACCGGGCGTCACCGAGCCGGACGAGCTCGACGTGCTGCACCCGGGCGCGCACCATCGAGGGGTACTGCACCAGGGCGACCTGGTTGGTGAGCTGGCTGAGCAGCCGGACGGTGCGCCCGAGGACCTCGTCGAGGTCGTTCGGGGCGCCGAGGAAGGTCTCGATGGCGTGCCGCTGCGCGCTGGAGAGCGGACGGGCACCCGCCAGGTGGTCCACGAAGACGCGGTACCCCTTGTCGGTCGGCACGCGCCCGGACGAGGTGTGCGGTGCGGCGATCAGCTGCTCGTCCTCGAGCAGGGCCATGTCGTTGCGGATCGTCGCGGCGCTGACCCCGAAGGCGTGCCGCTCGACGATGGTCTTCGACCCGACGGGTTCACGCGACGCCACGTAGTCGCGCACGATGGCCTTGAGGACCTCGAGGCTGCGTTCACTGACCACGAGCGCCTCCTTTCCCGATCGACCTGGCACTCGGACGTGTCGACTGCTGATCCTACGCCCGACCGCTGACGGCCCGGGACTTCCGGGCGGTCGGCCGATACGCTTCCGCCATGACCTACGGACAGCAGCCCGACGGCCCCGGACCCGAGCAGCCCGGCGGCCCGTACGGCCACGGCCCCGGTGGCCCCCAGCAGCCCGGCGGGACCCAGTACCCCGGCGGGCCGCAGTACCCCGCCGGCTACACCCCGCCCCAGCCGATGAGCCCGGAGGACCAGCGCCTGTGGGCCACGCTGACGCACATCGGTGGCATCTTCTTCACCGTCGTCGCGCCGCTCGTCGCCTACCTGGTCCTCCGCGATCGAGGCGGCTTCATCCGGGAGCACACCCGGGTCGCCCTGAACTTCCACATCACGATGGCGATCGCGTACTTCGTCGGTTCGCTCACCTCGGTGTTCGGCGTCGGGTTCCTGATCATCCTCGCCGCTGCGATCGTGTCGCTGATCTTCAGCATCATGGCGGCGGTCGCCGCGAACCAGGGCCAGTTCTACCGCTACCCGCTCTCGATCGAGTTCATCAAGCAGTAGCGGCAGCGGCAAGCAGTGCGCACGCCCCTCAGTCGAGCAGCTCCCGCACCACCGCGTCGGCGAGCAGGCGACCCTGCAGGGTCAGGTCGATCCGTCCCCGCACCGCGGCCGACCCGTCCACGAGTCCGCGCGAGATGAGGCTGGCGACCCGGCCACGGGCCTCCTGGCGGATCTCGCTCGTCGCGAGTTCCCCGCGGACCCGCGCCGCCAGCAGCAGGCGCTCGACGTACCGCGTCTCGTCGTCGATGGTCTCGCGGCCGGCGGCCGGCGACTCCCCCGACAGCACCCGGTTCGCGTACGCGGCCGGGTGCTTGACGTTCCACCAGCGCGTGCCGGCGACTGCGGAGTGCGCGCCGGGGCCGACGCCCCACCAGTCGTGGCCCTTCCAGTAGGACAGGTTGTGACGACTCGCGTGCGCGTCGCCGCGCGCCCAGTTCGACACCTCGTACCAGGAGTAGCCCGCGTCGCCGAGCACCTCGTCGGCGAGCTCGTACATGTCGGCGGCCAGGTCGTCGTCGGGGGCGGGGAGCTCACCGCGGGCGACCATGCGGCCCATCGCGGTGCCGTCCTCGACGATGAGCGAGTACGCCGACACGTGGTCGGGCTCGCAGGCGATCGCGGCGTCGAGCGAGGTCCGCCAGTCGGCGAGGGACTCCCCCGGCGTCGAGTAGATGAGGTCGAGCGAGACGTCGAGTCCCTGCTGCTTCGCGAGGTCGACGACGACGGGGACCCGGAGCGGGTCGTGCGTGCGGTCGAGCGTGGCGAGCACGTGCGGCACGGCGGACTGCATGCCGTAGCTGATCCGGTTGAAGCCGCCGGCCCGCAGGGTCTCGAGCGACGCCGCGTCGACCGAGTCCGGGTTCGCCTCGGTGGTGACCTCGGCCCCGGGCAGGATGCCCCAGGTGTCGTCGATCGCACGGAGGATCATCGCCAGGTCGGACGCCGGCAGCATGGTCGGGGTGCCGCCGCCGAAGAAGACGGTCGACACCGGCCGCCGCGGCACACCGGAACGATCGAGCACGGTCGCGGCCCACTCGATCTCGCGCACGGCGTGCCCGGCGTAGTCGTCGCGACGGACGCCGCGGAGCTCCGACGCCGTGTAGGTGTTGAAGTCGCAGTAGCCGCAGCGCACGCGGCAGAACGGCACGTGCACGTACACGCCGAAGGGGACGTCACCGGCGGCGGGAGCAGCCCCCGGCCCGGCAGCGGAGCCCGCTGCCGCCCACGGGGTGATCAGGCCGTCCGCTGGTGCTGGATCGGCGATCGGGAGAGCACTCGGCATGGAGTCCATTGTCCGTCATGATGGGAGCCATGGAGCACCATCCCGTCCCCACCACGGTCCTGTGGGACATCGACGGCACCCTCGTGATGAACGCGTCGTCCCCGGGCAACCTCTACCACCTCGCCCTCGAGCGGGCGGTTGGCCGCGACCTCACCCTGCGGGTCGGACACCAGCACGGTCGGACCGACGCCGGGCTCATCGCCGAGCACGTGCGCGCCCACGCGTTCGAGGACACCCTGATCCCCTCGGTCAGCCGGCACCTGCACGACCTGACCGCCGAACGGCACGCCTCCGGCGACCACCGCAGCCCGGTCCCCGGGGCGAAGGCGCTCCTGACCCGTTTCGCCGAGCTCGGGTGGCGCAACGGCCTGCTCACCGGCAACTCCGAGTACCGCGCCCGGGTGAAGCTCACCGGGGCCGGGTTCGAGGCCGACGTCTTCGACTGGGAGCACTCGTACTTCGGCGACACCGAGGTCGAGCGGGCCGGGGTCACCCTGCGCGCCGCCGCCGAACTGGTCGGCACCCGGGCGGTCATCGTCGGCGACACCCCTCGCGACGGTGAGGCCGCGGACGCCGCGGGCATTCCCTTCCTGGCCGTGGCGACGGGTGTCTACGACGTGGACGCGCTGCGGCACACGAACGCCGTGACCGTCGCACGCGACTGCCAGCAGGACGCCGCCCTCATCGAGGACGCGATCGCCGCGCTCCCACCGCTCCGCTGAGGAGCGGGCTCGGGCGGGAGCGGGCGGGAGCGGGCGGGGTCGCGAGACCGCGAGCGACCGCGACCGCGACCGCGACCGAGCGGCCGCGACGCCTAGTCGCCCCGCAGCGCCGCCAGGTACTTCTCCGCCATGACCTTCTGCTGCCGCCGCACGAACGGCGCCACGAAGCGCCACTTCCGGCTCGCCGGCTGCGAGAACTGCCGGACCTGCAGCCACACCGAGCCGTCCGGGGTGCGCTCGAGGACGAACGACTCCTCGCCGGAGAGCGGGTGCCCCTCGAGCGTGCCGTAGGCGAACCCCTTGCGGTCGTGCTCGTCGATGATCGACACGACGCGCACCGGTGCCAGCACGGTCTGCCCGAACGCGTGGATCGTCAGCGTCGCGCTGGTGCCCGCCGTCAGCAGCGGGGTGCCGTCGGGGGCGAACTTCTCGACCCGGGGCGTCCCGATGGACGCCGGCGCGATCGGCACACCGTCGTCGTCGAACGTGACCGGGTTGTACCGGACCTCGTCGTCGTCGGGCTGCTCCTCGACGCGCACGCGGACACCGCTGCGCTCCTGGATCTGCCACGTCAGCGCCTGCACGACGGCGGTCTCGAACCGCTGGTCGCCGTGTCCGATCCGCGCGCGCGACTCGGCCGGCGTGAAGCCGTCCGGCGGGTAGGTCATGAGGTCCGACGCCTGGGTCGCCCCCACCGCGCCGTACGTCAGGGCGGTCCGGTAGCTCCCGCGGATGCTCATGCTGCCATGGTACTTGGGCGGGCCGCCCCGGATCGAACCGATCCACGCTCACCTCCGTCGGATCGGCCCGCCCGCCGTGCACCCCGAACTGGAGGCCCGACAACCGTCCGCCCCGGGGCTATCGTCAGCAGGTGCCCCACCC
>NZ_QKSX01000031.1:0-20586 GCF_003234305.1 Curtobacterium sp. MCLR17_055
GCCCCACCCACCCCGACAGGCACTCGCGGGACCCCTCACGTGCGCGCTCACTCCAGTAGCGTCGGGACCATGGAATTCAGGTACCTGGGCAACTCCGGACTCAAGATCTCCGAGAT
This sequence comes from Curtobacterium sp. MCLR17_055, assembly GCF_003234305.1. NCBI lineage: Bacteria > Bacillati > Actinomycetota > Actinomycetes > Micrococcales > Microbacteriaceae > Curtobacterium > Curtobacterium sp. MCLR17_055. Next base: position 117 of record NZ_QKSX01000031.1, read on the forward strand.
CACCTACGGCAACTGGCTGACGCACGGCTCGCAGGTCGAGAACGACGTCGCCACCCAGTGCGTGCGGGCAGCGCTCGACGCCGGCATCACCACGTTCGACACCGCGGACACGTACGCCAACACCGCCGCCGAGACCGTCCTCGGCGAGGCGCTCAAGGGCGAGCGGCGCCAGTCCCTCGAGGTCTTCACGAAGGTCTACTGGCCGACCGGCCCGAAGGGGCACAACGACGTCGGCCTCAGCCGCAAGCACATCATGGAGTCGATCGACGGCTCGCTCGAGCGACTGCAGACCGACTACGTCGACCTCTACCAGGCACACCGCTACGACTACGAGACCCCCCTCGAAGAGACGATGCAGGCCTTCGCCGACGTCGTCCGTCAGGGCAAGGCGCTCTACATCGGCGTCAGCGAGTGGTCCGCCGAGCAGATCCGCGCCGGTGCCGCACTCGCCAAGGAGCTCGGCTTCCAGCTCATCTCGAACCAGCCGCAGTACTCGATGCTGTGGCGCGTCATCGAGGGTGAGGTCGTCCCCGCCTCGAAGCAGCTCGGCCTGTCGCAGATCGTCTGGTCGCCCATCGCGCAGGGCGTCCTGACCGGCAAGTACAAGCCGGGTCAGCCCCTGCCCGAGGGCTCGCGTGCCACGGACGAGAAGGGCGGCGCGGACATGATCAAGCGGTTCATGCGCGACGAGGTCCTCGAAGCCGTGCAGCGCCTGCAGCCCGTCGCCGACCAGGCCGGCCTCACGCTCGCGCAGCTCGCGATCGCGTGGACCCTGCAGAACGAGAACGTCGCGAGCGCCATCGTCGGCGCCTCGCGTCCGCAGCAGGTCACCGACAACGTGAAGGCCGCCGGCGTCAAGCTCGACGCGGACGCCCTCGCGGCGATCGACGAGGCACTCGGCGACATCCCGGAACGGGACGCGTCGAAGAACGTGTCCCCGTCGTCGCGCCCCGCGTAGACGCAACCGACCGACGGACGGGAGGCCCGGTGCCAGCTGGCACCGGGCCTCCCGTCCGTCGTCCGTGCGCCCCTGACCACCGCAGCTGACGGATCGTCAAGATGAACGGCATGTGTCGCGCATCTGGCAGTGGCCTGGCAAGTCGCGTACCCCGCCCAAACCACCCAGCCACGCCCCCCGAATCGGGGGCATGACCCGAACTCGTACCCCCGTTCTGGTGTCACCCGACACCGGTGCGGTGCGGACCGTGCGCCCTGGCACGGTCCCGCGCCTGCTCGCCACCGCGAGGCAACTCGCGTCGTTCGGCACCATCGGTGCCGTCTGCTTCGTCATCGACCTGGGTGTCTACAACCTGCTCCGCGCCACCGTCATGTCGGACGGTCCCATCGCCGCGAAGATCGTGTCGGCCATCGTGGCGACCTCGGTCGCGTGGCTCGGCAACCGCTTCATCACCTTCCGTTCCCAGCGCCAGACCGGCCGCCGCGAGACCGTCCGCGAGGGGTTGCTCTTCGCTGCCACGAACCTCGTCGGTCTCGGCATCGCCGCTGCCTGCCTGTTCGTCTCGCACTACGTCCTCGGCTTCACGTCCACCCTCGCCGACAACGTCGCCGGCAACGGCGTCGGCCTCGTCCTCGGCACCGCGTTCCGGTTCGCCGCGTACAAGGCCCTCGTCTTCCGGTCCACCGACACACGTCCGAAGGGGTTCCCCGAATGACCATCTCAGCCGTGTTGCTGACGGCCGCAGGGCCGCTGCTCCAGCCCGACGAACGCCCCGGCACGACCGGGGACGTCCCGAACCGCGGGACCACGGACGTGCCGACGGGAGGCTCGGGGCAGCTCCCACAGGCCACCTGGTCGCTGGGCGAGTGGCTCGGCTACTCGACCCTCATCGCCCTCTCCGTGCTGCTCACGATCATCGCGTTGACCACCCTCTGGTGGATGCTGCACGCCTGGCGCTCCCGGGACGCGCTGAAGTCCACCAGCTTCAGCCAGACCCCGCGCCCGGCGGCGCACCGGTTCACGCTCCTGGTGCCCGGTCGGCACGAGCAGGACGTGATGGGGCAGACGCTCGACATGCTCGCGACCCAGGACCACCCCGACTTCGAGATCATCGCGATCGTCGGGGAGGACGACCCGGAGACCGACGCCGTCGTGCGTGCCGCGGCGGCTCGGCACCCCTCCCTGATCAAGGTCGTGGTGGACGACACCCTGCCGAAGAACAAGCCGAAGGCGATGAACCTGGCGCTCCAGCACGCGACGGGCGACATCGTCGGGGTGTTCGACGCCGAGGACGAGGTCTACCCGCGGCTGCTCTCCCTCGTCGACTCGCGGTTCCAGGAGACCGACGCCGACGTGGTGCAGGGCGGCGTCCAGCTGATGAACTTCACGTCGAGCTGGTGGTCGCTCCGGAACGTCCTGGAGTACTACTTCTGGTTCCGCTCGCGCCTGCACTTCCACGCCGGGTCCAAGTTCATCCCGCTCGGGGGCAACACCGTCTTCGTGACGCGCTCCCGCCTGGAGTGGTCGAACGGCTGGGACGCGCACTGCCTCGCCGAGGACTGCGAGCTCGGCGTGCGGCTCTCCGCCGACGGCGCGAAGGTCGTCGTCGCCTACAGCCCCGAGGCCGTCACCCGCGAGGAGACCCCGCCGACCTTCGCCTCGCTGCTCAAGCAGCGCACGCGGTGGAACCAGGGCTTCCTGCAGGTGCTGGGCAAGGGGGAGTGGAAGAAGCTGCCGTCCTTCCGGCAGCGGTTCTTCGCCCGCTACATGCTCACGATGCCGTTCATCCAGGCGGCCACCGGGCTGCTCATCCCGCTGAGCGTCCTGATGATCCTGTTCGTCAAGGTGCCGACGGCGATCGCCCTGGTGTCGTTCATCCCGGTCGCACCGACGCTGATGCTGCTGGCCGTCGAGATCGTCGGGCTGAACGAGTTCGGCCGCCTGTACGGCGAGAAGGTCCGGCTCCGCGACTACGTGCGACTCGTGCTCGGCCTGGTGCCGTACCAGGTGTTCCTCGCCGCCGCGGCGGTCCGGGCAGTCGTCCGGCACGCCAAGGGCCAGAACGGGTGGGAGAAGACCGAGCACACCGGCCAGCACCGCAACGGACAGGTGGTCGGCTTCGCCTCGGACCTGGACGGATCGGGCGCAGCGTCGTCCGCGGGCGCAGCGTCGTCCGATCGTGCGTTCGCCGGCACCACCACGGGAGGCACCCGATGACCGCCAGCATCACCGACACCACGGGCATCCCGATCCGTGGTGGCTCCACCGCCCACCGCACCGGCATCGGGGCGTGGTTCCGCCGGCACGCAGCCAGCCTGACGTGGTTGCTGCCCGTCGTCGCGGTGACCGTGCTCGTCCAGGCCTGGAACATGTCGGGCACACCGCAGCGCATCGACGACGAGGGGACGTACACCGCCCAGGCGTGGGCGATCACGAACCTCGGCGAGCTCACCCACTACACGTACTGGTACGACCACCCGCCGCTCGGATGGATCCAGATCGCCGGGTACACCGGGCTGACCGGGGCGTTCGCGCGCTACCCCTTCGCGGTGGAGGCCGGGCGCGAGGCCATGGTGTTCTTCTCCGCCGTCTCGAGCATCCTGCTGTTCGTCCTGGCCCGGCGGCTCGGTGCCGGACGGATCACGGCGGCCGTGGCCGGACTCGTCTTCGCGCTGTCACCGCTCGCGCTCCAGTACCACCGCACCGTGTACATCGACAACGTCGCGACGCCCTGGCTGCTCGCCGCGTTCGTCCTCGTGCTGAGCCGTCGCCAGCAGCTCGCCGGGTTCGCCGGTGCCGCTGCCTGCCTCGGCATCGCCGTGCTGTCCAAGGAGACCTACCTGCTCGCGCTGCCGTTCCTCATCTGGATGGCCGTGCGTCGCGCCGACAAGAGCACCCGCCGGTACACGCTCAGCGTCGCCGGGGCCGTGCTCGTGCTGATCGGCGGCGGGTACCTGCTGCTCGCCGCGGTGAAGGGCGAACTCGTTCCGGGTGCCGGGCGGGTCAGCCTGTGGGAGGGCGTCACCTACCAGCTCGGTTCGCGCACCGCTTCCGGATCGGTGTTCGACGGGGGCAGCCTGGCGAACGAGGCCGCCGCGCAGTGGTGGGCACTCGACCCGGTGTTCATCGTGCTCGGCTCGGTCGCCGCAGTCGTGGGGCTGTTCCTGCGCCGGGTCCGACCGATCGCCGCGATGCTCGTGTTCCTGCTCGCGGTGATGTTCCGGCCGAACGGGTACCTGCCGGTGCCGTACGTCATCATGCTCATCCCGTTCGCGGCGCTCCTCGTCGCGTACACCGCCGAGCGTGCCGTCCTGACGATCGCCGGTCGGGTCCACACCCGGAGCCGGTTCGGCCCGAGAGCACGGCGCGGCCTCGGCATCACCTGGGCCGTCGTCACGGCTGCGGCGCTCGTCGTCGCGGTGCCGCTGTGGGGGACGCAGCTGCGCGGGTTCCTGCTCGGCAACCTCGACCTGCCCATGCAGCAGGCCGAGCAGTGGGTCGGTGACAACGTGCCGAAGTCCTCGCGTCTGCTGGTCGACGACGCCATGTGGGTCGACCTGGTGGACGACGGCTTCGCCCGGAACAACGTCGTCTGGTACTACAAGCTCGACACCGACGGAGCGGTGGAACGGCAGTCCCCGAACGGCTGGAAGGACTCGGACTACGTCATCACGACGGACTCCATGCGCACCGGCGGCAACTCGTCCACCGACGTGCGGCAGGCGATCGAGAACTCCACGGCCGTCGCGACCTTCGGCACCGGTGACCAGCAGGTCGAGGTCCGCCGGATCCACGCCGAGGGAGCCAGTGCCGCCGAGACCGCGATCACCCGGGCCACCGACGTCCGGAAGACCCTGGGGACCGAGCTCGCCTCGAACCCGGCCCTGCGTGCGGACGACGGCACGAAGTCGCAGTTCCGCGCCGGACAGGTCGACTCGCGGGCGATGATCGCGCTCGGACAGGTGCTCGCCGACCAGGACGTGCGGGTCGACCGGTTCACCCCGCGCACCGGGGAGACCGGCCAGCCGTTCCGCACCGTCGTCCTGCACACGAGCGACGACGCCTCGGCCGCCCGGGTCCTCCGGACCTTCGACGCCATGTCCCAGGCGTTCCGGCCGGACTCGGTGGAGCGCGAGGGAGCACGGCTCACGGTGACGTACGCCCCGGCCGACCCGACGACGACCGCGACGAGCGCCTCGTGACCCCCGATCGCTCGGCCGAGCGGGAGCTGGCCGAGCTGGCGTCCCGCGAGCGGGCAACCCCCGAGCGGGCGTTCCGCGAGCGGGCGAAATGCCCGGAGGGCTCCGGCGTGGACCCTGGCATTTCGCCCGCTCGCCGGGGCGGCCGCGGAACCGTGCTCCGCGAACACGTCGGGGCGGAGCGCCCGCTGGCCGAGCGGGCGAAATGCCCGGAGGGCTCCGGCGTGGACCCCGGCATTCCGCCCGCTCGTCCGGGGGCCCGCACGACCCGCACGACCCGCACGACCCGCACGACCCGCACGGCCCGCACCTCGACACGACACCCGCACGGACACCCGTACGCCAACCGCACCTCGACCCGAAGGAGCACCATCATGACCGCACGCACCACGAACCGCCGCCGCACCGTCGTCGTCGGAGCGCTCGCCGCCACACTCGTCGCCGCGACGGTCGGGCTCGCCGCCCCGCAGACCGCCTCCGCCGCGACGGCCGACCAGGGCTGGCTCCGCGTCGGACACCTGTCGCCGGACACGAAGGGCGTCGACGTCGAACTGTCCAGCCTCGCCGGGGGGAAGACCGTCTTCGAACTCGACGACGTCACCTACGGCCAGGTCAGCCCGTACAAGAAGCTGCCGGTCGGCACCTACGTCCTGTCGATGCGCGCCGCCGATGCCCCGCGTGCCACCCCCGTCATCTCCACCGACGTCACCGTGCAGAAGGGTGCCGCCAGCACCGTCGTCGCCTACGGCAAGAACGACGGGCTGAAGACGACCGCGTTCACCGACGACCTGCAGCAGCCCGGCGACGGCAAGGCGAAGCTCCGGCTCGTCCAGGCCGCCACCACCGCGAAGCGCGTCGACGTGCAGACCTCCGACGGCACCCCCATCGCCGAGGACGCCACCTTCGGCAGCGCCACCAAGTACGCAACGGTCGACGCCGGCAAGTGGTCGCTCGACGTCTCCGGCAGCGGCCAGCGGGGCACCGCCAAGGTCGACCTCGCCGGCAACACGGTCTCGACCCTGTTCGTCCTCGACGACAGCAAGGGCAACCTGACGGTCGTGCCCGTGACGGACGCCGCGGCGACCGCCGCCACCCCGTCCGGCGGCGTGCAGACCGGCGGTGGCGGCTCAGCCGCCGACCGACCGGTGACCGAGGCGGTCCACGCGGCCGTCGCGATGCTCCGTTCGCTGTTCCGCTGACGCCCCGGACTGGAGGCGCGGATCACGTGCGCTGAACGGCCCACGTGATCCGCGCCTCCCCTTCGACCCCCCCCACCATCCCCGGAGAGGCAGGCCAGCATGACCCGCAGGACCTGGATACCGGTCGCCGCAGTGGCGGCGGTGCTCGTCGCCGTCGTCGTCGCGATCGTCGCCGTCCGTCCCTGGTCGTCGAGCACCACGACCGCCGATCGCGGCACGGCGACCCCGACCTCGACCACCGCGCCCGACGGGGCGCGCTCACCGCAGCAGCTGCGGTCGGCGTTCCTGGACCGCTACGTCGAGGGCGGTCGCGTCGTCCGCACCGACCAGGGCGGTGACACCGTCAGCGAGGGGCAGGCGTACGGCTTGCTCATCGCCTACGCGAACGACGACCGTGCACGCTTCGACGCGATCTGGGAGTGGACGAAGGACCACCTGCTCACCGGCGATGACCTGCTGGCGTGGCGGTGGACGTCCGACGCGGGCGTCGCCGACGAGCAGTCCGCGAGCGACGCGGACCTCGACGCCGCGCGGGCCCTCGTGCTCGCGGGGAAGGCCTGGGACGACGACCGGTACACCGCCGCCGGCAAGCGCATCGCGGCGGCGATCCTCCAGCACGAGACGGCCCGGACGGACCTCGGCACGATCCTGCTGCCCGGACCGTGGGCGGATCAGGAGCCCTACAGCTACAACACGTCGTACGCCTCGCCCGCGGCCTTCTCGGTGCTGGCGGACGCCACCGGGGACGACCGCTGGAACGCGCTGAACCGGGGTTCCCGCGCCGTGACGGCCGCCGTGCTGGACGCCACCGACCTGCCCAGCGACTGGTCCCAGGTGCACGCCGACGGATCGGTGGACCCGATGCCGGCCGCCGGTGGCGACGGGCGCGTGCTCTACGGCTACGACGCGATGCGGACGCCGCTCCGGTACGCCGAGGCGTGTTCGGCGTCCGACCGGCAGCTCGCGGCGGCGCTCGCGCCCACGCTCGGACGGACGACGCGGCTCGCCTCGCAGCTCGACCTCGGCGGCACCCCGGTGACGCAGGACACGAACGCGCTGGCCTACACCGCGCGGGCCGCGGCCGAGCAGGCCGCCGGTTCCTCCCGTGCGGCTGCCGCCGACCTCGAGCGGGCCGACCGCACGGCGGCGACCACACCGACCTACTACGGCGACGCCTGGTTGGCCATCGGTTCGACCATGCTGACCTCCGACGTGCTCGGGGGATGCGCCAGCGACGTGGGAGGCGGCTCGTGAGCGGCCGTCGGAGCGCCGGGCGTGTCTCGGCCGTCCGGCACCGAGGCGTGGTGATCGGTGCCGTGGTCGCCGCCGTCGTGGTGGTCGGGGGCGTGGCCGGGGTGGCGGTCGCGTCGACCGTGGGCGGTGGCGCGTCGTCGTCCCCGCCGCAGTCGTCGTCGTCTTCGTCGCAGTCGTCCTCGTCCTCGTCGTCTTCGTCCTCGGGCTCCGGCACCGACGGGTTCCAGGACCCGGCCGCACCCGAGGCCCGCTCGACGGCCACCCCGGTCAGCGTGTCGATCCCGGCCATCGGCGTGCGGTCCTCGCTCGAGGACCTGCACCGCGGTGCTGCCGGAGAACTCGACCCGCCCGTCGACTGGGACAGCGCGGGCTGGTTCAGCGACGGGATCGTCCCCGGCGAGGTCGGCCCCGCCGTCATCGCCGGTCACGTCGACAGCCCGACGAGCGCCGCGGTGTTCTTCCGGCTCGACGAACTGGTCGCCGGCGACGAGGTCCACGTCCGGATGTCCGACGGCACCACCCGCACCTTCACCGTCGACCGTTCCGAACGCGCCGCCAAGTCGGCGTTCCCGACGAGCGACGTCTACGGCCCCACCCCCACCCCGCAACTCCGACTCATCACCTGCGACGGCACGTTCGACACCGCCACCGGGCACTACACGGACAATCTGATCGTGTTCGCAGACCTCTCGTCGGATTGACCCACCAAGCCAGCGATACATTCGACTGCGAGCACGAGGAGCACCATGAGCGAGACCCTGGTCATCATCCCGACCTACGACGAAGCCGAGAACGTCCGGCCGATCGTCGAGCGCACGTTGGCCGCGACCGACGACTCCGTGCACGTGCTCGTCGTCGACGACAACTCACCCGACGGCACCGGCGACATCGCGGACGCGATCGCCCGCGAGACCGGTCGGGTGCACGTCATGCACCGCACCGTCAAGGACGGCCTGGGCGGCGCGTACCTGTCCGGCTTCGCGTGGGGCCTGGAACACGGCTACGCCAAGCTCGTCGAGATGGACGCCGACGGCTCCCACCACCCCGAGTACCTGCCCTGGATGCTCGAGCTCGCCGACTCGAACGACCTGGTGCTCGGCTCCCGGTGGATCAAGGGCGGCAAGGTCGAGAACTGGCCCTGGTACCGCCTCCTGCTCTCCCGTGGCGGCAACCTGTACACGCGTCTCGCTCTGGGCATCGCGGTGCGCGACGCGACCGGCGGGTTCCGGGTGTTCACCTCGCGGGCGTTCGAGCGGATCGACCTCGCCGGGGTCGCGTCGAAGGGGTACTGCTTCCAGGTGGACCTGTGCTGGCGTGCCCTCGAGGCGGGTCTGCGGGTCGTGGAGACCCCGATCACGTTCACCGAGCGGGAGTTCGGCGTCTCGAAGATGAGCGGCAACATCGTGCGCGAGAGCCTGGCACTCGTGACGAAGTGGGGCATCGACCGCCGGATCCGCGAGACCCGCTCCCTGGTGAAGGACCACCGCAAGCTGCCGTCCGTGCGGAAGAACGCGCACGCGGTCGCCGACCACGCGGGCTGACGCCGGGGACACGCGAGCGCCTGAGCACACGAACGGCGACGGACCCAGTGGGTTCGTCGCCGTTCGTGTGTGCTGCCAGCGGGTGGCTCGCGCAGCCCGCGGTCGGCTAGCGCAGCACGACCACGCCGCGGCCGCGGAACCGGACGACGCCGGCATCGACCTCGGTCGCGCCGAACCCGTAGAGCTCCTCGCCCACGGCGTCGGGCACCGGGACCTCGGCTGCGTCGTCCGCGAAGTTCACCACGACGTGCACCGGTGCCACGTCGGGGCCGAGCAGCCCGCGGGTGAGCACCAGCCAGCGGCGGTCCTCGCTGAAGCGGACGGCGTTCGCCTCGTAGCGGTGGTCGACGAACGCCTGGTCGGTGCGCCGCAGGGCGATGAGCACCCGGTAGGCACGCAGGATCGCCGCGCCGCGCTCCGAGCTGACGTCGGCCCAGTCGAGCTTGGAGTTGGTGAACGTCGTCGGGTCCTGCGGGTCCGGCACCGCTGACTCGTCCCACCCGTGCTCGGCGAACTCCGCGATGCGCCCCTCGGCGGTGGCCTTGCCGAGCTCGGGCTCCGGGTGCGAGGTGAAGAACTGCCACGGCGTCGAGGCCGCGAACTCCTCGCCCATGAACAGCATCGGCGTGAACGGCCCGAGCAGGGTCAGGGCCGCGGCGATCACGAGCCCCTCGTCGTCGAGCGTCGCGGCGAGCCGGTCGCCGGCGGCGCGGTTGCCGATCTGGTCGTGGTTCTGGTTCGCGACGACCAGGGCCGTCACGGGGGAGGTCCCGCGGTCGATCGGCCGGCCGTGCCGCTTGCCGCGGAACGACGACCAGGTGCCGTCGTGGAAGAAGCCGTCCTCGAGCACCTTCGCCAGCGCCGACAGCGGGGCGAAGTCGGCGTAGTAGCCGTTCGTCTCGCCGGTGAGTGCCACGTGCACGGCGTGGTGGAAGTCGTCCGACCACTGCCCGGCGAGGCCGTACCCGGCGGCCTCGCGCGGCCGGAACATCACCGGGTCGTTGAGGTCGGACTCCGCGATGAGCGACAGCGGACGACCGATGAAGGACGAGTAGGCGTCGGTCTCGTCGGCCATCGACGCGAGCACGTGCGGACGGGTGGTGTCGCGGATCGCGTGCACGGCGTCGAGCCGCAGCCCGTCGACGTGGTGGTCGCGGAACCACATGCGCACGTTGTCGAGCACGTACCGGCGGACCTCGGGGTGCTCGACGTTCACCGAGTCACCCCAGGTGTTGCCGAGCCCGGCCAGCAGGTACGGGCCGTACAGCGGCAGGTAGTTGCCGCTCGGTCCGAGGTGGTTGTAGACGACGTCCTGGATGACCCCGAGCCCCAGCGCGTGCGCCGTGTCGACGAACCGGTCGTAGGCGTCCGGGCCGCCGTACGGGGCGTGCACGGAGAACCAGCCGACACCGTCGTAGCCCCAGTTCCACTCGCCGTTCACGGCGTTGACGGGGAGCAGCTCGACGAACTCGACCCCGAGCTCGACCAGGTGGTCCAGCTTCTGGGCGGCGGCGTCGAGCGTGCCCTCGGGCGTGTAGGTGCCGATGTGCATCTCGTAGATCACGGCGCCGCGGGCCGGGCGTCCGGTCCACGACTCGTCGGTCCACGCGAACCGTGCGGGGTCGACGACCTCGGACGGGCCGTGCACGCCCTCGGGCTGGTACCGGCTGCGCGGGTCCGGTCGGACCGCGTCGTCGTCGCCGATGCGGAACCCGTAGCGTGCGCCGACGACCGGCATCACGGCGTCGGTGGACCACCAGTCGTCGTCGCCCTTGGTGAGCGGGTACTCGACGTCGTCGACGACGAGCCGGACCCGGTCCGGCTCGGGCGCCCAGACGGCGTAACGGTCGGGTGCGGTCATGCGTGACCCTCCAGGATGTCGATCTCGGCCTGCGCGTCGGTCTCGGTGGCGTCCGTCGTGCGGTCGGCGGCGGGCCGGGAGGCACCGCTCGCGTCGGACACGGCGGCCACCGCGTCGGCGTGGCCGGCTGCACCGACCGCGTCGGCGGGCACGAGGAGCGCGACCGGGTAGGTGGTGAGCAGGTCGGCCAGCGGGATCCCGCGGTCGGCGGGGACGTGTCGGCCGGTGAGCAGGTCGATGCGCTCGACGGGGACGGCGTGCACCAGTGTGTCGCCCCAGCCGCCGACCCGGTCGAGGCCGATCGGCAGACGCGTCGCGATCGTCACGGCACCGCCGCGGTCGAACGCGATGACGTGGTCGGCCGCGCTGCCGGTGGCCTCGAGCTCCAGGTACCGGGTGAACAGCTCCGGGTGGTCCCGACGGATGCGCAGTGCGCGGGTCGTGACCAGGAGTTTCGCGGCACCGTCGATGCCGATGGCCGGCAGGTCTTCGGGACCGTCGTCGTCCGGGCCGTCGAGTTCGGCGAGCACGTGGCGCCGCTCGGCGTAGTCGACCGGACGACGGTTGTCGGGGTCGACGAGCGAACGGTCCCAGAACTCGGTGCCCTGGTAGACGTCGGGGACGCCCGGGGCGGTGAGCTGGACGAGCTTCTGGGCGAGACCGTTCGACCACCCCGCGGCGTCGATCTGCTCGTCGAGGGCGTCGAGCACGGCGACCACGTCCGGGTCGTCGAACGCAGCGTCGACGATCGCGTGCATCTGCTGCTCGAACGCCTCGTCGGGCTCGGTCCAGGTGGTGCTGTCACCGGCTTCGCGGGAGGCCTTCTCGGCGTACGCGTGCAGACGCTCACGGCTGGCGGGCCGGGCGCCGACGATCGCCTGCCAGAGCAGGTCGGCGAACACGCGGTCCTGCAACGGCACGAGCGACTGCAGACGCTCGAGCGTGGCGGCCCACTCGTCGCCGAGCTCGGCCAGCACGGCGATGCGGGCGCGGGTGTCCTCGCTGCGCTTGGTGTCGTGGGTGGTGAGCGTCGTCATGGTGTGCGGCCAGCTGCCGAGCCGTTCGCGCTGTGCCTGGTGGAAGTCCGCCACCGAGACCGCGAAGACGCTCGGGTCGCCGCCGACCTCGCTCAGGGACGACAGGCGCGAGGTGCGGTAGAACGCCGTGTCCTCGACGCCCTTCGCCATCACCATGCCGCTGGTCTGCTGCAGGCGGACCGCCGCGGCGTTCGTCGGGTCGACGAGTGCCGGTGCGATCCGGTCGATGACGTCGTCGAGGTCCGGGCGGGCCTCGGCGGCGCGCTCGAGCGCGGTGATGAGGTGGTGGGCGCCCTCGGGCAGGTACGTGCGGTACACGTCGAACGAGGCCACGATCTCGGCGACCGCGTCGACGATCCGCTCGTGCGTGATCGTCTCCGTCGCGGCGCTCGGAGCGAGCAGGCGTGCGAGCCGCTCGACCTCGCTGCCGAGGATGCCGTCCGCGATGCCCCGTCGGGTGTCGTGCGTGAGCTGCTGCCAGTCGGTCGGCTCGGCGCCCGACGCCGCGGTCAGCGCCTGCTCGCCCGCGGGGTCGACGAACACGCGGTCGAGCACCCCGAGGGCGTCGTACCCGGTGGTGCCGTCGACCGGCCACGAGCTCGGCAGCTGCTCGCCGGGCTCGAGGATCTTCTCGACGAGGGTGTAGGCCCCGCCGGTCAGCTCCGCCAGGTCCTGCAGGTAGCCCGCCGGGTCGTACAGCCCGTCCGGGTGGTCGATGCGCAGGCCGTCGACGAGCCCGTCGCGGAACCAGCCGCCGATGACCCCGTGCGAGGCCGCGAAGACCTCGGGCTCCTCGACCCGGATCGCCGCGAGGGTGTTCACCGCGAAGAACCGGCGGTAGTTCAGGTCGTGGTCGGCACGCTTCCAGTGCACGAACGCGTAGTGCTGGCGGTCGTGGACGGTCTCGACGGTGCCGCCGTCGTGCACCGTCCCGGGTGCGGTGGGGTAGGCGGTCTCGCCGACGCGGAGCACCGGACGCTCGGCGTCGGACGTGTCGAGCGTGACCGCCTCGAGCAGCCGGTCGTCGAGCACGGGGACCCGGAGCTTGCCGTCGCCGGCTTCCCAGTCCACGTCGAAGGCCCAGGCCACGGGCGAGCCCTGCCCGAGTTCGAGCAGGGACCACCACCACGGGTTCGACTCGGGGGTCGCGACGCCGACGTGGTTGGGCACCACGTCGACGATGACCCCGAGGCCGACGGCGTGCGCGGCCTCGGCCAACGCCCGCATCGCCTGGTCGCCACCGCGGTCGGTGTCGACCCGCGTGTGGTCGACCACGTCGTAGCCGTGGTTCGACCCGGACTCGGCCTGCAGCACCGGCGACAGGTACAGCCAGTCGGCGCCGAGGTCGTGCACGTATTCGACCAGGTCGCGTGCGGCGTCGAGGTCGAAGTCGGCCGAGACCTGCAGCCGGTAGGTCGACGCGGGGACGCGGTTCGCGGCGCCGGGCGTTCCGGCGGTCATCGGGCGGTTCCGCTCGGTGCGGTGGAACCGGCCGGGTTCACCGGGGTGACGGCGTCCTGCGGGGCGTCCGGTTCGGGGGCGCCGTCCTGCTCGGCGTCGACCGGGGTGCTGGTGACCTCGTGGTCGGGCTCGGCACGCAGCACGATCATCGACCGGGCGGGGACGTCGAGCGGGGTACCCGCGTCGAGCACCTCGTCGCGGGCACCGGGGTCGGCGGTGTCGATCCGGACGGTCCAGCCCGGGGAGTACTCCTCGGGTGGGAGCGTGAAGGTCACGACGTCGTCGTGGGCGTTGAAGTACGTGATGAAGCCGACGTCGGTGACGCGCTCACCACGGGCGTCGCGTCCGCGGATGCCCTCGCCGTTCAGGTACATGCCGACGCTCTTGCCGAAGCCGGAGTCCCAGTCCTCGGGGTCCATGGCGTCACCCGAGGGGGTCAGCCAGACCACGTCGGGCAGCGGCTCGCCCTCGCCACGACGAACCGGACGGCCGTTGAAGTACCGGGTCCGGCGGAACGTGGGGTGGTCGTGCCGCAGCTTCACCACGTCGGCGGTGAACTGGATGAGGTCTTCGTCCGCGCTGTCCCAGTCGATCCAGCTGAGCTCGGAGTCCTGCGCGTAGACGTTGTTGTTGCCGGACTGCGACCGGCCGAGCTCGTCGCCGTGCGCGATCATCGGCACACCCTGGCTCAGGAGCAGGGTCGCCAGGAAGTTCCGGCGACGCTGCAGCCGCAGGGCGTTCACGGCCTCGTCGTCGGTCGGGCCCTCGGCCCCGGAGTTCCACGACCGGTTGTGGCTCTCGCCGTCGTTGTTGTCCTCGCCGTTGGCCTCGTTGTGCTTCTCGTTGTAGGCCACCAGGTCGTACAGCGTGAAGCCGTCGTGCGCGGTGATGAAGTTGATGCTCGCCTTGGGCGTGCGGCCGTCGTGCTCGTACAGGTCGGCCGAGCCGGAGATCCGCGAGGCGAACTCACCGAGCGTCGACGACTCACCACGCCAGAAGTCACGGACGGTGTCGCGGTACTTGCCGTTCCACTCGGACCACTGGGGCGGGAAGTTGCCGACCTGGTAGCCACCGGGGCCGACGTCCCACGGCTCGGCGATCAGCTTGACCTGCGACACGATCGGGTCCTGCTGCACCAGTTCGAAGAAGGCCGACAGCCGGTCGACCTCGTAGAACTCGCGGGCCAGTGCCGAGGCGAGGTCGAAGCGGAACCCGTCGACGTGCATCTCGGTCACCCAGTAGCGGAGCGAGTCGAGGATGAGCTGCAGCGAGTGCGGGTGCCCGACGTTGAGCGAGTTCCCCGTGCCCGTGTAGTCCATGTAGAACTTCTTGTCGTCATCGACCAGGCGGTAGTAGGCCGCGTTGTCGATGCCGCGGAACGACAGCGTCGGGCCGAGGTGGTTGCCCTCGGCGGTGTGGTTGTAGACGACGTCGAGGACGACCTCGATGCCGGCGCGGTGCAGCTCGCGCACCATCGTCTTGAACTCCTGGACCTGCTGGCCCTGGTCGCCCGACGACGAGTACGCCGAGTGCGGCGCGAAGAAACCGATGGTGTTGTAGCCCCAGTAGTTCGACAGCCCCTTGTCCTGCAGGGTCGAGTCGTTCACGAACTGGTGCACCGGCATGAGCTCGAGCGTGGTGATGCCGAGGCGCTGCAGGTGCTCGATGACCGCGGGGTGGGCGACGCCGGCGTAGGTGCCGCGCTGCTCTTCCGGCACGTCCGGGTGGGTCTCGGTGAGCCCCTTGACGTGCGCTTCGTAGATGACGGTCTCGCCGTACGGCGTGCGCGGCGGGCGATCCCCCTGCCAGTCGAAGAAGGGGTTGATCACGACGCCCTTCATCATGTGCGACGCGGAGTCCTCGTCGTTGGTCGAGTCCGGGTCGCCGAAGGTGTACGAGAAGAGCGACTGGTCCCAGTCGATCTCGCCGCTCGTCGCCTTGGCGTAGGGGTCGAGCAGGAGCTTCGACGGGTTGCAGCGCGCGCCGGAGTCCGGGTCGTACGGGCCGTGCACGCGGAAGCCGTACTCCTGCCCGGGGCCGATGTTGGGGAGGTACGCGTGCCAGACGTAGGCGTCCACCTCGAGCAAGCGGACGCATTCTTCGTTGCCGTCGGAATCGAACAGACAGAGTTCGACGCGCTCGGCGACCTCGGAGAACAGCGCGAAGTTCGTGCCGCTCCCGTCGTAGGTCGCCCCGAGCGGGTACGGGTTTCCGGGCCAGGTGTGCAAACGGTCCTCCAGGTGTGGGTGCGGCCAACATATCGGCGGCGCTCGTCCGCGTCCGCAGACAAGCCCCAGCTGTGGATGCGTGATGCGCCCCGCGGCCTGTGGAGGAACGGACGAGTAGCGTCGCGCGCATGGCCAACATCGTCTCGAAGATCGCAGACCAGGTCCGCCCGCTCGGGGTCTCCACGAACTACGGAGAACCCGTCGAGGTCGGCGACCAGACCCTCATCCCCGTGTCCGTCAGCTGGTTCGGCTTCGGCGGCGGCGGAGACGACGAGAACGGTGGCGGCGGTGGCGGCGGCCTGTCGGCCCCCGTCGGCGCCTACGTCCGCCGTCCGGGCAAGGACCTCGTGTTCGAGCCGAACCCGATCTCGCTGATCGTCGTGGGCATCCCCTTCGTGTGGGTGGCCGGGCGTGTCCTCCGCAAGCTGGTGCGCGCGCTCAAGAAGTGACCACCTGACGGACTGGAGGCCCGTGGCGACGCCGCCACGGGCCTCCAGTCCGTCACGCGGTCGCGACCGCGTCTAGACTGCTGGCACACACACGGGAGTCCGGGACCGCCGGGCTGAGAGGGAGCGATCGGCGCTCCGACCGTCGAACCTGATCCGGATCATGCCGGCGCAGGGAGGAGTCAGCAGCATGCCTTCAGGCACGTCCACAACCGTCACCACCGCTCCGCGGCGATCGCTGCGTTGGCGGGTCGTCGACATCGTCGTCGCGAGTGTCCTCGCGGTGGCCCTCGGAGTCGTCTTCCGGCTCTGGGAGTTCGGCTACGAACCCATCAGCGCCGTCATGGACCTCGTGCTCCCCGGCACCAAGGCCCTGTTCGGCGGGGTCTGGCTGCTCGCCGGCCCGATCGTCGCGATCGTCGTCCGCAAGCCCGGCGCCGCGCTCTACGGCGAGATGGTCGCCGCCTCGGTCGAGGCGTTGTTCGGCACCCAGTGGGGATGGCTCACGCTCGAGGCCGGGCTCGTCCAGGGCCTCGGCGCCGAGATCGTCCTCGCGCTGTTCCTGTACCGCGTCTACCGCCTGCCGGTCGTCGTGCTCGCCGGTGCCGCGGCCGGACTCGCACTCGGCATCAACGACACCGTCCTCTGGTACCCGGGGCTCGACGTCGCCTTCAAGGTCGTGTACGTGATCTGTGCGGTCATCTCCGGTGCCGTGATCGCGGGGGCGGGCTCGTGGCTCATCGTCCGGGCACTCGCCCGTACCGGGGTGCTGTCGTCCTTCGCGGCCGGCCGCGAGCACAGCCGTCGCGAGCCCCGCGCCCTGGTGTGACCGTGCCCGCTCCGTCGGCGGCGTCCCCTTCCACCGGCGGCGACGCCGGCGCAGGTGCCGGCGTCCGCGGGGCGCGCATCGCGTTCCGTGGCTGGGGCTGGCGGTACCCGGAGCGCGACGCCTGGGCCGTCCGTGACGTCGACCTGACCGTCGAGCCGGGGGAGCGGGTCGCCGTCGTCGGGCCGTCCGGTGCCGGCAAGTCGACGCTCCTGCGAGCGGTCGCCGGCGTGCTGCCCGACGAGCCCGACGCCACCGACGACACCGCTGCTTCGGTGCAGGGGACACTCCTGGTCGACGAGGCCGACCCCCGCGCGGTCCGCGGGCGTGTCGGTCTCGTCATGCAGGACCCCGAGGCGCACACGGTGATGTCCCGGGTCGGCGACGACGTGGCCTTCGGCTGCGAGAACGCCGGCGTCCCTCGTGACGAGACCTGGGACCGGGTGCGGACGGCGCTCGACGTCGTCGGGCTCGACCTGCCGCTCGACCGCTCCACCGCGCAGCTGTCCGGTGGGCAGCGGCAGCGGTTGGCGCTCGCGGGCGTGCTCGCGATGCGGCCGGGTGCGCTCGTGCTCGACGAACCCTGCGCGAACCTCGACCCGGACGGCGTGGCGCAGGTGCACGACGCCGTCCGGGCACTGCTCGACGAGACCGGGGCGACGCTGCTCGTGGTGGAGCACCGGATCGGCACCTGGCTGGACCTGGTCGATCGGCTCGTGCTGCTCGAACCGGGTGGCGGCGTGGTCGCGGACGGTCCGCCGTCCCGGGTGCTGGCGGACCACGGCGAGGCGCTCACGGCGGCCGGGGTCTGGGTGCCCGGTGTTGAGCCGGAGCGCGGTTCTGCCCGGCTGCTGCGGCGTGCGCGCGGACGAGCGGGCGAAATGCCCGGGGCGTCCGGCGGAGCGACCGCGGCATTCCGCCCGCTCGGCGCAGGGGAGTCCGGCGCGGGGGCGCGGGAGATGACGTCGGCGGGACGAACGGGCGAAATGCCCGGGTTGTCCGGTGGGCCGACCGCGGCATTCCGCCCGCTCGGCGAGGGGGAGCTCGGCGAGGGGGAGCCCGGCGAGGAGGGCAGCGCGGGGGAGCGTGACCAGGGGGCAGCGGTACTGCTCGACGCCCGGGGGCTCGGCACGGCACGGGGGAAGCAACCGGTCGGGAACGGCATCGATCTCGGGCTCCGGGCCGGGCAGGTCCTCGCCGTCACCGGACCGAACGGCGTCGGCAAGTCGACGCTCGGGCTGACCCTCGCGGGCTTGCTCCCACCGGCCGCCGGCGAGCTCGACGCCACGGACGCCCTCGCCGACGGCATCGGCACAGCGCCGCATGCCTGGACGAGCCGGGAACTCGCCGCCCGGATCGGCACGGTGTTCCAGGACCCCGAGCACCAGTTCGTCGCCCGCTCCGTCCGCGAGGAGATCGAGGCCGGCCCCCGAGCACTCGATGCGCCGGACGCCGCCGAACGAGCCACCGCGCTGCTCGACGAGTTCGGGCTCGCACACCTGACCGACGCCAACCCCTTCACCCTGTCCGGGGGCGAACAACGACGGCTCGCGATCGCCTCGGTCATCGCGGCCCGGCCGCCGGTCGTCGTGCTCGACGAGCCGACCTCCGGGCAGGACCGTGCCACGTGGCAGGCCGTCGTCGAGCGGCTCGGGGCCCTCGCCGACGCCGGCACCGCGGTGGTGGCGGTCACCCACGACCGCGATCTCGTCCGGGCACTCGACGCCGACGAGGTCGTGCTCGGGCCGGACGGCGCCCGGACCGTCGGGCGTGACCAGGGGCCGTCGAACGCGACCATCCCGGAGACCGGGCCGACAGTCGGAACCCAGCCCGGGCCTCCAGACCGGATCGACACGGCCGACCGGACGGACGCGTCGGACGCGGCGGACGGAACCGACCGGACGAACCCCCTGCGACGACCGCTGCCGGCCCGCGCGACCGGCATCCCCGGTGTCCAGCCGGTCGCGTCGCTGATCGGTGTGCTCGCCCTCGGCGTCTGCCTGGTGCTCAGCCTCGACGTCGTCTCCGCCGCCGTCGCCCTGGCGCTCGAACTCGCACTCCTGCCGCTCCTGCGCCTGCCGGTCCGGACCCTGCTGCTCCGACTCGCACCGGTGCTCCTCGCGGTGCCGCTGACGGCGGTGAGCATCGCGCTGTACGGCAGGCCCTCGGGTCGGGAGTGGTTCGACCTCGGGTTCGCACACGTCACCGACGGGTCACTGACGCTCGCGTTGGCGACGGCGCTCCGGGTCCTCGCGGTGGGGGTGCCAGCCATCGCGCTCTTCGTGCGGGTCGACCCGACCGACCTGGCCGACGGGCTCGCGCAGGTGCTCCGGCTGCCCGCGCGCTTCGTGCTCGGCGCGCTCGCCGCTGTCCGGATGATGACCTTGCTCGTCGACGACTGGCGACAGCTCGCGATGGCGCGACGCGCGCGAGGACTGGCCGACTCCGGACGGCTCCGCCGCGGGGCGACGATGGCGTTCGCGCTGCTCGTGCTCGCGCTGCGGCGTGCGACGACGTTGGCGGTGGCGATGGAGTCACGGGGGTTCGGTGCTCCCGGACGGCGGACCTGGGCGCGGGTCGCACGGTTCGCCGGGCCGGAGTGGGCGATGGTGGCGGCGCTGGTCGGCATCGGCGCGGTGTCGATCGCGGTCGCGGTGAGCGTGGGGACGTGGCGTGCCTGACGCGACGCCTGCAGCCGGCACGACGGCCGCGACGCGCGCGACGGGCACCACCGCCGGTGACCTCGCCCCCGGTCTGGCCGCTGCTGCTGCCGGTGTCGCCGCTGCCACGGGCCGGCGCGCCGTCGTGCTCATCGACGGCCGGTCCGGCACGGGCAAGACCACCCTCGGAGCACAGGTCGCGGAGAAGCTCGGCGCGCAGCTCGTGCACCTGGACGACCTGTACCCGGGGTGGGACGGCCTGCGTGCGGCTGCCGATGCCGTGGTGACGGACGTCCTCGGAGCGCCGAGCGGGTACCGACGCTGGGACTGGGCGGCCGATGCGCCCGCGGACTGGGCGTCGGTGGACCCCGACCTGCCGATCGTGGTCGAGGGGTGCGGTGCGTTGTCGCGGGCGTCGGCACCGCTGGCGTCGCTGCGGGTGTGGCTCGAGGCCGACGACGCCGTGCGGTGGGACCGGGCGATCGGCCGCGACGGCGAGGTCTTCGCGCGCGAGTGGGACCGCTGGGCCGCGCAGGAGCAGGCCTTCATCGCCGCCGAGGACCCGGCTGCCCTGGCCGACGTGGTCCTGCCGACGTAGCGCGCGGCGGGCCCGCGGCGCCGCACCGCGGCGGCCGACGGCCCGCGGCGCAGGCCGGTGGCGAGCATCAAGGTTTCGCGCTCAGCGACACCTCACGGCCTCCGGAAGGCGAGAACTGTCGCCCAGCGCGAAACCTCAGCGCGCAGAGCCCGCGCCCGCACCCGTGCCCGCGCCCGCGCCCTGTCTCTTATACACATCTCCG
>NZ_QKSX01000032.1:0-13388 GCF_003234305.1 Curtobacterium sp. MCLR17_055
CAACCCACTCCGCCGTCGGCGCATCCGGGTAGCCGCTCACCACACCGTCGACCGCCTTCACGGCCGTCTGACCATCAGCCGGGTTCTCCGCACTCGCCGTCACCGACGCCGAACCCGTCACGTCCGTCCGGGTCGGGGTCGGCGGTGGCGTCGTCGTGTCGGCCGGGGCCAGCGCGCGGATCTCGGCGAGCCCCACGTTCTGCGTCCCGCCACTGACCGAGGTCACCGTGAACCGCACCCACGTGACACTGCGCGCCGCGAACGTGATCCGCTGCACCGCACCACCGTTGTGCAACGCCGGCACCGTCACACTCGAGCCGTCCGAGAACGTCAACGTCCCACCCAGCACCTGGTCCACCGCGTTCGGCCGATCAGCGAGGTCGACCGCGTCCAACGCCGTCGCCCCCGCCCACCCGAGCTGGATCCACGTCCCCGCACGACCAGACGGCGCAACCCACTCCGCCGTCGGCGCATCCGGGTAGCCGCTCACCACACCGTCGACCGCCTTCACGGCCGTCTGACCATCAGCCGGGTTCTCCGCACTCGCCGTCACCGACGCCGCACCCGTCACGTCCTCGTGTGCGGGGGTCGGGTCCGTGGGGTCGGTGGGGTCCGTCGGCACGGGTGAGCCTGCGGTGTACTGCCGGCTGAGCCACGAGGTCTCGGGTCGAGCCGAGCAGGCCTCGTACGAGGCGCAGGTCTCACTGTCGTGCGCGGCGTAGGTGAAGAACGCGTCGGCCTTCGCCTGGGTCTCGGCCGTCATCAGGTTCGCCGGACGGTCGGCGATCGGGTACCCCATGTACCCGGTGAAGCCGTGCGCGCCGGTGTACTGCTGCTGCACCTGGTCGGTCAGGTACGCGACCGTGTGGTGGTCGCTGTGGTCCCCGTCGCCGTACTCGCCCTCGTGGTCGAGGGTGTGGATGTCCGTCGGTGCGAAGTCCTGCACGATCCCCTGCAGCGTCGCCCGGAGCTGCGCGAGCGTGTACGTGGCGCTGTGCGGGGCATCGGCGACGGTGTGCAGCGTGTCCATGTCGCCCGTGTACAGGCGCTGGAGGCTCTCGTAGCCGTTCGCCCAGAAGCCGTTGCCCTCGACGTTGCCGTCCGGCAGGTCCATGAAGACCAGGCTGATCCGCGGGTCGGCGGTCAGGGTCTCGGTGAGCAGGGTCCGTCCGGCGACCGTCGTGGAGCCGGTCGTCGACGCCGGGTCGACGCCGGCCATGCTCGCGTAGGCGGCCATCAGCCCGACCTGGCGTTCCTGCCAGTACCAGTCGGGCTTGCCGGCGTCGCCGGCCGTGACGATGACGGAGCGCACGCAGCGCCCCGCTTCGATGTCCTTCCGCAGGTCCGTGCCCTGGAAGAGCAGGTCGTCGTCGGGGTGGGCGACGACGTTGAGCACCCGCCCGGCGCTGCAGTCCGCAGCCGCAGCCGCGGCCGGCTGGACGGCGAGGTTCGGCGCGACCAGCACGGCGAGCACGGTGGCGAGCACGCCCGCGACGGACGCGACGGTGGCCCGTCGCGTCCGTCGCGGTCTGTCGGAGGTCGGTTCAGTCGGTCGCATGGCGCAGGCCCTCCATCGTCAGCTCGTACATCGCGGTCGTCCCCGACGACCAGACCCGCTTCCAGTAGGGCGAGGACGCCATGGCGGCGGCGAGCTCCTGGTAGTCGGCGTCGCTCTGGTAGCCGTACCGCTCGTCGTAGGCGCCGAAGGGCTCCGCGACCAGGGCGTAGTAGCCGGTGGCCGACCAGTTCACGACGAGTTCCCGCGTCACGTTCGACAGGTCCGCCTCGGCGTCGTAGCCGCCGGTCGGGTCCGGGTACGGGCCGAGCGCTTCGCGGGACAGGTAGCCCACGTCGAAGTACCGTGCGCCGGTGTTGCTCGGGACGGCGTTGGCCGACCCGGTGAGCAGCATCACGGAGCCCGCTGGTGCCGTGCGGTCGTAGTACTGCGTCGCCGCGGACTGGCTCCGGGTCATCACGCGGTTCCAGTCGAGCGAGGTCTGCCCGAACGCACCGATCGCGACGAGCGCCGCCACCGCTGCTCCGGCGACCGCGAACCGCACCGCGGACGGACGCATCGCGCGCTGCAGGACCGCCCCGGCCGGGGCGAACCGACCGGCGGGCATCGGGAGCGCCGCCGCCAGGATCGCGATCCACGGCGTCGCGAAGAGCACGACGCGGAAGACGCCCTCCTGGCCGTAGTTCGTGGCGACGAGCAGCGAGATCGGGCTCGCGGCGGTGGCGAGGAGCGCCCAGTGCGTCCGGTCGCGCCGCATCAGCACCGTCAGCACGGCGATGAGCCCGAGCACCACGAGCGCGGCTGCCGGGATGTCGAACGCCAGACGCGTGACGAGCGGCTTCGGCAGGACGGTCATGTCGTGCGCGGGCGGCTGCACGTTGTCGAGCACGCGTCCGACCGCCGCGAGCGACAGGAACCGCCCGAGGATGTCGCCGTTCAGCGCGGCGAAGACCACCGCCGGCACGAGCACGACGGCGGGCAGCCACCAGGGGCGGAGCATCCGGAACACGATGAGCGTGACGAGTGCGGCGACCGTCAGGTACGGCGAGATCTGGTGGGTCACGGCGAGCACGATGCCGATGAGGGTGATCGCGACGATCCGCGAGAGCCCCACCCGCCGTGCCCGCGGCTTGGCGGCGACGGAGCCGTCGGCGGTGGTGACGGCGGCATCGCGCAGCGGTCCGGTGGCGAGCACGAGGATCACGATCGACATCAGGATGCCGGTCGACTGCGGCGAGAAGTACGTGGTGTTGAGCGAACCGGTCATCGCGGTCAGCAGCGCTGCGATCCACGGCCGACGGGCGCCGGGCAGCCAGTGCGCCGCCAGGACGCCGACGGCGATGGTCGTGCTGAACGCGAGCAGGACCGGCACCCACGCGGCGATGAGGATCGTGTTGACGATGCCACCGACGTCGGCGACCCAGGCGGCGCCGGCGAACAGGCCGGACCAGGTCTGGAAGATGTCGGCCGACGGGTTGGTCCCACCGAACTGGCGGATGTACTCGACGACACCGATGTGCCGCGCGGCGGCCGTCACGGTGGGCACGCCGTACGTGATCGCCTGGGCGAGCTGCACGACGCCGCCGAGCACGACGACGGGCACGGCGAGCGCGCGGCCGCGGACCAGGGCGATGACCGCCGCGGCGACGACGAGCACGAGCCCGACGACCAGGCCGGGGCCGAGCGAGCCGAACAGGCCGGCGGGCACCGGGTCGCCCATGTGGGTGAGCGCGGCGACGACCACGACGACGAGCCCGCCGAGCGAGAGCGCCGTCACCGTGGCGGTCGTGCTCCACCGGGGCCGGGCGGTCTCCCGGCGCACGAGGCCGGCGCGACGGAGCTCCGCCAGGTCACGCGGCACCGAGACGGCGAGCGCCGCCGCGGTGAGCACGACGACACCGACGAAGGGGACCGTCGGCGCCCAGATGTGGAAGGTCGCCATGGTGTACCCGATGCCGATCGTGCCGACGAGCGACCCGGTGACGGCGAGGACGGCGAACCGTGCGAGGGACATCGGACGGACGAGCAGCATCGGGGCGACCCCGAGCAGCGCGAACAGGAAGACCGCGACGGCGCTCGCCCGCAGCGTGGGCAGCTCGACGACGCTGCCGACGGCGGCCAGCACGAGCGTCAGCACGACGATCGCGGCGGCGCCGAGTCGGGCCACCGGGCTCATCGCGCCGCCCGGGGTCGGTCGTGCCGGCCCCGCGGTGTCGAGGCCGCGCTGCAGCTCGTGGCGACCGTGCGCCGTCCGGTCGATCGTCCCCGCGCCGCCCATGCGTTCGCGGAGCGCCAGGACCGGTGCGGTGAGCACGGAGCGCCGCTCGACGCGACGCAACCGACGCTTCGTCGCCGCGAACTCCGCGTCGACGGCGTCGACGGTGTCCGCGTCACGCGCGGCGCCCGTCCCGTGGCTGTTCGCCGGAGCAGCGTCGGCAGCGTCGTCGCCCTGCTCGAGGCCGAGGCGTGCGAAGGCGCTGATGGCCTCCGGCGCCGCGTCCACCGAGGCGGTCAGCGTGTCGCGGTCGAGTGCGTTCTTGGTCATCCAGGCTCCGAGTCCGTGGCCGTGCGCGGCAGCGGCGGCGCGGAGCGACGCGACGTCGTCCGCCGATCGCTGCCACGCGATCGCGGCCGGTTCGACGGCGATCGCGGATCCGGCGAACAGCAGTCGTGTGAAGAGGTCGAGGTCGTCGCCGCCGCCGACGCGCGTGCCGGGACCGAAGGCGGTGTCGAACCCGCCGATCCGGAGCGCGGTCGCGCGGTGCACGGCGAGGTTCGCGCCGGTGCCGTAGGCCGAGGCGGCGAAGGGGTGCAGCGGGAGGTCGTCGACCGGGTCGTCGAGCCGGAAGACCCGCCGGCGGACGGTCCGCCCACCGGGGGTGCGGTCGTCGTGCCAGCGCTGCGCCGTCGTCCGGAGCTCGGCACTCGGCACGAGCCCGGTGACGCAGGCCACGTCGGGGTCGGTCGCGAAGGCACGGGCGATGGCGGCGATCCAGTCGCCGTCCACGACGGCGCCCTCGTCCACGAACGCGACGACGTCGCCGCTCGCGACGAGCAGGCCGGCGTTCCGTGCGGCGGCGAGGCCGCCGTCGGGCGCGGGGATGGTGGTGACGCGACGTCCGCTGATGTCGACGGTCGCCACCCCGCCGTCGTCGGCGCCGTGCGAGACGACGACGACGTCGAAGTCGGGGTGCCCGTTCGCGAGCACAGACCGCATGGTCGTGCCGGCGGCGCCGTCCGTGCAGAGCACCACGGTGACGGACGGCAGCACCAGACCTGCTGCCGGCCGACGGTCGGGTGCCGGCATGGGCCGGATCGCGCGCAGGAGCGCACGGACGTCGATGGTGCCGCCGATGCGGCGGCGTTCGGTGATCTCGGCCTCGACGAAACCGAGGGGCTCGCCGTGGTCGCGGACGAGCAGGCGGGCACGCCCGTACCCGGCGGATCCCTGCAGGGCGATGACGTCCCGGTGGCTCGACGCGTGCACGTCGGCACGGTCGACCTCGCCGACCCAGAGCGCGCCGTCCCAGGTGGGGACGAGCGGCCCGGTCACGACCGGCGAGAGGACCATCGCCAGGGTCGCGCGGGTCACGGTGTGCCCACCGGCTGCGGGAGCGGTGCGGGTGCGGGTGGGGTCCGCACGACGACGGTGCCGAGGACCCGGCCGACGGCGTAGCCCGCGACCGTCGAGACGACGGAGAGCGCGATGGCGTACGCCCGCAGTCCTCCGCCACGACCGACGTGGCGCAGTTCGCGCAGCACGGCGCCCGGGATCACCCGGGTCAGGTAGGTCGACTCGCTGGCGAGCGAGTCGCCGGTGCCGACCCGACGGCTCAGCACGGCCTTCGAGATGCCCTCGTAGTAGCTGCGGCGGCGCAGGTAGCGCATCGTCACACGGTCCGGCGAGACCCGGTGCGAGACGTTCGAGCGCGGTTCGTGCCGGATCCGCGCGCCGGGACGGGCCTGGGCGATGCGGATGCAGAGTTCGGTCTCCTCGCAGCCGAGCGGCTGGTTGCCGACGCGGCCGATGCCGGAGCGGAAGCCGCCGGCGAGCAGGATCGCGTCACGGCGGAACGCCATGCTCGACCCGATGACGTTGCGGACGTCGCCCGGGGTCTCGGGCAGCCCGCGGTACGAGCACCCGACGATCCAGAGCAGTTCGTCGGCGTACGGGCCGGGGCCGGTCGCGGTCGGCCAGGACGGCGTGGCACGACCGCCGACACCGACGACGTCGGGGTCCTCGAGCGCGGTGAGCATGTGCCCGAGCCAGTCGGGGTCCGCGGTGGCGTCGTCGTCCAGGAACGCGACGACGTCGGCGTCGGTCAGGGCGACACCGGTGTTCCGGGCCCCGGAGAGTCCGCGGTCCTCGGTGTTCGGGACGACCCGGAGTTCCGGCCAGCGCGCGGCGGCGCGGGCCAGGAGCTCCGGCTCGTGGTCGATGACGACGACGACCTCGGGGCCCTCGGGCTGGCGCTTGGCCGACTCGACGCTGTCCTGCAGGTCACCCCAGCGCTGCTGGGTGTAGGCGCAGATGACGACCGCGACGGTCGTCACGCGACGTCCTCCTCGAGGGCGACGACGGACGCGACGACGGCTGCCCCGGCGACGGACGCCCCGGCGACGGCGGACGCAGCGACGGGGGTCGCGACGGACGCAGCGACCGGCGCCGCAGCGACGGGAGCAGCAGCAACCGGCGCAGCAGCCGGCGCGGCCAGCTGCTCGGCCGGCGGGACGACGCTCATCGCCGCGCGACGGACCTCGGCACGGCCGATCGCGGCACGACGACGCTCGTGCATGATCGACTTCAGCACGCGGATGCCGTCGGTCACGGCGTTGAGGTTGCTCGAACCGTGCACGCGGAGCTTCTCGTGGCTCGGCACCTCGGTGATCGCGAGCTCGGCGGCCGACCAGCGGCAGGTCAGGACGGTCTCGATCTCGAACCCGTCGCCCCACAGCATCGAACCGTCGGCCGGCTTCGGCAGCTCGGACGACAGCAGACCGATCTCCGGCAGGACGTCCGCCCAGAAGGCGTTGTAGCCGTAGCAGAGGTCGCTGTAGCGGGTGCCGAGGATGATGTTGCAGAGCATGTTCAGGCCGCGGTTGCCCATGTTCCGGACGATCGTGATGTCGTCGCTGCCACCGCCGAGCGAGTACCGGGTGCCCTTCGCGACGTCGGCGCCGTCGACGAGTGCCTGGACGAACCGCGGGATCTCGTCGGGGTCCGCGGAGCAGTCGGCGTCGAACATGACGACGATGTCGCCGGTGACGGCCTCGAAGCCGCAGGCCAGGGCGTTGCCCTTGCCCTTGCGGGTCTGGTGCACGACGCGGATGTCGGGCATCACGCGCTGGGCGGCGGCGATGGTGTCGTCGACGGAGTTGCCGTCGACCAGGATCACCTCGTACACGGGCGGGAGCTTCGGGAGGATGATCTCGAGGTTGCGGGCCTCGTTCCGTGCCGGGATGACGACGGAGACCCTCGGGTCTGCAGGGCGAACGGTACGTGCGGGCATGGCGCGGTCCTGTCGGGTCAGGGTTGCTGTCGGGTGGTGGCTCGTCGAGACGAGCGGCGCGTCCTCGGATGACGCATCGACGACGGTGACCGTCGTCGGTCGAGCAGCGGGACGCGGGTACGACGCCGCCTGCTTGCCGCGGGTGAGTGGGTACTCTCCCCCGCGGTTCCAACCATCGCCGTGGCCAGCGGGAGGGTCAATGCGCGGTGCGGTCCCTTGCGGACACCCGGGTGCGGATACGGAAACCCGCAACGGTCGTGCAGGTTGGCGGTCCGGCGCGGCGGCCGGCGGGTGGTGGACGCAGGACGAGCGGACGGGAGGCGCGGTGCCAGCCGGCACCGCGCCTCCCGTCCGCTCGTGGGCCGGTCTCAGACCTGCGGCACGTCCGCCGTCTCGAAGGCGGCCCGCAGCGCGACCGCCAGCTCGGCGACGTGCGGTTCCCGCAGCAGCGACGTGTGCTCGCTCGCGATCCGCACCATCTCGGTGGGCCCGCGCAGCAGTGCGGACCACCCGGCGGCGTCGGGGTTGGCGTCGGCGAGGACGTAGGTGGCGCGCCCGTGGAACGGCGTCGGGTGGTGGCGCCTGGTGACGATCTCGGCCTGGTCGAAGAAGGCGTCGAAGTCCTTCTGCCCACCGTGCCGCAACACGCCGGCGGTGTACGCCCGGAGCCGCTTGGCGAACAGCGCCCCGTACGGCACACCCGCGGGCAGCACCCGCCTGACGGCGCGGTCGAGCCCCCGCTGCACGGCCCGGACGGCGGTGTTCGGCTGGTCGCGCGACTCCATCCGGCCGAAGTGCAGGCGGGCCTGTTCGGACTTCGTGCGGGGCAGGTAGGTGTCGAGCAGGACGACGTGTTCCACCTGCTCGCCGCTCTCGGTCAGGAGCCGAGCGATCTCGAGCGCGACGAGTCCGCCGAGCGAGTGGCCGACGAGCAGGTACGGGCCGCGGGGCTGCACGATGCGCATCAGGGCGAGGTAGCGGCGGGCGCTCCGCTCGATGTTCCAGTCCGGCATCCCACGGCGCTCGAGGGCGTGCTGCTGGAACGCGTACAGGTCGTGCGCGGGCAGGTGCCGCGAGAGCGGCAGGAACGTCAGCGCCAGGGCACCGCCACCGGCGAAGCAGAACACCGGCGGACGGCCGCCCTCGCGCGCCTCGGAGACCTTCACGACGTCGGGGTGGCTCGGCAGCGCGCTCGTGCCGCTCCGCACCCGTCGGGCGAAGGCGCGGAGCGTCGGGTGCTCGAGCACGTCCGAGGAGCGCAGGTCGACCCCGAGCCGGTCCTGCACGACGGCGAGCATCTCCTCGGCGGACAGCGAGTCGCCGCCGAGGGCGGAGAAGTCCTCGTCCAGGTGCACGCCCCGCAGGCCGAGCACCTCGGCCCAGATCTGCCCCACGACGAGCTCCCACTGGTCGTACTCGCCCTCGACCATCTCGGTCTCGACGCTCGGTGCCCCGGGGAGTTCGGCCCGGTCGACCTTGCCGCGCTCGTTCCGCGGCAGTTCGGTCATCGGCACGATCGACGCCGGCACCATGTACTCGGGCAGTCGCTCACGGAGCGCCCGGCGGAGCGCACCCGGTGCCGGGGTGCGGTGCCCCGGGCGACCGACCACGTAGGCGACGAGCCGGGTGACGGAACCGGGGTCGACCTGTGCCGTCACGACCGCGTCGTGCACCTCGGGGACCGCGCGGAGCGCCGCCTCGACCTCACTCGGCTCGACCAGGTAGCCGCGGACCTTCACGGCGTCGTCGGATCGGCCGAGCAGCACGAGCCGCCCGTCGGGGTCGACGCGTGCCAGGTCGCCCTGCCGCCAGCTCGGGGTCCCGACGGGGATGCCGGCGGCGGCCTCGGCCTCGCCGGTGCGTCCGGTCCGTTCGGCGGTCTTCTCCGGCGCGCCCCAGTAGCCCGCGGTCAGGGCGTCGGAGACGACGACGAGCTCGCCGGTCTCCCCCGGGTCGGCAGGGCTGCCGTCCTCGCGGAGCACGAGGACCGTCTTGCCGGGCAACGGCCACCCGGCGGGCACGACGCCCTCGGGCACCGGCTCCCCCGGTGCCACCGGGCAGTACGCGACGCACGCGGTCTCGCTCGAGCCGAAGGCGTTCAGGAGCAGCGTGTCCGGGTCCAGGTGGGGTCGGGCAGCGGCGAGGTCGGCGCCGGTGACGGACTCGCCCGTGGTCATCAGGAAGCGCAGCCCGCCGAGCACCGGTGCGGTCCCGGCCGCCGTCCCGTGCGACCCGGGGGCGTTCTGCGACCCGATGATCGAGCGCAGCAGGTGCGGGGTGCAGACGAGCACGTTCACGTCGTCGTCCCGGAACCGCCCGAGCAGCCGCTCGACACCGAGCTCACGCGGCTCGAGCAGCACGATGGTGCCGCCGCAGAGCAACGTGTCGAACGAGAACAGGAGCCCGGCCGCGAAGGAGAGCGGCAGGACGACACCGAGCCGGTCGCCGGGGCCGAGGCCGAGCGCGACCGCGTCCTGCTCGGCGTCGGCGATCTGCTGCCGGTGCGTCAGGACGACGCCCTTCGGCATGCCGGTCGAGCCGGAGGTGAAGACGATGGCGAAGGGGTCCCGCCCGCCGGGGCGCACGTCGACGGTGTCCGGCGACGGAGCCGCGCCCGGTTCACCCGCGTCCAGCAGTTCGCCGAGTGCGTGCACCCGGCCGTCCCGCTCCGCGACGACGGCAGCGGCCAGCGTCGCACGCTCGGTGTCGGCGACGATCTCGTCGACGCCGGCGAGGCGGGCCACGTGTGCCAGGCGTGCGGCGGGCAGGTGGTCGTCGAGCACCACCACGGTGCGTCCGGCACGCACCAGCGCGAGGATGCCGATCACGGCCTCGGTCGACTGCCCGGCCATCAGCCCGACCGGCTTCGATGACCCGCCCGGGGTGTCGCCGACACCGGCGCCGCTGCGGTCGTCGGGTCGGAGCGTCACGGCCAGGGCTGCGGCCAGCGCGCGCGAGGCCCGGTCCGCTTCGGCGTAGGTGTAGGGACGGCCGTCCCCCGCGAGCGCGGCGGCGTCGCCCCGGAGCGCCACCACGCGGTCCCAGCGGTCCAGTACGGAGTGGTCGGCCGCCGCGGGCACGGCTGCGGGGTGGTTCCAGGGATCGACGGTCGTCAGCGGGTCGACGGAGGTCACGATGACACCTCGGGTGCTCAGCAGCGGACCGCCACGACTCCCGCGACGGTCCTCCGACCGTAGGTCCGCGTTCCCCCGGCCCGCGAGCAGGCTCCGGCCCGGTGCGGGGAACCGCAACCGGCCTGGAGGCGCGGCCTGCGCCCGCCACGGACGGTACGACTCCGGAACGACCGGTCCACCGCCGTGGGCGCCGTCCGCACGGCGGCTCGCCCGGCTCGGGGATCGTGCGGTTCCGCGCAACCTCCGGATCAGCCGTGGCGCGACCGTGGATGCGCCGTGCATCGCCGATGAGGACGCTCGGAACGAGAAGGTCGCGGAAACGAGAACAGCCCCCGGGAAGTCCCGGGGGCTGTTCATCGAGTGCTGGGGTACCTGGACTCGAACCAAGAACGACGGTACCAGAAACCGCTGTGTTGCCAATTACACCATACCCCAAAAGGCCTGTCGGCCTTCTGGCCCGGTCACCCGGGGCACGATCAACTACTGTACAGCATCCCGGAGGTCCGCAAGACCACCCACCAGGTCTCGGTGCACGGCGGCGGCGGTCGCGGCTCCGTGTCCGGCGGCGACGATGAGCTGCTCCGGCCCGGGAGGCGTGACGTCTCCCACGGCGTAGAGCCCCGGGACGGACGTCCGGCCCACCCGGTCGACCACGAGGAGTCCCTGCGTGTCGCGCTGGAGCCCCTCGAGCGCTCCGGGCGTGTCGCCGTTCGCGGCCGTGTTCCCGCTCATGGCGCTCGTACTCGTGGTGGCGCTGGTGCGCAGCCAGTCGAGGTCGGCGTGCCACACCGGTCGGACGAACCCACCGGTCCGCGGCTCGACGTGGCCGTCGGCGAGCCGGACGCCGGTCATCCCGGAGCGATCGCCCTCGAGGTCCTCGACGCCCCGCTCGTCCACGACGATCCCGGCGGCCGCCAGCCGAGCGCGGCCGGCGTCGTCGAGCGGCGCCACCCCGTTCGTGTAGACGATCAGGTCGTCGGTCCATGCGGCGATGAGCAGCGCCCGATCGACCACGTCGTCGGTCTCGCAGATGAACGCGAGCGGCTGCCCGGCCTTGTCGTACGCATCGCACTCGACGCAGCTGTGCACCGCGGTGCCGTAGAACGCGCGGAGCATCGGCAGCGCCGGGAACTCCTCACGCAACCCCGTCGCCACGACGACCGTCCGGGCGCGGGCCTCGAGCTCGGTGCCGCGCCACGAGCCGTGCACCTGCCAGGTGTCCGTGTCGGGGTCCGGGGCCACCAGGTCGACGACGGACTGGACGACCGTCGCTTCCGGGTACCCCTCGACCTCGGTCCGCCCGAGCTTGCGGAGTTCGAGCGGCGAGATGCCGTCCCGCGTCAGGAACCCGTGCGACCGCAGCGTCGCGGCGTTCCGGGGGCGGTTGGCGTCGACGAGCAGCACGGTGCGCTTCGCCCGGACCAGGTTGAGCGCAGCGCTCAGCCCGGCCGGCCCGGCGCCGATGACCGCGACGTCGTGCACGACCTGGTCGGCGTGCTCCGTACTGCTCACGGTCGGTCAGCGCGCCGCGAGGGCGCGGAGCCGGGTCAGGGTGGACTCCTTGCCCAGGATCTCCATCGACTCGAACAGCGGCGGGCTGATCCGGCGTCCGGACACCGCCACGCGCAGCGGGCCGAAGGCGACGCGGGGCTTCAGGCCGAGCTCGTCGATGAGGGCCGCACGGAGCGCACCCTCGATGGCCTCGGTGGTCCAGTCCTGGACGCCCTCGAGCGCGGCGGTGCTCGCGGTCAGGACCGTCGCCGTGTCGCCCTTGAGCGAGGCCAGGGCGTCGTCCTCGACCACCAGGTCGGCGTCGGAGGTGAACAGGAACCCGAGCATCGCCGGCGCCTCGCCGAGCAGCTGCATGCGCTCCTGCACGAGCGGGGCGGCCTTGGTCAGGATCTCGAGCTGCTCCGGGGTCGCCGGGTCGCTGATGAACTCCGACAGGTACGGCAGCAGACGCGACCGGAAGTCCTCGGGAGCGAGCAGACGGATGTGGTCCCCGTTGATCGCCTCGGCCTTCTTGTGGTCGAAGCGGGCCGGGTTCGGGTTCACGTCGGTGACATCGAACGCCGCGACCATCTCGTCGATCGAGAACACGTCGCGGTCGGGCCCGATCGACCAGCCGAGCAGCGCCAGGTAGTTCACGAGCCCCTCCGGGATCATGCCGGCGGCGCGGTGGTGGAACAGGTTCGACTCGGGGTCACGCTTCGAGAGCTTCTTGTTGCCCTCCCCCATGACGTACGGCAGGTGTCCGAACACGGGGATGGAGGGCGCGAGGCCGATCTCGTACAGCGCCTCGTACAGGGCGATCTGCCGCGGGGTCGACGACAGCAGGTCCTCGCCCCGGAGCACGTGCGTGATGCCCATCAGGGCGTCGTCGACCGGGTTCGTGAACGTGTACAGCGGCGTGCCGTTCGGACGGACCACCACGAAGTCGGGGAACGTGCCCTGCTTGAAGGTGATCTCACCGCGCACCAGGTCGTCGAAGCTCAGGTCACGGTCGGGGACCCGCAGGCGGAGCGCCGGCTCGCGGCCCTCGTCGCGGAACGCCTGGCGCTCGGCATCGGTCAGGTCACGCTCGTGGTTGTCGTAGCCCTGCTTGGGGTCACGACCGGCCGCCTTGTTGCGGGCCTCCATCTCGTCCGGCGTGACGAAGGACTCGTAGATGTGCCCCGACTCCTTGAGCTTCGCGATCACGTCGTCGTAGATCGCGGTGCGCTCGGACTGCCGGTACGGTCCGTGCTCGCCGCCGGCGTCCACGCCCTCGTCCCAGTCGAGCCGCAGCCAGCGGAGCGCGTCGAGGATCTGCCCGTACGACTCCTCGCTGTCGCGGGCGGCGTCGGTGTCCTCGATGCGGAACACGAGCTTGCCGCCGGTGTGACGGGCGTAGGCCCAGTTGAAGAGCGCGGTGCGGATGAGCCCCACGTGCGGGGTCCCCGTCGGGCTCGGGCAGAAGCGGACGCGGATGTCGGAGCCGGAGGCAGTGGTGAATGGCGAAGTCATGACCCGACAACCCTACCGCGGCGTCTGTCCCTCCCACCTGCCCTGTGGAGGGGCTGCAGAACGCAGAAAACCCCTGACCACGAATGGTCAGGGGTTCCCTGGTTCTTCTACGTTAAGTCCGGCGGCGTCCTACTCTCCCACAAGGTCCCCCTTGCAGTACCATCGGCGCTGAGAGGCTTAGCTTCCGGGTTCGGAATGTGACCGGGCGTTTCCCTCTCGCTA